>JAEYUX010000185.1 GCA_023432235.1 Actinomycetes bacterium
GTCGCTGGCTACTCGCTCGGAGCGGCAGACCTGCTGCGTCGCGCGATGGGAAAGAAGAAGCCCGAGATCCTTGCAAAGGAGTTCGAGCCGTTCAGCGCGGGAATGCGCGAGCGGGGCTACTCCGAGCCTGCGATCAAGGCGCTGTGGGACACCCTGGTGCCGTTCGCCGACTACGCCTTTAACAAGGCACACACGGCGGCATACGGAGTGCTGTCGTTCTGGACGGCGTATCTCAAGGCGCACTATCCCACCGAGTTCATGGCAGCGCTGCTCACATCCGTGGGGACTGACAAGGACAAGATGGCCCTTTACCTGGCGGAATGCCGCCGCATGGGCATCACTGTGCTTCCCCCGGACGTCAACGACTCCAAGGCCAACTTCTCGGCTGTTGGCGACGACATCCGCTTTGGCTTGTCTGCCGTGCGCAACGTCGGCACCAATGTGGTGAACGAGATCTGGCGCGCGCGCGAAGAGAAGGGGCGTTACGCGTCGTTCCCTGACTTCCTCGACAAGGTGCCAGCCTCGGTGTGCAACAAGCGGACCATCGACTCGCTGGTGAAGGCGGGTGCCTTTGACTCGCTTGGCCACACGCGCCGTGCCCTCAACACGATCCACGAGCAGGCGGTCGACGCCGTCGTGGGAGTGAAGCGCCAAGAGGCGACAGGTCAGTTCGATCTCTTTGGCGGGGACGCTGACCTTGGCGGCGGGGTGTCAGTCCAGGTGCCCGTGCTTGACGAGTGGGACAAGAAGACCCTTCTCAATCTTGAGCGCGAGATGCTCGGGCTTTATGTGTCCGATCACCCGCTGTCAGGCCTCGACCACGTACTCCGGTCCGAAGCGACTCACCAGATTCTCAACGCGACCCCCGCCCACGGCGTCGGCGACAACGAACAGATCGTGCTCGCGGGGCTTATCACGCGCGTTGATCGCCGCATCGCGAAGTCCGGCAATGCCTACGCACTAGTTGTGCTTGAAGACATGACAGGCGAGTGCGAGGTGTCGTTCTTTGCGAAGACGTATGACACGTATGCGCGCGATCTCGTCGAGGACGCCGTTGTGGCGCTCAAGGTGCGCACGCGTGAACGCGGCGATGGGGGGCTGCAATACTCCGCGATCGAGTTGCGCATCCCCAACGTCAATGTGGTCGACAACGCGCCGGTATCGATCAGTGTGCCGGCCGGACGCGTCACGCCACCATTGGTGGAAGAGGTGAAGGGCATTCTTGCCTCGCATCCGGGACCCGTTGAGGTGCGGATGATCCTCACCGGTGGCGACAAGCCTCTGACTATGCGCCTTGGCGACCAGTTCCGGGTGGCGAAATCCTCCGCTCTCTACGGTGACCTCAAAGCAGCGCTCGGCCCCAACTGCCTAGCCCCATAACCCGCGCGGCGCGCCCCGCGCCGCACCCCTTCCTTCTCGCGTTTGCGGTGAGTTGTTGGAGGTAATCGGACCGTTGGGCGCCGTTTGCGGTGAGTTATTGAGTCAACCGCGCCCAGAGTTCTCCACAGATCGCCAATCGAGCACCCGTGACGGCGCGGATCCCGCCATCCTGCGGGTGTGACTTCCTTCCCGACTCAATTGCCGTGGGACCAAGCGATCCTGCATCCGTGGGTGGCTGCGTGGGACGAGCTCGTGCCGTTCTACGGCGAGCACCACGTGCGCAGAGCAGTCGACGTCCGCCAAATCGCCCGGATAGCGCGTGATCTCTACGCACCAGTCACGTTCATGGGGACCATGGCTGTTCGGGCCGAGGCTGCGCTGAAAGCGACGCGCTCCCTGGGAGCGATCACAGGCATGGGTGCGCTGTTCCTCGCCGGTCTCATTGACGAGGTACCGCCACGCGTCGTCATCGCGGTTGATCGGCACCACCACGTGACGCGGGCGCCGCAAGGGACGGCGTTTTATCGGTGCGTCGCGCAGGTGCCGGTGTGGATGCGAGATGGGCTGCCAATCGCAGAGCCTGCTTGGGCACTACTTCACGCGATGCGCGAGCAGTCTGCAGCACAACGGCTCGACTCTGCGGTCACAGTGCTCGCGCATCGGGATATCGATGCGGCGGAAGTGGCCGGCGTGGTCAAGGCATCGCCATATGCCAAGGGCCGCAGGGAGCTCATCAAGGCGCTTGCGCTTCACGGGCAGGGCATCGAAAGTCCGCTTGAGCACCGAGGAATGCGCGACGTGCTGACGGGACCTGAGTTCGCGCACCTTGAGCGGCAAGTGCGGGTGGAGGTAGACGGCGTCCGTTATCGACTTGATTCGTTCGATCCCGACGCTTTGGTCGCCATCGAGTTCGACGGCAAGCGGTACCACCAGACACCTGAGCGCTGGGAGGCGGATAGGGCGCGCGATCTCGCTTTGGCGTCGGTGGGAATTCACACGGTGAGGCTGACATACCGCATGGTGGTCGGCTCGCCGGAAATGTGCCGGGCGCGGGTGCTTGCGGTGTTGCGGGCGCGACGGCGGGTGCTGGCAGCGTAGGCGTGGCCCAATAACTCACCGCAAACGGCGTCCAACGGTCCGATTACCTCCAACAACTCACCGCAAACGCGAGGGGAGGGGTGGGGCGGGGTAGGCTGACGCCGTGTTGAGGCGCATCGATCTTCGCGGTCAGAACCTGTCCATGCGCGAGTTGCTGGGCGTGGTCCCGCGCGCCGACATCGACATCGACGCCGCGCTCGAAACCGTTCGCCCGCTCCTTGCTGACGTGCGCGCTCGCGGTGAAGAGGCCCTGCGCGAATACGGTGAGCGCTTTGACCGCGTGGTGCCCGAAACGCTCCGGGTCCCAGCGGAGCAGATCGAGAACGCACTCACCACCCTCGACTCCACGGTGCGAGCCGCGCTCGAAGAAGCAATCTGCCGCGTTCGCACCTTCCATGAGGCAACAGTCCCGCAGTCGACTGAAGTCGAACTTGCCCCTGGCGCCACTGTGAGCCAGCGGTGGATCCCAGTGAGCCGCGTGGGCCTGTACGTTCCGGGCGGACTCGCTGTGTATCCGAGTTCAGTAGTGATGAACGTGGTGACCGCGCAGGCCGCCGGCGTCACCGAAATTGCCGTGACGAGCCCGCCCCAGGCCGCCTTCAACGGCGCGCCGCACCCGACGATTCTCGCCGCGTGTGCCCTGCTCGGCGTGACCGAGGTGTACGCGGTGGGTGGTGCCCAGGCGATCGGCATGCTCGCCTATGGCGCCGCAGCAACGGACGGGACGACGCTGTGCGAGCCGGTCGACGTCATCACCGGCCCGGGCAATGTGTACGTTGCCGCCGCGAAGCGGGCGGTGAGTGGCACGGTGGGCATTGATGCGGAAGCGGGTCCCACCGAGATCGCGGTGATTGCCGATGACACGGCCGACCCGACCTACGTGGCCTATGACCTGCTCAGCCAGGCCGAGCACGATCCCCTCGCAGGTTCGGTGCTCATCACCCATGACGAGGACATCGCGGAGCGCGTGGGGGAGCGCCTTACTGACCTCGTGGGCGCGACCAAGCACGACGTTCGCGCAAAGGAAGCATTGGGCGGCGTCCAGTCCGCGATCATCCTCACGGACAACCTCGACCAATCGATTCAGGTCGCCGACGCGTACGGCGCCGAGCACCTCGAGATCCACACCCGCGACGCTGCTCAGGTGGCGACGCGCATCCGCAACGCGGGAGCCATCTTTGTGGGGCCCCACAGCCCGGTACCGCTCGGCGACTACATTGCTGGCTCCAACCACGTGTTGCCAACGGGGGGCACGTCGCGTTTTGCGTCCGGGTTGGGTGTGACGAGTTTCCTTCGTGCGGTGTCGATTGTGGAGTACGACGCCGACGCTCTGGCTGAGGTAGGCGCGCATGCGGTCGCATTGGCGAACGCAGAAGACCTCCCGGCTCACGGCGAGGCGATCTCCGCGCGCCTTGCACGGTAGCGACGCGGATTCACAGGGGACAGCGGGCACCCTGCGCAGCGCTTTCGCCGCGCCTCAGCCACTGCACCCTCGCCACTAGACTTCGGGCATGACCCTGCCCATTCGCCCTGAACTCAGGGGACTTTCGCCGTACGGCGCACCTCAAGAGGAGGTCCCCGCGCGGCTGAACGTCAATGAGAACCCGTACGCGCCACCATCGGCGGTTGTCGATGCCATCGCGTCGGCTGTTCGCAAGGCGGCGGAGGGGCTTAACCGTTACCCCGACCGTGAGTTCTTGGCGCTCCGCGTGGACCTTGCTCGCTACCTCGGTATCGAGAGCCATGTTGACTTCCTCGAGCCCCACAACATCTGGGCGGCGAACGGGTCGAACGAGGTGATGCTTCACCTCCACCAGGCTTTTGGTGGCCCGGGCCGCACCACGTTGAGCTTCGCTCCCACCTACTCGATGTACCCCGAGTACGCGCGTGACACTCTCACCGATTACGTGACGCTGCCGCGCCGCGATGACTTCCGTATCGACATCGACGCTGCTGTTGAGGCGATCGCCGAGCGCAAGCCGTCACTCGTCATCGTGGCGAGCCCGAACAACCCGACCGGCACGGCCTTGTCTCTCGACGAGGTACGCAGGCTTTCCGCCGCCTGCGCGCAGGTCGAGGACGGATCGATTCTTGTGGTGGATGAGGCCTACGCCGAGTTCCGCCGCCGGGGTGTGCCGAGCGCCGCGACATTGTTGCCGGAGATTCCTCACCTCGCGGTGTCGAGGACGATGTCGAAGGCCTTCGCCCTCGCCGGTGGACGCCTCGGCTATTTGGCAGCGAGCCGTGAGGTCATTGATGTGCTCCGCATCGTGCGCTTGCCGTACCACTTGAGCGCGATCACTCAGGCCGCCGCACGGGCTGCGCTTGCTCACCACCGGGAGCTTCAGGCTCAGGTCGATGAGATTCGCGCCGAGCGAGATGACACGGTGGACTGGCTGCGTGCGCAGGGCTACACGGTGGCGGATACGGACGCAAACTTTGTGCTTTTTGGTTCTTTCGCGGATCGCGAGAGGATCTTCAGAGAGTTGCTTGAACGCGGTGTGCTGATTCGCGTGACCGGGCCTGAAGGCTTCCTGCGCGTCACGATCGGCACTGCCCGCGAGATGGCCATGTTCCGTAACGCCCTTCTGGAGGTGACCTCATGACCGAGACCACCGGCCGCACCGGCCGCAT
>JAEYUX010000014.1 GCA_023432235.1 Actinomycetes bacterium
CCCGCAGGCGCAGTCGCACGACGCGGCGCACGCTTGGGCTTGTCAGCGACCTGGTCCGGTGCCACCTGGGGCGCCTGGAAGATCACTGCATTGGGGGAAAAAGTGTTGTCCTCGCTCACAGCGGGTACCTCATAGCCTCAAGCCGCCCACATCCGGCCCGGCGTCTTCGTCGGTCGTCACTCGCGGTGACGGAAGTCTGTAATCGTCGCGGCCGACCGCTTATACAAGGCGCCTGGCGGATGTTCCGCCGGCTGCCATTCGCATTTGCGTCTGTCGCGCGGTAGGCGCCCATGTGGAAGGCGCTGACCTGCGCCCATTGTGGCACACGGCCGCCCGAAACGCCCGATCTGCTGGGTTTTTCCCCGTGTTTCGCTCCGTGCACGCGCGGCCAGCGCACCCGGGACAAACCGGGACTTTCGGCTAGGACCCCACGCGTGAGGTCATGGGACAACCGGGACCTCAGTCCCGGCCTCCCCAGATGCCCCCAGAGGTAGGTTGACCGCACAACCTGAAGGAGGCCATGCCATGGAGGCGCTCGAGCTTGCGCGCTGGCAGTTCGGTATCACGACCGTTTACCACTTCATCCTCGTGCCGCTCACCATTGGGCTGTCGATACTCGTCGCCATCATGCAAACGGCATGGGTGCGCACGGGCAACGAAAAGTGGCTGCGTCTCACCAAGTTCTACGGCAAGTTGCTGCTCATCAACTTTGCGCTCGGCGTGGCGACCGGAATCGTCCAGGAGTTCCAATTCGGAATGAACTGGTCGGAGTATTCGCGCTACGTGGGCGACATCTTTGGCGCACCTCTTGCGATGGAAGCGCTCATCGCCTTCTTCCTCGAATCGACCTTCCTTGGGTTGTGGATTTTCGGTTGGGACCGTCTGCCAAAGAAGGTGCATCTCGCAACGGTCTGGGCCTTTGCGATCGGCTCAAACCTGTCCGCCTACTTCATCCTTGCTGCGAACTCGTGGATGCAGCACCCCGTGGGAACGGCCTACAACCCTGAAAAGGGCCGAGCCGAGATGGTGAGCATTTGGGAGGTGTTGACCAACTCGACAACTCTCGCCGCTTTCCCCCACGTCATCGCATCGGCCTTCCTTGTCGCTGGCACCTTTGTGTCCGGAATCGCCGTGTACTGGATGGTGAAAAAGCACCGCGCTGGCGAGGCGAAAGATTCCGCCGATGTGTCGCTTTACCGCACGGCGTCTCGCTTTGGCGCGGTCACGATGATCATCGCGGGCATCGCGATCATCGTCTCGGGCGATATCCAGGCGAAGCTCATGTTCGAGCAGCAACCAATGAAGATGGCCGCGGCCGAAGGCATCATGGAAAGCGAGGAAGGCGCAGCGTTCTCGCTGCTCGCAATCGGCAACCTCGGTGGCAATGACCCCGGGTCGGTCCAGCACATCCTTGCGATCCCCGGCCTCACCTCCTGGTTGGCCGAGGGCGACTTCAACGCGACCGTCACCGGCGTCAACGAGTTGCAGCGCCAGTACGCGGGCATTTCCGACGCTGAAAACCCGATTGTTCCCGCCGTGGACGGCTACGAAGTGGACGGCTCCACGCGGCCCAACCTCGCGGTCACCTATTGGTCCTTTCGCCTCATGATTGGCCTTGCGGCGTTCTCCGCTGCGTTGGCCCTCACCGTGCTGTGGTTCACCCGCAAGGGCGGCACCGTAACGCAGGGGTGGATGCGCAAACTCGCGCTCGTATCGCTGCCCATGCCGTACCTCGCCGCATCCTTTGGCTGGATCTTCACCGAGATGGGTCGCCAGCCGTTCGTTGTGGCACCAAACCCCTCATACGACGGCACAGATCCGGTGTATCTGCTCACGATGCACGGGGTGTCCAAAGCGGTCGACACCTTTGAGGTGGCCACGTCGATGATCGTCTTCACCCTCATCTACGCCGTACTCGGTGTGTTTTGGTACCGGCTCATCGCTCGCTATGCCCAAGAAGGCGCGCCCATCGTCGAAGAGCCGGTGGTGGCTACCGATGACGCCGCCCCACTCTCCTTCGCGTACTAGGACGGAAAGGACCGACTCATGGATCTCGCAACGTTCTGGTTCATCCTCATCGGAGTGCTCTGGACCGGTTACCTCGTGCTCGAAGGCTTCGACTTCGGCGTCGGCATGCTCATGCCGTTTGTCGGCAAGACCGCCAAGGGCAAGCGCCTCCTCCTCAACACGATCGGCCCGGTGTGGGACGGCAACGAGGTCTGGCTGCTCACCGCGGGTGGCGCCACCTTTGCTGCCTTCCCCGAGTGGTACGCGACGCTGTTCTCCGGCTTCTACCTGCCGCTGCTCCTCATTCTTGTTGCGCTCATTGTGCGGGCGGTCGCCATTGAGTACCGCTCCAAGATCAACGACCAGAAGTGGCGTGACCGGTGGGACCTCGCCATCATCATCACGGCCTGGATTCCGTCGATCCTGTGGGGTGTCGCGTTCGCCAACATCGTGCGCGGTGTGCCGATCGATGAGACGGGCACGTACACGGGCGGATTCTTCAACCTCCTCAACCCGTTCGCTCTGCTCGGTGGAGCCGTCACTCTCGCGCTGTTCCTCAGCCACGGGGCGATCTTCTTGTCGCTCAAGACGGGCGGAGATGTGCAGCAGCGGGCTGCCCGATGGGCGCGGGGCGCGTCGATTGCCGCTCTCCTCGTTGGAGCGGTGTGGGCCCTATGGCTCCAGCTTGCGTACTCGAACAATGCGTGGACCTGGGGCGCCCTTGCGCTCGCTGCGATCGGTCTCGCCGGGGCAACGTTCTTTAGCTTCATTCAGCGCCACGGCTGGGCCTTCGTTGCGAATGCCCTCGCCATCGTTGGCGCCGTGACGCTGATCTTTGGCGCAATCTTCCCCAACGTGATGCCGTCCACCACGGACCCCGCGTACAGCCTTGTGGTTCACGGCGACACCGGGCTCGTTGCCGCGTCCTCCCACACCACCCTTGTGGTGATGACGTGGGTGGCTGCGATCTTCACCCCCGTGGTCCTTGCGTACCAGGCGTGGACGTACTGGGTGTTCCGCCGCCGCCTCACCGAGGATCACATGCCGGAGCACAATGAACTGACGTTCACCAAGCCGGCCGCATAGGGGATCCATGAAACCCATCGACCCGCGCCTCATCGCGCGGATCGGTCCAGCCCGCCGTTACGTCATCGTGACGGCGGTGCTTGGTTTTGTGACGGCCGGCACGTTGCTCGTCCAAGCACTTCTCATTGCGCGGATGCTCGCCCCCGTGCTTGCCCCGTCACCGCTCACCGAGGACGGGCTCGCGTACATCGGCTCGCTCGTGCCCACGAGTACTCGCGCGCTCAGCGTCGGCCTCCCGCTACTCGCGGCCGTCATCGCCGCGCGCGTGGCACTCGTGTGGCTGCAGGAACGGCTTGCCCACCGCGCGGGCACCCGGGTGATCTCACACTTGCGCGAAGCGGTAGTCGAGCACGCAGCGACCCTTGGGCCGCGGTGGATTGCCTCTGGCAAGGGAGCCGAAGTGGTGACAACTGTCACCCGCGGCCTGGACGGACTCCTTCCGTACTTTGTGCGGTACGTGCCCCAACTGATCCTTGCCTGCACGGTCACTCCCCTCATGCTTGTCGTCGTGCTCGGGGTCGACTGGCTCTCCGGACTCATCGTCGTACTCACGCTGCCGCTCGTGCCGATCTTCATGGTGCTCGTTGGCCTCCTCACGTCGGCTCGTTCCGCCGCTCACATGGAGGCAATGGAGCGCCTCGGTGCACGCGTGCTAGACCTCATCGCGGGCGTGCCGACGCTGCGCGCACTTGGTCGCGAGCGCGGGCCCGTGGCGCGGGTACGGGAACTCGGTGACGCCGCGCGCAAAGCGACGATGGGGTCGCTGCGCATTGCCTTCTTGTCCGGGCTGGTGCTCGAACTGCTCACCACGCTCTCGGTCGCGATTGTTGCCGTGACCCTTGGCTTCCGGCTCATTGACGGCCACGTGTCGATCGAGACGGCACTTGCCGTGCTCATCCTCGCTCCCGAGATTTACCTGCCCCTCCGCAACGTGGGCACCCACTTTCACGCCTCCGCCGATGGTCTCGCTGCCGCGGAGGGTGCTTTCTCGGTGCTCGCGCTTGCCCCGATGGTGGTCGGCACACCGGGCGGCGCGCGCCCAGCTCTTGCGGGGGCGTCACTGCGCCTTGACAACGTGTCGGTTGCGACGCCTGACGGCGCCCGGAATGCGCCGAGCAATCTGAGCCTCACGGCCCGCCCCGGCGAGCTGACCGTCCTCCACGGCGCCAACGGCGAGGGCAAGTCGACAGCCCTCCTCGCTATCGGCGGGCTTATTGCGGTGGACGAGGGTCACGTCGCGGCCCTCACGGGTGCGGGCGAGGTCGCTATCGCCGACGCCGACGCCGACGCCTGGGTGAGTCACATCGCTTGGGTTCCGCAGCGTCCGGAGTTGGGACCGGCGGGGCGGACCCTCAGCCTGGGACAACGACACCTCGTCGCCTACGAGCGTGCCCTCACGTCGGGACGCCCCGTGTTGTTATTTGACGAGCCGACCGCACACCTTGACGGCAAGGCACGCGAGGAACTCATTGGACGCATCGCGGCGGCAGCGCACGCGGGAGCGACCGTTGTCGCTGCCAGCCACGATCCGCTCCTCATCGCTGCCGCCGATCGCACGGTCGAGGTGACGGCGGCGACCGTGAAGGTGGCCGCCCCGTGACCGCCGCTCGCACCCCTCAGCGCACACCCGTTCCCGTGCGCGCGCTCCTGCGTGATGCGGATGTCACCATGGCGCGCATCATTGGCTCGATCGCGTGGGGCACTCTCGCGCTCGGCTCCGCCGTGGGGCTCGCCGCCGTTGCCGCATGGATGATCGCGAGAGCAGCGCAGATGCCCTCCCCTGCCGATCTCGCCATCGCATCCGTTGCGGTCCGATTCTTTGGTATTGGCCGTGGCCTGTTCCGTTACCTCGAACGGCTCGTGAGCCATGAGACGGCGCTGCGCGGCGTCGTGTCCCTCCGCACGAGGACCTACGAGAGAGTTGCTGCGACCGGAGCCGAGCGCGTCCTCTCGCTCAAGCGCGGCGATGTGGTGGCCCGCATCGGCGGCGATATCGATGCGATGGGCGACGCGGTGGTGCGGTCGATGGTTCCGCTCGGCGTTGCCGGCACGGTGAGCCTCGCGGCGGTCATCATCACTGCCGCGTTGCTGCCGTGGGCGGGACTGTCTCTGGCGGCGTGCCTCCTGTTGGCCGCGGTCCTGTCCTCAGTGGGGACATGGCGTTCGACCCGTGCGGCCGCCGAACGCGGCACCGAGGCGGCTGCGCGCGTGTCGACCGCCACCCTTGAGGCGATCGACGGCGCCGTGGAGCACCGCGTCTGGGGCACCAGTGCGGAAGCGGCTGAGGAACTTCGGGCCGCCAACCGGGAGGCCGAAGCGGCGGCTGAGCATGCCGCGCGCCCGTCCGCCTGGGCAGCCGCGGCGTTGCAAGGTGCACAGGGGCTCGCACTCATCACCGCCCTCAGCCTCGCGGTCATTGCGGCACGCGATCACGGGCTCAGTCCAATGAGCGCGGCCATCATCGCGCTCTTGCCCCTCAGCGCCTTCGAGGCCGTGTCAGCGGTGCCAGCAGCCACGATGCAGGCATTCCGCTCTGCGGCGGCGGCACGCCGAGTCCTCGCGACATCAGACGGCGATGCCGGCTCCGCGCCTCTCTCCGCACGTGCGACCGATGGCGACACACACGGCGCCGCTACTCCAGCGTCGGCCGTTCTCCACCTCAATGGCGTCCAAGCGGCGTGGCCGGGAATGGTGCCCACCGTTCCCGTGACGGCCGTGGTGGAGCCAGGTGGTGCGCTTGGCATCGTGGGCCGCTCGGGCGTCGGCAAGACGACGCTCCTTCTTACGATTGCGGGCGCCCTTCCCCCCGCAGCGGGTTCGGTCACGATCGCTGGCACGGCCGTTGGCGTCCACACTCTTGGTTCGCTCGTCGCTGTCACACCGGAGGATGCCCACATCTTTGGCACGTCGGTGCTCGAAAACCTGCGCGTCGCACGCGGAGACGTGACCGAGGCGGAGGCGCGGGAGGCGCTTGAGGCGGTGGGGCTCGGCACATGGCTTCGCGCGCAGCCGCACGGTCTGCGTACCGAGCTGGGCTCCGGCGGGCTCACGGTGTCCGGTGGTGAGCGGCGTCGCCTCCTGCTCGCGCGCGCGTTGCTGTG
>JAEYUX010000033.1 GCA_023432235.1 Actinomycetes bacterium
GTCCTCAAGGACGAGCGAGTCCTTGCCGTTGCTCACGATGTTGTCGAGGGCGTCGTCAAGAATCGTGAGGTTGCGCAGACCAAGGAAGTCCATCTTGACGAGGCCAAGCGACTCACACGTGGGGTAATCGAACTGCGTGATGATCGCGCCGTCTTGCTCGCGCCGCATGATGGGAATGATGTCGATGAGCGGGTCAGACGACATGATGACGCCCGCCGCGTGCACTCCCCATTGGCGTTTCAGGCCTTCGAGACCGCGCGCAAGTTCCGTCACCTCGGCGGCCTCAGGGTCCGCGTCGATGAGCGCCCGGAAATCGCCGCCTTCGTGATACCGCTCGTGCGCTTGGTCAAACACTCCAGCCAAGGGCATGTCCCGGCCTTGCACGGGTTCTGGGTACGCCTTGGTCAGTTGCTCGCCAAGCGCGTAAGGCTTCCCCAGCACGCGGGCCGCGTCCTTGAGCGCCTGCTTCGCCTTGATGGTGCCGTACGTGACAATCTGCGCGACTTTGTCTTCGCCGTACTTTTCAGTGACGTAGCGAATCACTTCCCCGCGCCGACGCTCGTCAAAGTCGATATCGAAGTCCGGCTTTGACTCGCGTTCCGGGTTGAGGAAGCGCTCAAAGTACAACTGATGCGTGATGGGATCGAGGTCGGTGATCCGCATCGCATAGGCGGCCATCGATCCGGCACCTGATCCGCGGCCCGGACCCACCCGAATGCCGTTGTCCTTGGCCCATTTCACAAAGTCGGCAACAACGAGGAAGTAGCCCGGGTAACCCTTGTCGGCAATGACCTCGATCTCAAAATTTGCGCGCTCCTGAACGTGCGCAGGAATCGACTCCCCGAACCGCTCATGGAGGCCGCGCTGAACTTCCTTGACGAACCATGAGTGCTCGTCCTCGCCAGGCGGCACCTCGTAGCGCGGCATGTAGTCGGCCTTCGTATTGAAGGTCACTTCGCACTGCTCGGCGATCGCGAGAGTATTCGTCAGCGCCTCGGGGTAATCGCCCCAGATGTTCCACATCTCTTCGGCGGTCTTGACGTAGTAGCCGTTACCACTGAACGCAAAGCGCTTGCCGCCCTCGTCATAGGTCGGCTCACTCAGCACCGAGCCCGACTGCACACACAACAGCGCCTCATGTGTGTGGGCGTCTTCCTTGGACGTGTAGTGAAGGTCGTTCGTGGCGACAAGCGGCGCCCCGATGTCCTTCGAAATCCGCAAGAGGTCCTCGAACACTCGCTTCTCGATGTCGAGACCGTGATCCATCAGCTCCACGTAGAACGAGTCGCGGCCGAAGATGTCTTGAAACTCGCGCGCGGCCTTGAGCGCCTCCTCGTACTGACCGAGGCGCAAACGAGTCTGCACCTCTCCCGACGGGCAGCCAGTGGTCGCGATGATGCCCTTGGCGTAGCGCTGCAGGAGATCGCGGTCCATACGCGGCTTGTAGAAGTGGCCTTCGAGAGATGCCTGCGAGCCGAGCCGGAACAGGTTGTGCATGCCCGCGGTGTCCCGCGCCCACATCGTCATGTGGGTGTAGGCGCCGCCGGATGAAACGTCATCACCCGCCTGGCCTTCTTGACCCCACTTGACGCGGGTGCGGTCGGCACGCGCGGTGCCGGGCGTGAGGTACGCCTCGAGGCCGATGATGGGCTTAACGCCCGCCGCAGTCGCCTTCGACCAAAACTCATACGCACCAAAGAGGTAGCCGTGGTCAGTGGTGGCAATTGCGGGCTGACCGAGTTCGGTCGCCTTCGTCATGAGGTCGCCGATGCGAGCGGCGCCGTCGAGCATCGAGTACTCCGTGTGCACATGGAGGTGGACGAAGTCTCGCGACATGTCGATGATTCTAGGCCGCTCCTCTGACTCGTCCGACGGCCTCGCTGGGCGCGCCGCGCAACACGCCGCCGCAATGCCTCACCGGCACAGGGACAATGGTGCGGTGACCTCCACCGCCCGCACCTCACAGCGCGCCCGCGCGGCGCGTGAGGCGGTGACCCTGCCCCCGATCACCTACCCGGCCGAGCTCCCCGTGAGTGCCCGCCGCGAGGACATCGCGCATGCGATCGCGCAGCACCAAGTGGTGATCGTCGCCGGTGAGACGGGCTCGGGAAAAACGACACAGCTTCCCAAGATCGCACTCGAGCTTGGCCGTGGTCGCGTAGGGCAGATCGGCCACACCCAGCCACGCCGTATCGCCGCCCGCTCAGTCGCGGAACGCATCGCGGAAGAACTCGGTACCAATCTCGGCGATATCGTCGGTTACCAGGTGCGATTCATCGATGAGTCGAATGATCACACTCTCGTCAAGGTGATGACGGACGGCATCCTTCTCGCCCAAATCCAGCGCGACCGGGACCTCCTCGCCTACGACACCCTCATCATCGACGAGGCACACGAACGCTCCCTCAACATCGACGTTCTCCTCGGCTACCTCACCCGCCTCCTCCCCCGCCGCCCCGACCTCAAGGTCATCATCACGTCGGCAACGATCGACACGGACCGCTTCGCGCGTCACTTCGCGCCCGGCGGCCCGGCGGCTCCTGATGACGCCGACGCTCAACTCGCGCCGGTGGTCGAGGTGACCGGCCGCACCTATCCGGTTGAGGTCCGCTACCGCCCACTCAGCAGCGACAGCAAGGATGACGATCTCGACCTCTCAAGCGGCATCGTCGCGGCGTGCGATGAGCTGATGGCGGAGGGCCCCGGCGACATCCTCGTGTTCTTAAGCGGAGAGCGGGAGATCCGCGATGCGGCCGACGCTCTGGCCGGGCACCTGGGGCCGCGCGTGCGGGATGCGAAGCACCCCCGTGCAGTGGAACTGCTGCCGCTATACAGCCGGCTCAGTGCGGCGGAGCAGCACCGCGTCTTTGAGAGGCACAGCACCCGCCGCATCGTGCTCGCAACGAACGTGGCGGAGACGTCGCTGACGGTCCCCGGCATTCACTATGTCGTGGACCCCGGCACTGCACGCATCAGCCGCTATTCGAAGGCGACGAAGGTTCAGCGTCTGCCCATTGAGCCGGTCTCTCAAGCGAGCGCCAATCAGCGTGCGGGCCGTGCTGGCCGCCTCGCGGACGGCATCGCGATCCGCCTCTACGACAAGGAGGACTACGAGGGCCGCCCCGCTTTCACGGAACCGGAAATTCTCCGTACGTCTCTCGCGTCCGTGCTCCTTCAGATGATCTCGGCTGGCGTCGTTTCTTCCGCCGACGATGTCGCCTCCTTCCCCTTCATCGAGCCGCCGGACACGCGGGCGATCCGCGACGGTCTGCAACTTCTCGCGGACCTTGGCGCCGTCGAGCAAAAGGGCGGGAGGACCCAGCTCACCGAGGTCGGGCGCAAGATCGCCCGCCTTCCCATCGATCCGCGCCAGGCGCGCATGATCATTGAGGGCGCGAAGCGCGGGGTTGCCTACGAAGCGATGATCATCGCGGCAGCCCTGTCGATTCAGGACGTCCGCGAGCGCCCGCAGGAACGTCGGGACGAGGCGGACCTTCTGCATCGCCGCTTCACCACCCCCACGTCGGACCTGCTTGCCTACCTCAATCTGTGGTCGTATCTGCGCTCGCTGCAGAAGGAACTTTCCGGCACCGCATTCCGCAAGCGCGTGCGCGCGGAGTTCATTCATTACCTCCGCATGCGTGAATGGCAGGACCTCGTTCAGCAGCTCCGCCAGGCCGCCAAGCAGATCGGCATCTCAGTCAAACCCCGCCGTCCCGACGCGATCGAAGGAGAGGGTACGTCGATCCACCACGTGTGGGATGAGGAAGCCGTCCATCGCGCGGTCCTTGCTGGTCTGCTCACACAGATCGGTCAGCAAGAGGCGCTCGAGGTGCGCGCTTCCGACTTCACCCACTTGCGCGGAGAGGCCCGCCAGGCCGCGATCCGCAAGGCTCGCAAGCGGTCATCGAACGAGTACCTCGGCACGCGCGGCGCTCGCTTCGCGATTCAACCGAGCTCTCCCTTGTCGAAGAAACCCCCTGAGTTCGTCATGGCCGCTGAACTCGTCGAGACCAACCGCCTATGGGCGCGCGGCGTCGCCCGCATCGACCCCGCCTGGGTGGAAGAACTCGCCGGTGATGTGGCGAAGCGCCAATACGCCGAACCGCGATGGTCGGCGTCAAAGGGTGCGGCTGTCGCGACCGAACGCGTCACGCTCTATGGAGTGCCGATCGTGACGGACCGCCAGGTGCTGTGGGGGCGCATCAACCGCGAGGAGGCGCGCGACCTCTTCATCCGCCATGCCCTCGTCCACGGCGAATGGCGCACGCACCATGCGTTTTGGAAGACAAATCAGCGGGCGCTCGCTGAGGCCGAAGAACTGCAGGCCCGTCAACGCACTCCGGGCCTCGTGGCCACCGAGGATGAGCTCTTTGACTTCTACGACGAACGCATTCCCGAGCACATCATCTCCACCAACCACTTCGACCGCTGGTGGAAGGAAGCCCGGCGCACTGACCCGGACCTCCTCACTCTCACTCGCGAGGATGTGCTTCCCGATGCCCCCACCGTTGACCCGTCGCTCTTCCCCGACACGTGGCCCCAGGGCGACCTGCGCCTGCCGCTCACCTATCAGTTCGAACCCGGCGCCGACGCCGACGGCATCACCGTTCACATCCCCCTCGCGGTGCTCCCGCGCGTAGTGCCCGACGGTTTCGATTGGCTCGTGCCGGGCCTGCTTCACGACCTCACGACGGCGACGATCAAGGCGCTACCCAAACCCGTGCGGCGCCTCCTCGTCCCCGCGCCCGACGCTGCGCGCGACATCGCGGCGTGGCTCACCGCCAACGGTCCCACGTGGGAAGAACGCGCCTTGTCAGGCGAAGACAGCGAGCCCTATCGCGAGGCCTTCGCCCGCGCCGCGCGGCATCTTCGCGACGTGACGATTCCGGCCGACGCGTGGGACGGCGTCGACGATCGCTTGCCTTCCCATGTGCGCATCACGTTCAGAGCAGTCGAATACGTGGGCAAACGCGAGCGCACCATCGATGAGTCGACATCTTTGCTCGCACTTCAGCACGCCCTCGCACCGCAATCGAAAGCGGCCGTGCGCCGCGCCGTCACCTCCGCCACCTCCACCAAACAGGCCGACGCTGCCCCCACCCCCGCTTCGATCGCGGCCGCGCGTGCGGGCGGACTTCACGAGGAGGCGAATCTCAGTTCATGGCCATCCGCCCCTGCGGCGCGGGAGCTTGATGCGGTCATCGAGACGGATGTGGGCGGAGGCGTCTTTGTGCGCGGCTACCCCGCAATCGTTGAGGAAGGCGACGGCATCAAAGCGAGCGCGGCCTTACGCATCTTGCCGTCCGAACACGGTCGCGATGCCGCACACGCGCACGGAGTGACCCGGTTGCTCGCTCTCGATGCGGGTCTCCAGGTCAAGCGCATCACCACCCGCTGGAGCGGTCACGAGGCCCTTATTCTCGCGTCGTCCTCCTACCCCTCAACCGAAGCCCTTGTTGCCGATCTTCAGATAGCCGCCGTGCGCTCGCTCGTCACTAATGCCGCGCATATCCGCGACGCTGACGCCTACTCGGCCGCACGCGAGAAGGTGCGGACTAGCCTCGAAAACGCGGTGTACGAGTACGTGACAGCACTCTTGCCCGTTCTTGAGGCTGCGCGCGCTCTTGATGCGCACGTGCGCGCCTCTACGTCAATGGCCCTCCTCCAGACCCTGTCCCAGATCAGAACCCAAGTAGCCGCATTGATTGGCCCTGGGTTCATTTCCCGCACCCCACCCGAGCGGCTTCGCCACCTCGTCCGCTACGTCAAGGCAGCGTCGGCCCGGCTCGACAAAGCTGCGGAAAATCCAGGCCGGGATGCGGAACTTGCATGGCGCGTCGCTGACGTGGCGTCGCCGTACGAGAGCGCGATGGCCGCCGCAGCGGTGGGGCGCCCCGACGCCGAACGTGACACTGCGCTTGACGCCATCCGGTGGATGATCGAGGAATACCGGGTCTCCCTCTTTGCTCAGCACCTTGGCACCGATGGTCCGATCTCCGACAAACGCATTCGCACTGCCCTCGCGGCAATCGCTCACTAACAGCGCACCTCCAGGCCTTGCGAGGTAAGGTCCACTCGATACGCCACATGGATCGACGAGCGAGCAAGGAGGAGCGGTGCCCAAAATCGATGCAGCCACAGTGGCCGAGCACCGCGAGCAACGGCGGGCTGCGCTCCTTGCGGCGGCGACGGACTTGCTGCGCGAACACCCGGGGACGGCACCGAGTTTGGGCGAAGTGGGAGCACGCGCTGGCATTTCGCGCTCCGCGGTGTATCACTACTTCACGTCACGGGAGGATCTGCTCGAGGCGGTGACCGCTGACACCTTTCCCCGCTGGGAAGGTCGTTTTAACCGCGCCTTCGCCGCTGCGACAACTCCACTCGAGGTCATTCACGCCTACGTTGCGGAGAACATCGCGCTCGTGGTGGACGGCGAGCACGCTCTCGCTCTCACGCTGATGCACGTCGTCGAAGGAGAGCACCTGGGTGCGCAGTCGGCCCAGTTTCACAAGCGCCTCGCAGAGCCTCTTGAACAGGCGCTGACCGACGCGGGCGACCCGATCCCGGCCGTCACCGCCGAACTCATCAATGCGATGGTTCTCACCGCGTCACGGCTCGTTGAATCCGGCGAGGATCGCACTGAGGTGGTCGATGCGGTGATGTCGATGGTGACCGCGCGACTTCGCACCAACTAGACGCTGATTTGCGCCGACAGTTTTTATCGACATAGTGTTGGTAAGTCTTCCAACGCTGTCTTACTGCGTTGATCTCCGAATCTAGGTGGAGCATGTTTCTCGCCCTTCGCACGCTTGTCTTCCAACGCGGCAGGCTCGTCCTCCTTGGCATCGTCATCTTCTTGCTCAGCCTCTTGACCGTCATGCTGTCCGGGCTCTCGAGCGGTCTTGTCAACGACGGTGTTTCTGGTCTCAAGCGACTGCCCGTCACCGCCTTCGCCTTCTCCGAAGGAACACAGCTCGACAGCGCCTTCACCCGCTCGGTGGTTGATGGCGACCAGCTCGACCTGTGGCGCGCGCAGGATGGTGTCGAGGACGCCACGCTCATGGGCCTGTCAATCGTCAACACCCACAACCAAGACGGCCTCGCTGTTGACGTCACCCTCTTTGGCGTTGACCCCGCGGGTTTTCTCGCTCCTCAATCTGGCACCGGCGATCCGCTCGGACCGATTGACGGCGTGGTCCTCTCGGCGAGCGCTGCAGAAGATGGCGTCAAGGTGGGCGACGTACTCACCATTGACCGCGTCGGCACAGAGCTGAGGGTGATCGGCTTCACCACCGGGCAGGACACGTTCGGCCACGTCAACGTGGGCTATGTGCCGCTGTCCACGTGGCAGTACCTGTCGATGGCACTCGAAGCACCTGGACCTGTCACCGAGGCCGACGTCGCAACAGTGACGCACAATGTCGCAAGCGCCATTGCCATCAAGGCCGTGGGCGGCTCATTGGCCCAAGTCGACGTCCCTGCGGCCGACGCTGCGGCTGGCACGATCACTCGCGACCTCACCACGTCGTTTGGCGCCTCCCCCGGGTACACGGCCGAGACGACGACGATCGTTCTCATTCAGGTGTTCCTCTACGTCATCACCGCCCTCGTCATCGGCGCCTTCTTCACCGTGTGGACGGTGCAGCGTCAGCACGAGATTGCGGTGCTCCGCGCGGTCGGTGCCCCCACGGGCTTCCTTTTGCGCGACGGCGTCATTCAAGCCGCTGTCATCCTTGTCACCTTCGCCAGCGTCGGACTCTTCGCAGGAATGGGCTTGGCGGCGGCGATGCCGACCGCGGTGCCCTTCGCACTCGAAATGACACCTGTCCTCACCGCACTGAGCGCGATGCTCGTGCTCGGGCTCATTGGCGCGGCCATTGCCGTCGGCCGAATCGTCCGCATCGATCCCCTCGCAGCACTTGGAGGCCAGCGATGACCGTCAACTCCCCCACCCCAGGCACAACGGCAACTGGCGTCGAGATGGTGGCGGTCACGCTGGAACTCGGAGACGGCGATCGGTCGGTGCGCGCTCTCGACAGTGTTGACCTCCGCGTCGACAGCGGTGAGTTTGTCGCGGTTGTCGGGCCCTCTGGCTCGGGTAAGTCGAGCTTGCTTGCCGTGGCAGGGGCGCTCACGTCGCCCACGTCCGGAACCGTGCGGGTTCACGGCCAGGACCTTGCCGACCTTTCGCGCGCTGCCGCAACTCGTTTCCGCCTCAAGGACATCGGCTTTGTGTTCCAAAGCGGCAACCTCGTCCCCGCGCTCACTGTTGGCGATCAGCTCCGCCTCGTGTACCGCTTGTCAGGACGGCGCGGCTTTGACCCGATGCCGTTGCTTGAGCAGGTGGGCATGGCGCACAAGGTGAACCGCCGGCCTCACGAACTGTCGGGTGGAGAGAAGCAGCGCGTCGGCATCGCCCGCGCCCTCGTCAACTCGCCGTCGCTGTTGCTGGTCGACGAGCCGACGTCGGCCCTTGACCGTCAGCGCAGCCAAGAAGTTGTCGAATTGCTCCGCAACGAGGCCGAGGAAAACAACGTGGCGACCCTCATGGTGACGCATGACCACGCCGTGCTGCATCACTGCCACCGTGTGCTCAGCATGGAGGACGGCCGCCTTGAGCCGCACACGGCGGATTCAGCCGCGTAAAGCCACGAGAGCGTCGGCGAGATCCTGCGGGTAGTCCGATGCGAAACGCACCTGACCTCCCATCGTCGGGTGCTCAAAGGCCAGTTCATATGCGTGCAGCCATTGGCGGGTGAGACCCAGCTTCTTCGCGAGCACGGGGTCGGCTCCGTAGGTGACGTCGCCCACAAGTGGGTGGCGGATCGCCTGCATGTGAACGCGGATTTGGTGTGTGCGACCCGTCTCAAGGTGAACCTCGACAAGGGACGCGCCTGGCATCATCTCAAGCACCGTGTAGTGCGTGATTGACGGCCTTCCACCCTCGACAACAGCAAACTTGTAGTCGGCAGTGGGGTGACGCCCAATGGGTGCGTCGATCGTGCCCTCCGTGGGCTCGACATGGCCCTGGGCGATCGCGTGATAGATCTTCTCGACCGTACGTTCCTTGAAGGCTCGCTTGAGCGCAGAGTAGGCCGGTGCACTCTTCGCGACCACCATGAGTCCGGACGTGCCGACATCGAGGCGGTGAACAATGCCATGACGTTCGGCCACGCCCACCGGCGCGACAGTGATCCCTGCGGCGGCGAGGCCTCCCGTCACCGTGGGCCCGGTCCACCCCACTGAAGCATGGGCAGCGACGCCTACGGGCTTATCGATGACGACGATATCCGTGTCCTCATGAACAATCCGCAGACCGCCCGGAATGGGTGGCTCGGGAGCGGCGGAGTGCTCTTGTGGCAGGTCAACGATGAGCATGCCGTCGTGAAGCACATCAGACTTGTCGAGCACGATGCCATCGAGCATGACGCCCCCTGCGCTCAGGACGTCAGCCGCCTTCGACCTGCTGAGGCCGAGCATCCGTGCAAGAGCGACATCGGCACGCTGGCCCACCAGTGCGTCGGGCACCGGCAGGTAGCGCGTCTCGCTCACGTCTCGTTCGTTCCCGTGAGGAGGTGTCGCTTCGTCACGCTGAGGATCATGAAGGCGATGGCGGAGCCAACGATCGCGATATCGGCGATGTTGCCCACAAAGTAGTCACCGTAATTGATGAAATCGACCACGTGACCCTCGGCAAAGCCCGGCTCGCGGAACAACCGGTCAATGAGGTTGCCCACCGCACCGCCCAACGCAAAGCCTGCGAGGAGCACTGCCCAGCGAGTGCGGGCCTGACGCGCCACCCACACAATGCCGGCCGTGACGACAACTGCAACGAGTGTGAGCACCCACGTGTGGTCCCCGCCAAGCGAAAACGCGGCGCCCGAGTTGAAGACGAGTTGAATCGAAATGAGGTCACCAATGAATGGGTGCTTCTCACCAGCGACAAGCGCGTCAAGCGCCCATTGCTTGGTGAACAGATCGATTGCGATGACGAGAACTGCGGCCAGCCAGACAGCCGGCCGCACGGTCAACGACGCTCCTCGCGCTGCTTGCACGTCACGCAGTGTGTGGCACGCGGGAACGCCTGGAGCCGCGCCTTCGCAATCCCCTCATTGCACGACATGCACACCCCGTAGGTGTGGTTCTGAATGCGGCGCAGGGCATCGACCGACTCCTGCAGCATTTCGCGAGTGTTGTTGACGATCGACATCTCTTGCTCGCGCTCAAGCGCCGTGGAACCTGCGTCGGCCTGGTCATCGCCCGAGCCATCGGACGTGTTGAGAAGGTCCTCAAGATCCGTCTCGTTCGCGCGGTACTCCTCGACGAGTCGCTCGACGTCCCCGTTAAGCGTGTTGACGACGTCGCGCAATTCAGCAAGCGTCCAGGCGTTCTCGCCGTCACGTACAGCAACAGCCTTCGCATCAGCGGCCTTGAGGCTCGCTGCGTCCACCTTGACGATGGGAACTTCGGTGCTCGTCATCTGGTCCTCACTCGGGGTATCGGAAGGAGATTAGTCTCCTGTGCGGGGCAAAGCAAAGCGCCGCGCCAGGAGTCGTACTCCCAACGCGGCGCTTGTGCGCAGAATTCCTAGAAGTTCCAGCGCGGCATCTCGTCGCCTTCACCCTGCTGTGGAGCCTCTGCAGGGGGTTGTGCGATCGCACCGCTCCCGTCCTGAGCCTGCTCACCAAGAGCATTCGCGTCATTGACAGGCGCGAAGCTCGGCAATGGCTCGGGGAAGGCCGGCTGCTCGGGCATCACAGGAGCACTGGGAGCCAAGCCTGAGAACTCGTCAAAGGCTTGAGTGGCGCTCGCGTCCTGGGCCGGCTCGGCATAAGGAGCTGGGGCAGCTGCTTGCGGGGCCGGAGCGAAAGCACCGGTGCCGTAGGTCGGCTGCTGCGGCTCGGGTGCAGGCTCCGGCTCCGGCGCGGGCTGCGCGATCGGCGCGAAGGTGTCCTGCGCTACCGGGGTTGCTCCGGTCGTAGGACCGGTTTCGAATGCCGGCGCAGTCTCGAATACAGGCGCAGTCTCGAAAGCGGGCGCAGTCTCGAATGCCGGGCTCGCTGCCGTTGGGTACGCGTCGCTCACCGGTGCGGCGTCATTCGCGGGCGCGGCGTTGTCAGTGGGCGCAGCGTCGGCCGTCGGGAGGACGTCACTTGCGGGCGCAGCGTCGTCAGTGGGCGCAGCGTCGTCAGTGGGCGCAGCGTCGGCAGTGGGCGCAGCGTCGTCAGTGGGCGCAGCGTCGGCAACTGTTGCGGCTGCAAACGACGCCGACGCCTGGGTGACGGGCGCCGCGGCACCCTTTGACGCACTGTGCTCAAGATCGCCAAGCAAGTTCTCGAGGTAGTTGCGCAGGTGGCCGCGGTAGTCACGCTCGAAGCGACGCAGGTCGTCAATCGACCGTTCCAGCTCGGCACGCTCCGATTCGAGAGCCCCAAGGCGTTCCTGAGCGTCCTGCTCAGCCTTGCGCACGATGTCCTCGGCTTTGGCCCGCGCCTCGTTCATGATCTGTTCGCGCTCGGCCTCGCCAGCCTGCACGTAGTCATCGTGCAGCTTCTGTGCCATCGCGAGCATCGTTGTGGCCGACGGCGGGTTGGGGTCAGTGGCAGCGGCAATGAGAGAGCCTGACGGAACTGCCTGCGGCGTGGCGCCGGTGACGGGCGCGCCGCCTCCTGCCGCGAGTCGCCGCTGCAACTCGTCACGCTCTGCTGTGAGAGCAGCGATCGTGTCCGCTACTTCGTCGAGAAACTCATCGACCTCGTCTTGGTCGAATCCTTCGCGGTACCGGGTCTTCTGGAACGCCTTGTTGAGAACGTCCTCAGCGGTGAGCAATGCCATGCGTCATCCCTCCTCGCAGTCGGGGCGGCGCGTGGCGCTCGCCGTGGTCTGGTTGATGGTCACCTATTCCCCCTACGTATCGGCGGGGACTTGAGTTCCTGTCCTTCGCCGCTCCACATCAGAGCGACGCCCTCAACACAGCCAGGAAGAATCGCAGCGCAATCACCGCGAAGAACACAATCATGAACGCTACATCGAAACGGAACGAACCGAGCTGCACGGGCGGGAACACCCGGCGAATTGGCTTGATCAGTGGGTCAGTGACCATGTACATCGACTCGATCGCTACGGCGGCGAGCCCACGCGGGCGCCAATCCCGGGCGTAGACAAAAACCCAGGACATCACCACACGCCCAATGAGCACGAGCGTCAGCAGCAGCAGCGCGAAATCAGCAAGGTCTAGGGCGAACGTCACGAGTACAGCGTAATCGAGGCTCGCAGCGAGCCCGTCGCCTCGGGCCTAGGCCGAGAAGAATGAGTCGCGAGCAGGGGGCTGCTCGGTGTCGACAGCAATCTCAACGTGTGAAGGCGACAACAAGAACACCGCAGGCGTCACTCGCTCAATAGAGCCCGCGAGACCAAAGGTGAGACCTGCCGAGAAGTCGACGAGACGCTTCGCGTCGGCATCCGACATTTCGGTGAGGTTCATGATGACGGGAACACCTTGCCGGAATGCCTCGCCAATGGTGCGCGCGTCCGAGTAGGTGCGGGGCTTGATCGTCTGGATCCGGCGCAGGTCCTGACGCTCTGCCGGCCGGCCAGCGCGTTGCTGACGCACTGCCTCGGTGTGCGGACGCGACTCGCGCTGCTCCCGCACGTGAGAGACATCGTGAAGGTTGGTCACCGGCGCCAACTCTTCGTCCGCGTAGTCGTAGTCGTAGTCATCCCGGTCGGCGACCTCGAACCCGAAATACTGCATTGCCTTGCGCATCGCGCTCATGATGGTCTCCACTCTCCCCTAGGGATTGCTGCTCTGTTCAACGGTATGCGGGCGCACAAGGCGGTTCCGGTATCGACACGCCGCACTATCCCGTCACGACGGGGCGCCATCACAGCGAATGACGCCGCCGTGACGGCCCGTCACGTGATCGCGGCGATAGGAAAACAGCTGCGAATCTTCATAACTGCACCGCCCGTCATCGTGAATCTGCGTGACACCGAGCTCACGAAGTTGCGCGGTGACGGCGGCGCGCACGTTAAGACCAGCCGTTGCCCACCGCGTGGTCGCTTCCGCCGCTGGGTGTGCTGCCACCACGGCCGCCGCCATGTCCGGCGGAACCTCATAACACTGACCACATATCGCTGGACCAATCGACGCGGCCACCCCGGTGCGGTCGGTCGGATCGCCTCGCAACCTGTCAAGAGCGCCAACACTCGCATCGACTGCCCCTGCGACAAGGCCCTTGCGGCCGATATGCGCGGCCACCACTGCGCCTGTCGCGGCGTCGTGCATGAGCAGTGGCACACAATCACCCGCTAAGACCGCAAGCGATACGCCTCGGAGCGTCGTGACAAGAACATCCCCGGGAGGCATCTCGCCGCCAGAGGCGAGGGACTCATCGATGGTCACGACGGTCGCACCATGTTCGGGGCGCATGAAGATCACGGTCCCGCCCATGAACTCGGCGAGTGCGTCGTGATTTGCCGCAACGGCGCGCGGATCATCACCCACCGCTGTGGAGAGATTGAGCGTGTCGTATGGCTCGACGCTCACGCCGCCCGTGCGATCGGTGAAAACCGCCCTCACGGGCAGCCGCGCATCACGCACGCGGCTACTTCAGGAAGTCGGGAACATCGAGTCCATCATCGTCTGACCATGAGGGGCTCACGTGGATCGCATCGGTTGCCGGTTCGCTTTCGCGCCAACGGTCCCGACGCACCTCGCTCGGCTGCTCAACCAAGGAGTCACGCACGGAACCATGCAAGGACGGAACTGCATCAACCTCGACGGGGGCATCGACAGGTTCGAGAGCCGGGCTCGCCGCAATTGGTTGCGCACCGTCGACCGTGCCAAGAGCACCTGCGTTCTTGCGAACAGGCGGGTGGCCGCCGTCAAAGCCCGCGGCGATCACCGTAATACGGAGCTCATCGCCCAGGGCGTCGTCGATGACGGTACCGAAGATGATGTTGGCCTCGGGGTGGGCCGCCTCACGCACCAGACGCGCGGCGCTCTCCACTTCCTTGATCCCCAGGTTGGAACCACCGGCGATGCTGAGCAGCACGCCATGTGCGCCTTCGATCGACGCTTCAAGCAGCGGCGACGCGATCGCGCCTTCCGCTGCATCAAGCGCACGGTTGTCGCCTCGCGCCGAGCTGACGCCCATGAGCGCGGTGCCCGCCCCCTTCATCACGGACTTCACGTCGTTGAAGTCAACATTGATGAGACCGGGAGTTGTGATGAGGTCGGTGATGCCCTGTACGCCGCCCTGGAGCACCTGGTCGGCAGCGGCAAAAGCGCCGAGCACACTGAGGTTCGCGTCCTCGATATCGAGCAAGCGGTCGTTGGGGATGACGATGAGCGTGTCGACCTCTTCGCGGAGGCGATCAATGCCCGTATCGGCCTGCTCGGAACGGCGGCGGCCTTCGAAAGAGAACGGGCGCGTCACCACGCCCACCGTGAGCGCACCTTGGGAGCGCGCAATTCGCGCGACCACCGGCGCGCCACCGGTTCCCGTGCCACCGCCTTCGCCTGCGGTGACAAACACCATGTCCGCGCCGCGCAGCGCCTCGGCGATCTCGTCCTCGTGGTCTTCAGCGGCCTTGCGCCCCACTTCAGGATCGGCACCAGCTCCGAGACCACGGGTCAACTCACGCCCGATGTCGAGCTTGACGTCAGCGTCGGACATCAACAGCGCCTGCGCGTCTGTATTGATTGCGATGAACTCGGCGCCCTTGAGGCCCACCTCGATCATCCGATTGACGGCGTTCACTCCACCGCCGCCGACGCCGACGACCTTGATCGCCGTGATGTAGTTCTGCGGTGACGCCATGGGATATCCCTTCAACCTTAACGTTCAACTTGAGGGTTAGAGTTATGTCAAGCTGACCTGCATTGACGGTACGGTCCCGGGGTCCCGCATCCACGTAACGGCGCGCGTGTCGCCGCAATTCGCGTGTCGCCGCAATTCGCATGGCGCCTCAACTCGCGTGGCGCCTCAGCCTCCGCTGCGCGTGATCGGCAACGTGGGGGCGGACACGTCGACAATCGCACCGGCAGGAGCCTGACCGCTGTCAATGAGCACCGTCAGTACTTGTGCTTTCAGCGCCGAATCGTCAGCACTCCCCCACTCCACTCGGGGTCCGTCCCGTAGCGAGAAGGTGACAGAGTCCTCGGTTTGCGCGCCAAGCCCCTCTACCCGCTCAAGGACAGCGGGCGGCAGACTCCGGATCACCGCGAGCGCGGCATCGAGAATTCTCGCGTCGCCGAGCGGCACATCCATGAGGGGAAGCCCGGGCGGGACCGCATCCACAATGCCAACCTCCACCGCATCGGCATCGAGCAAGACGAACTGCTCGCCGGATGGAATGGCTGCGACGGGGTCGCGCGCCACCAATGTCACGCGCAGTCCGTGCGGCCACACGCGTTCAACCGTCGCATCGCGCACACCGGTGATGTCACGTAACTGATTCGCGATATGCGGCACATTCATCGTGAGCAGCGAATCACCCAGATGCGAATCGAGGACCGCCTGCACCTCGTCTGCGTCAATCTCGCCGCTGACGCCGGACAACTCGATCTTTCCGCCATCAAGAGCAAAGAGCGGTGAGGCGGCCACGATCCACACGAGGGCGACAACCGCAGCGGCAATCGCCGCCACCTTGCCACCACGAGACAGCACGCGGCGACGTTCTGTGCGCTTGCGCTCAGCGAGTCGCTCCTGCATGCGCAGCGACACGGATCCCGTTGTTGACGACTCGCTTGCGACCTTCTGCCAGGGGTTTTCCTGAACGCGCCGAGCTTGTACCTGTTGGCGAGGCGCACGGGTTGCCGTCTTTGAGGGGGCATTTTGCACATCCCGTTTTGCCTGCTGAGGCTTTCGCACAGGTTGCGGCACGCGCGCCTCTTGCTCGGTTCGGGAGCGAGGCGTGCGGCGTGGGCCGCCAGGCGGCGTGGGTGGCCGACGCTCAGGCAAGGCGATCCTTCAAGCCATCGAGAATCCACGTGGCGGCTTCCGTCACGGTGCCCGAACCTACTGTCATCACCACATCTCCCGGAGACGCAGCCACAACGGCCCGATGCGCCGCATCCTCCAAGGACGATGCGAGCTCAACGGTAGAGCCGTGCCCCATGTCGATGTGCTCCGCAATCAGCTCCGAGTCGACGCCGGGAATGGGATCCTCTCGGTCACCGTGCACCGGCGCGAGGATGATCGCCGCATTGTCGATCGACAAGGCCCGCGCAAACTCACGATGCAACGCTTGGGTGCGCGAAAAGAGTGCTGGTTGGAACAAGACGACGAGCCGTCCACCTCGAGCGGCGCGCGCCGCTGAGATCACCGCGGCGACTTCGGTGGGATGGTGAGCGTAATCGTCGATGACTCGGACCCCAGCCACCTCGCCACGCAACTCGAACCGCCGCCCCGTGCCACCGAACGTCGCCATTGCCGCCGCTGCACGGACCGGATCGGCCCCCATCTCAACGACAGCGGCCCACGCCGCAGCAGCATTGAGTCGATTGTGCGAACCAGGGGTCGGCACTTCGAGCGGTACGTCGAAAGCCTCTCGTATGAGGCGCGTCGGCGTGACAACAACGGTCGCTGTCGAGGCGTCGTGGCCATAACGGATGACGCGCACGCCAGCGGCCTCTGCCGCATCGCCGACGCGCGCCGCACCGGCGTCGTCCGCGCACACGATGAGAACGCGCGCCTTCTTGGCAAAACGCACAAATGCGTCCTCCACGGCGTCGAAGCTGCCGTAGAAGTCGAGGTGATCGGGCTCAACGTTGAGGACAATCGCCACGTCGGTGTCATAGCGGAGGAAAGAGCCGTCTGACTCATCGGCCTCGACAACCGCCTCCCGCGCAGTGCCTCCGTAGCCGCCAGCAACCGCGCCTTCGACACCGAATACGCGCGCGCCAACGGCATACGACGCATCGATCCCACAGCGGTGAAAGAGGTGCGCGACCATCGCGGAGGTCGTCGTCTTTCCATGTGACCCGGCAACCGCGACGAGTCTCTTTCCTTCAAGAGCCCACGCGAGCGCCTCGGAGCGGTGCCACACATCAATGCCGCGTTCTCGGGCGCGGATCAGTTCTTCGTTTGTCTCGCGCACCGCGCTTGTGATGACTACCCGATCTGCGCCGTCCACGAGATCGGGATCGTGGCCCACCCTGACGTCAACTCCTGCCGATTCGAGGGCCGCGAAATAGGCGCTTCGCTTACGGTCGGTTCCCGTGACGTCAACGCCGCGAGCGGCGACCAACCGCGCAACGGCGGACATGCCGGAGCCGCCAACGCCAATGAAATGGAACCTCATCCGACGACTCCTTCGGCGAGTGTCGCGAGGCGGGCAGCACCATCGACTATGCCGACCCCTGCGGCGGCGATGCGGGCATGCTCTTGCACCTTCCGATCGAGAACGAGCGGCTCGGCCCGCAACTCGAGGGACGTGGCGGTGAGATCGGCGTCATCGAGCACGGTGGCGGCACCGGCGTCGACTGCCTCGCGTGCATTGAGTGCCTGCTCACCGTTTCCATGCGGCAGGGGGACGTACACGGCGGGGATGCCAAGCGCCGTCACCTCACACACCATGCCCGCTCCCGCTCGGCACACCACAGCGTCGGCCGCAGCAAAAGCTGCGTCCATGTCATGAACGTATTCACGCACCACGTACTGATCGCGCATGAGAGCAGGCAAGTTGCCGCGAGCGCGCTCGGCGCCGTCCGACTTTCCTCGACCCGTGATGTGGAGGACATGGATTCCGTGCCCCACGAGCGTCTCAACTGCCTCGGCAACAGCCGCATTGAGGCTCGCGGCACCGGTGGAGCCGCCCGTCACAAGCAGCGTGGGCGCATCATCAGGCCAGCCCCACGTTGCGCGCGAGATGCGCCGAATGTCTGGGCCGGCGACGGGGTCGCTCAAGCGCGCCGCAAGATCGGTGATCGCATAACGCAACGGCAGACCGGTGTGAATTGCTCCCGGAAGCGGGGTGTCCTTGAAGGTGACCGCCACCGTTGCCGCGTGCCGCGCACCCAGCCGGTTCGCCAAGCCCGGCTTCGCATTGCCTTCGTGGACAATGACGGGCACTCCCCGTCTGCGCGCCGCAAGGTACGCGGGAGTCGACACGTAACCGCCAAAGCCGATGACTGCGTCGGCCCTCACCGCGTCGATCGCGCGACGCGCTGCCCGCACTGCCGCCCGCAAGCGGAACGGAAATCTCAGCGCCGCCACGGAAGGCCTGCGGGGAAATGGCACCCGCGGCACCACGTGCATGGGGAGCCCCGCAAGCGGAACGAGCTCCGACTCAAGGCCTTCCGCCGTGCCGAGCACGGCGACATCGTGGCCCCGGTTGATCAGTTCCTCAGCCGTTGCCAGCAACGGATTCACGTGACCGGCGGTACCGCCGCCCGCAAGCAAGAATCTAGCCATGGTTGCTCCTCGCCATCACCGCGAGTGAGCGACGCATGACGCTCGGGCGTGCGTTAAAGGCCTCACGTGCGCCAGGCTCGGTGCGCGCGAGTGCCATGAGCACACCGATTCCAGCCAGAGACATGATGAGCGACGAGCCACCGGACGAGACAAGTGGCAACGGCACACCCGTCACGGGCAGCAACTCAAGCACAACGGCAATGTTGATGAACGCCTGTCCCACGATCCAGGCACCAATGGAACCGGCAACAATCTGCGCGAAAGGATCGCGGTGGCGCCGCACGATGCGGTGGACTGCCACCGCCATTAGCGTGAACGCGAGCAACACGAGCAAGGTGCCAATGAGGCCCCACTCCTCGCCGAGGATCGCGAAGATGAAGTCGTTGTCCGCAGCAGGAAGATAGCCCCACTTCTCGCGGCTCATTCCAGGCCCGAGCCCCCACAAGCCTCCCGAAGCAAGTGCCCACGTGCCATGTGTCGTTTGCAGACAGTCTCCTTGGACGTCGCAGGCCGCCGGATTGAGCCACACATTGATGCGCGCTGAGCGGGTGGAACCGTCGGCAATGAGCGCAAGCGCCCCTACAACGAGCCCCGCGGCGCCAAGAGCGAAGAACCGCAGTGGGAGGCCCGCCACCCAGTACGCGGCGGCGACAACGAGGCACAGCACCACGGCGGTACCCATGTCACGCCCGGCAAGCACGAGGAGCAACACGACGCCCGCAACGATGCCGCCGGGCACAAAGATTCGTCGCACCGTTGTCAGCTCGTGACGGAACATCGCGAGCACCGCTCCTAAGTACAGGGCGAGACCGAGTTTTGCGATCTCGGACGGCTGCACGGTGATGGGGCCAATAGGCAGCCAGTTCTTGTTACCGCCCACCGCAACGCCGCGGAAGTACACCGCGACAAGAAGGACGATCGACGTGACGAGGATAAACGGGCCGGCGCGCTTGAGGCCCTTCACCGAGAACCTCGACAAGATGGCGAGGCCCACCGTGCCAACGGCGAGCGCGATCACTTGGATGAGGAATAGCGTCCACGCGTTGCCGTCGCGCTGGCGAATCGACAAGATCGACGTGCTCGACAGCACAACGGCGAGGCCGACAAGAAGCAGGATTCCGGTGGCCGCCATCAGCAAGTAGTAACTTGCCACGGGCGAGCGCCACGCGGTGGAGAAGGTGGTGCGCGGACTTGTCTGCGTCACATCACCCTCCTAGAGCGACTCCACCTCCACAGCGAAGGCTCTTCCTCGGTCCGCGTAACTACGGAACTGGTCCATCGACGCACATGCTGGTGACAGCAACACCGTGTCGCCAGCTCGAGCGAGCCGGCGCGCAGCCGCCACCGCGTCTTGCATCACAGTCTCTCCCGGCTCGATGCGCTCAACGGGTATCTCGGCGGCGTGTTCGCTGAGGGAACTCGCAAGCGGCTCCGGGTCCACCCCGATGAGAACAACTCCACGCAGCTGCGCGCGGATGTCCGCAATGAGAGCGTCGAAGGATTGACCCTTGGCGAGCCCACCCGCGATCCACACGACGGACTGCGGCGCGCGGCCCCCAAAAGCGGCGAGCGCGGCATGCGCGTTCGTCGCCTTTGAATCGTCGACGTAATCGACATCGTCAAGCCTGCGCACAAAGGCCGTGCGATGCGCATCGAGGCCGAAAGAGCGCAAACCGTCACGCACGGCGCGCGGCTCGATGCCCACGGCGCGCGCCAAGGCCGCCGCGCTGAGGGCGTTCGTCACGAGATACGGCGGCACGTCGCCCGCCACAAGATGCTTGAGGTCGGAGATCTCGGCGAGCTCATGGGCCGTTGAGTGCCGCTGCTCGTGAAATGCCCGGTCAACAAGCACGCCGTCAACAACGCCGAACTGCGACACCGCTGGTGCGCCGATCGTGACGCCGATCGCACGGCACCCCTCGACAACGTCGGCGTCTTCCACCATCGCCTCAACGCGGCGATCCGCTGCGGGGTACACGCACGCAACCCGCACCCTCTCGTACACGCGCGCCTTGTCGGCCCGATACGCCTCAACCGATCCATGCCAATCGACATGGTCGGTATCTGCATTGAGGCACACGGCGGCCGCGGGCGACAGCGTGGTGGTGAAGTGAAGTTGGAGGGAGGCGATCTCGACGGCGAGGAGATCATGGTCCTCACGGGCGGCCGTGATGACGGGGTTGCCCATGTTGCCGCATATCGAGACGTCACGACCTGCCGCAGCAGCGATCGCGCCCACCATCTGCGTCGTCGTTGTCTTGCCATTCGTGCCGGTGATGAGCACCCACGGGACATCGTGGGTCCGCACCCGCCACGCGAACTCCATCTCCGACCAAATCGGCAGTCCCGCACTCTCGCAGGCGAGCACATCAGCTGAATGCGGCGCGTAGCCGGCAGACGCCATCACGGCATCGAAGCCGCTGAGGTCGACGCCGTCGAGCGATACGTGGTCGGCCCCGCCACCGCCGTCAACCGTCACGTATGCGGCGCCGATCTCGTCGAGCGCCTTCACCGCCGAGGTTCCGGCCACGCCCAAGCCGAGGACAATGAGGCTCTTACCTGCGAGGTGAGCCCCAGCGTCGGCAATGTCGGGCGACGCGATGTCAGTCATTAGCCGCCCGGACCCAAGCTGGCGACCCATTCGGCGTAGAACAAGCCCATACCCGCACCCGTGAAGAGGATCGCGATGATCCAGAACCGGGTGACGATCGTGACCTCACCCCAGCCGAGCAATTCGAAATGATGATGCAGTGGCGCCATCTTGAAGACGCGTTTACCGCGCGAAATCTTGAAGAAGCCGATCTGGATCACCGAGCTCAGGACGATGATGACGAAGAGGCCGCCGATGATCCCGCCAAGGATTTCGGTGCGCGTCACGATCGTCATACCGGCGATGGCGCCACCGAGAGCAAGAGACCCCGTGTCGCCCATGAAGATCTTGGCCGGAGACGCGTTCCACCAGAGAAAGCCCAGGCAAGCGCCCGCAATTGCCGCGGCAAGGATCGCCATGTCGCGCGGGTCACGGACTTCATAACAGGTCGCCGGGTCCGTGTTATTCACTCCGCAGAGTTGGTTTGTCTGCCAGATGCCGACGAGGACGTAAGCGCCAAAGAAGATGAGCGCGGCGCCAGTGGCCAGCCCGTCGAGGCCGTCGGTGAGGTTGACGGCGTTTGACCACGACGTAATGAGGAAGTTCGACCAGAGGATGAAGAGGATGATGCCGAGCGCCGGTCCCCACATCGCGAGGTCAAGGGCAGTGTCGCGCAGAAAAGAGACGGCCTGGGACGCGGGAAAGACGCCTTGATCGTCAGGAAACTTCAAGGCAAGCACGGAGAACGTGATGCCGACGCCTGCCTGCAGCACGATCTTCCAGCGTGCGTTGAGCCCGAGCGAACGTTCGCGCGTGATCTTGATGCCGTCGTCGAGAAAGCCCACGAGCCCAAGGCCGAGCATGAGCCCAACAACGAGGACGGACGAGACATTGGGCGTGCGATCCGTGAGGAGATTTGCGAGAAGCCAACCAAAGACGGTGGCAAGGATGATGACGACGCCGCCCATCGTGGGCGTTCCGCGCTTCGTGTGGTGCGACGCAGGGCCGTCGTGGCGGATGAACTGCCCGAACTGACGCTTCGTGAGATAGCGAATCACCCACGGCGTACCCAGGAGGGCCACCAGGAGGGAGATGCCTCCCGCGAATACGACCGCCCTCATCGGGCCTCCTTTGTCAGGTCGTCAGCGAGGCGCCACAACCCGGTGCCGTTCGAGCCCTTGACGAGGACGGTGTCACCAGGAGCGACGCGGTCCGCCAAGAATGCGCGGGCCTCGTCAATGGTAGCGACGAAGGCCGCCTCGTCTCCCCACGACCCTTCCCGCACTGCCGACACGTAGGCCGCTCTCGCGCCCGCGCCAACAACAAGCAAATGATCGATGCCAAGACGCACTGCGTCGATACCGATCTCTTCGTGCGCAGCGAGCGAGGCATCACCCATCTCGCGCATCTCGCCCACGACCGCCCACGTCACTCCCCCATCCGCGACGGCGCGCAATGCGCGGAAGGCGGCCTTCATCGACTCGGGGGAGGCGTTGTAAGCGTCGTCGAGGATCGTCACACCATCAGAGCGTTCGGTGAGGGCCATTCGGTGGGCGCTCAGCGGACCGGCGGCGCTGACTGCGCTGGCCGCCTCTTGGGCTCCAAGACCACACTCCCGCGCAACCGCGTACGCCGCGAGGCCATTGACCGCGTGGTGATCGCCCACGAGCGTCATCGCGATGTGGGCGCCATCGACATCAAAGTGCGCGCGGCCTGCCTCGACGTGGCGGCCCTTCGCGCTCACATCTGCCTCGCCAAAGCCGAAGGTCACCGTGCGCGGAGCGCGCCCTGCCATTGCCGCAACGCGAGCGTCGTCCGCATTGAGAATGCCGACGCCACCAGGGATGACGCCGTCAAGGATCGTTGCCTTCTCTTCGGTCAGCGCCTCGAGCGAGCCATAGCCAGCGGCGTGGGCGCTGCCCACCATGAGGACAACGGCAATATCGAGCGGTGCGATCGAGGTGAGGTACGCGATGTCACCAGGGGCTGACGCACCCATTTCGAGAATGAGGTGGCGCGTCGCTGGACCGGCTTTCAGCACCGTGAGCGGCAGGCCGATCTCGTTGTTGTAGCTCCCAACCGGCGCGATGGCGTCGGGAAGCACCTGGGCAAGGATGTCCTTCGTGCTTGTCTTCCCGTTCGAGCCAGTAATGCCGATGACCGTGAGGTCACCTTCGAGCCGCAACGCCGCGACATAAGCGCGGGCCATGTCACCGAGCGCACGGGTCACGTCGTCGACAAGGATGTGGGGACCGTCAACGGGACGCGAGACGAGGAGCAATGTCGCACCAGCGTCCAGCGCAGCGCCAGTGAAGTCATGACCGTCCACGCGCTCGCCGACAAAGGCGGCATACAGCGAACCAGCCGTAACCTCGCGAGTGTCCTTGACGACCGACGTCACCTGAGTGTCGACGTCAGCGGCTAGCTGCCCGCCAACGGCGTTCGCAATCCACTGTGCGGTGAGCGCCCTCACGCCTTTGCCTCGCGCTCAGCGACGATCTCTCTGTGAGCGGCGAGATACGCGTCGCGATCGTTGTAGCGGTAGAACACCCCGGCAACCTCCTGAGTTGGCTCATGGCCCTTGCCAGTGACGATCACGGTGTCGCCAACCTGGCCCAGCCGTAAACCATAGGCGACTGCGGCTGCGCGCGGCTCGACTTCATGCACGTCTTTGAGGTCGGGGCGCACCTTCTCAATCCCCTTCCGGATCGCGGCGCGAATGGCGGCGGGCTCTTCCGAACGCGGGTTCTCATCGGTCAACACAATGACATCCGCAAGGCGCGCGGCGATCTCTCCCATGACAGGACGCTTGCCTTGATCGCGGTCACCATCGGAACCAAAGATCAAGATGAGCCTTCCTGGAGTGATGGGCCGCACCCCTTCAAGAGCGAGCGTGAGCGCATCGGGAGTGTGGGCGTAGTCGACGATCGCGAGGGGATCCAAATCGGAACGCTCAATGATCCGCTCCATACGGCCGGGCACGCCATGCGCGGTGCGAACACCCTCAATTGCGAGGTCGAGCGGAACACCCGCCGCATGGGCAGCGACAATGGCGACCGCAGCATTTGACACGTTGACGAGGCCCGGCAGCGGGCTGAAAGCGGCGTGCTTGCTCCCGTCCGGGGCGATGAGCGTGAAACTCGAACCCACGCCGTCCAAACCAACGTCGGCGTCGGCCACGTTCCAATCCGCGCGCGGCGATTCGGGACGCGTCGCCACCGTCTCAATCGGAATTTGCGCCTCACGCGCAAACGACTGCGTCCATTCGTCGTCAATGCAGACAACGCCGCGCTTGGCCCGGCCTGGCTCAAACAACCGCGCCTTCGCCCTCAGGTACTCCTCCATCGTGTGATGGAAGTCAAGGTGATCCCACTGGAGATTGGTAAAGACGGCCACCTCGAACTGAGCGCCAGCAATGCGGTCAAGAGCCGCCGCATGCGAGCTCACTTCCGTTACGGCGGCCGTCACGCCCTCCTCACGCATCCGTGCGAGCAGTCCATGCAACACGGGCGCCTCAACGGTGGTGCGCGGCGACTCAATCGCCTCGTCCTTCACGCGCAATTCGACGGTGCCCATGATGCCGCGGTGCGCGTGGACCTGGGCGAGCGCATGCTCGATGAAGTAACTCGTTGTCGTCTTGCCATTGGTGCCGGTGACGCCCACAAAGGTGAGGTGGCGCGACGGGTGGCCGTAGATGGCCGCCGCAGCACGTCCCATCACATCGCGCTCACCTGACTCAATGACCACCACGGGCACAGCGATGCCTGCGGCACGGACAAGCGCGTGTCCGGCATGGTCGGTGAGGATCGCTGCAGCCCCCGCGTCAACAGCACTCTGGGCGAAGTGCGCGCCGTGACGGACGAGTCCCGCGTAGGCACCAAATAGGTCACCAGGCTGCACTGCGCGAGAGTCAACACTCGCACCCGTGATCGTGACATCTGCCCCGTCAAGCGCAGACACATCGATTCCTGCGTCGGCAAGGACTGCTGTCAGGGCGATCGGCGTGACCCGTGCGGGCCGCAACGCCATATCCATGTCACTCCCAGGTGGTCGGGAAGCGCGTCAACTCACCGCTTGAGGGCGGCACACGCAATGTCTGCAACGCAAAGGTTGCCACGTCCCGGAACACCGGGGCCGCAACATCGCCGCCCCAAATCGACGACTGAGGGTCGTAAAGGATCACCGAGACCACGATCCGCGGGTTGTCAGTCGGTGCGATGCCCACAAACGAGGCGACAGTTCGCGTCAGTTCACCATTATCGTCCGGCGCCTGGGCGGTTCCCGTCTTGCCGCCGACGCGGTAGCCAGGAATCTGTGCGGCGCGGCCCGTTCCGTTTGTCACCACTTCCTCAAGCATCGTGAGGATCTGTTCGGACGTCTGTTCGGAGACAACGCGGACTGGCTCACCCTGATCCGTTGGCGTGAAGGTGCCGTCGGCCGCCTCGGTTCCAGCAACGATCGTGGGCGCTGTGCGCAAGCCGTGGTTGGCGATGATCGAGTAGACCTGGGCGGTCTGGATTGCAGTCACCGAGACGCCCTGGCCAAACATCGTCGCGTACTTCGTGCGGCCGTCCCAGTTCTCCCACGGGTGGAGGATGCCCGCCGATTCGTTCGGCAGGCCAAGGTTGGTCGGCTGGCCAAGGCCAAAGTCACGCATGTAGTCGTAGCGCGTCTTGTCATCGAGCAACTGGCCAATCTGGACAGTTCCCGTGTTCGACGACGTGACAAGCACTCCCGCGAGGGTGAGCTTCTGGTCGGGGTGTTCGTGGGAGTCGCGGAACACCTGGCCGTTCTCGGTGGTGTAAAGGTACGGCGCAACGAACTGCGATTCAGGTGTGGCGACACCTTCTTCAAGTGCGGCCGCCATCGTGATCGTCTTGGCCGTCGAACCCGGATCAAAGACGCCTTCAACCGAACGCGAGCCGCGCAGGTTGGGCGGTGTGGCGCCCGGATCGCTCGGGTTGAGGGCGCCCGAATCGACGAGGGCCAGCACCTGGTTCGTCTCAGTGTCGAGGACCACGACGGAACCCGCTGAAGAACCAGTGTTGGCAAGCGCCGTGTCGAGTGCTTGCTCGGTATAGAACTGAATATCGCGGTCGATCGTGAGGTGCACGGTGGTGCCAGGGATCGCGGGCGTCTGAGAACGCTGTCCCGCCGGGATCACCGTGCCATAGCGGCTGCGTTCAAAGGTCTCAGTCCCCGGAGTGCCGATGAGCAGGTCATTGAACGTGCGCTCAATGCCTCCCATGCCGATCTTGCCGGGATTGACGCCGTCCTCTGCCATGTAACCGATGACGTTTCCGGCGACATCACCCGCGGGGTAAAGCCGCTGCGTCGTGGGCTCAGCCTCGATACCGGCGATGTCTTCTGCAAGGACAAGATCGCGGGTCTCGGGCGTCACGTTCTTGGCAATGTAGTTGAACGACTTGTCACCGATGAGTTGGGCGGCGAGATCGGACTCGCTCACGCCGAGGATCGGGGCCAGGATGGCAGCCGCGTCAATGGGCCCTTGAGCGGTGACCTTGCCATTCGATGTGCGCTTCCAGCCCGCAAGATCGACTTGGTCCACCCACAGGTGATACCGCTCAACAGAGGTGGCGAGCACATCGCCGTTGCGGTCGACAATGTCGGCGCGTGCCGGAACCACCGTCCGTTCAACGAGTCGCTTGTCGAGAGCGGCCTGCGCGACCGGTGCGGAGTTGACGATTTGCACATCGACGAGTCGGACAGCAAAGACCGCGACGAGGATGAGTGAAAAGGCGAGGACGACGCTCTGGCGCCGATGCGGATCTCCCACTCGCGGCGCGAAGGGGCTGTGGCGCATCGCTTGGGGCAGGGGCGCACTCCCCCGGTTGCCCGCGCGGCGCCCGTCATGTGACCGACGCTCGGGTGCTGGATGCGATCGATTGCGTGGCGGCGGTGCCATTCCGGGGCGTCGCGTCACCTGCCACCCCCGGCGTGAATGACCTGGCCACTGTCAAGAGAAATGAAGCCGATCGACGAGGCCGGCACCATTCCCAGTTCTTGCGCGCGTTGCGACAACGCCGACGGCGCGGCGTTTGCTTCGAGCCGCGCGAGAGTCTCCGCCCGCGCTTGGTGAAGCTGAGCGATGTCAATCTTGATGTCGCGAGAACTGTAAGCGGACTGCGCCATTGCGGTGTTGAGGACAAGCACAGCCGCGAGCGCAGCGATCACGATGGCGACGCACAACAGCGCGAATGGGGCGATCGACCGGCCACGCTGGGGTGCGGGAACAGCCGCGAGCCGGGGCCGACGCTCGGCTTGGGTTTGGCGCGCGGGTGCGGGGCTGAGCGGCCGCGCTGTCGTTCGCAATGGGGCGGCGCTCATGCAGCCCTCCGGGAGGTGTCCCGAATGCGCTCGGCGGCGCGCAAGCGCACTGGCTTGGCGCGCGAGTTCAGCTCGATCTCTTCAGGCGAGGCCTTCTCGGCACCGCGGGTGAGCAGACGCAGGTACGGCTGGTGCTCGTCGGGGATGACGGGCAAACCGGGAGGGGCGCTCGACGTGGACGCGGCCGCGAACGCACGCTTGACGATGCGGTCCTCGAGCGAGTGGTAGCTCATGACAACGAGGCGTCCACCGACGGCGAGCGCGTCAATCGCGGCGTCGATCGCAACCTCGAGCACCTCGAGTTCGCGGTTGACGGCGATCCGCAATGCCTGGAAGGTGCGCTTGGCGGGGTTCGATCCCGGCTGACGAGTAGCCGCCGGGATGCATGCGCGAACTAGGTCAACGAGTTGCTCGGAGCGGGTCACGGGTTCCGTTGCACGGCGGGCGACGATTGCTTCGGCAATGCGGCGGGCGTACCTCTCCTCGCCGTACACGTGGAGGATGCGCGCGATCTCAGATTCATCCGCCGTCGCAAGGATGTGCGCTGCCGTGACGGGCTCGTCGCGGTTCATCCGCATGTCGAGCGGGCCGTGGTTGACGTAAGAAAAGCCGCGTTCGCCCTCATCAATCTGAAGCGAGCTCACACCGAGGTCCAAGAGGATCGCGTCGGCAGCGTCGGCCCCTGCCGCGGCGAGAGCGCCGTCGATGTCGTCATACGTCGCGCGGTAGGCGATGAAGCGCTCCCCCGCCCACTCGAGTCGTTTGCTTGCGAGCGCAATCGCGTCGCCGTCTCGGTCGATGCCAACAACCGTGAGGTGGGGATGGCGCTTCAGCAGGGCCTCCGTGTGACCACCCATGCCGAGCGTGCCGTCGATAGCGACGGCTCCATCACGTTCGAGGGCAGGCGACAGCAACTCGACACATCGGTCACGCATGACCGGCGTGTGCCGCTGTGCTGCCTCGCCCATCGGCCCCTCCTTGCTGTGTGACGCGCCTCGGGGTCTCCCTCCGATCCTCTGGCGGGGGGAAGTCCGTCAGAGCGATGCGGGAGGAGGCCTCGGGGCGCGTGCGTTACATGTCCCCGAACAAATCCGCCGCCGTGGCGGCATACCCTTCCTCGCCCTCGGCGAGGTAGTTCTCCCAGGTCTGGGCGTCCCAGATCTCAATACGTGCGCCCATGCCCACCACCGCCACGTCGCGGGTGAGCGACGCGTAGGTGCGCAGCGGTGCGCTGAGCAAGATGCGCCCTTGCTTGTCCGGCACGTCATCTTGGGCATGGCCCAAGAAGTTGCGGAGGTAGTCACGGGCTTGCTTGTTCTCCATCGGGGCTCGGCGCAAGCGGTCGTGCACCTGCATGAACTCATCGACGGGGAACACGAAGACGCAGCGGTCCAGCCCTCGTGTGGCGACAAAACCCGAGGCGAGACGCCCTCGGAACTTCGCGGGCAGGATCAGGCGGCCTTTGTCATCGAGCTTGGGCGTGAACGTGCCAAGGAAGACCCCTGTGGGGCCAAGGCCGTGCGTCAGCTCAGACATCAAGGCCTCACCTCCTCGCGCCACGACTCGCCAGTGCGCCCCACTTTACTCCACTTCTCTCCACAAAATGGGGCAAGATGTGGGAAATAACGCACGCACGGAGATAAATGCCTGGTACTAAGGCAATTCACGAGTGGAGGGATTGTCGGCGGTTCTCCTCCATTAGGCTCAAACCAGTTAGCGAAGGAGCCCACATGACTCAGCCCTTGCCGAGCGACCACGACCTTGCGGAAGTTGCCGAGGTCACGCTGAGGATTCGACAGTCGATGTCGACGGTGCTGTCGGGCCTTGACCAGGCGATTACGTCAACACTCGCCGTGGTGCTCGCAGGCGGTCACCTCCTCATGGAGGACGTTCCCGGCGTCGGCAAGACGACCATCGCGCGCGCGCTTGCGGCGAGCATCGATTGCAGCGTGGGGCGCATCCAGTTCACGCCCGACCTTTTGCCGTCCGACGTGACAGGCGTCAGCATCTTCCGCTCAGATGACTACCGATTTGAGTTCCGCCCGGGGCCAATCTTTGCGAACGTGGTGATCGCGGATGAGATCAACCGGGCAAGTCCGAAGACACAGGCCGCATTGCTCGAGTCGATGCAGGAACGGGCAGTGACGGTGGACGGCCAGACGCACCCCCTGCCACGCCCCTTCCTTGTTGTCGCTACTCAAAACCCCATCGAGATGGAAGGCACGTACCCCCTGCCTGAGGCGCAACGGGACCGCTTCATGGCACAGGTGTCAGTCGGTTACCCCTCCGCTCGCGACGAAATGCTCATGCTCCATTCCCACGACGGCGCCGACCCTTTGCCTGCACTGCGCCCCGTCACCACCACCGAGGTGATGGCTCGGCTCATCGACACATCGCGCCGTGTCTACGCGGCGCCCGCGATCAAGCAGTACATCGTCGACCTCGTTGGCGCCACGCGCCGCGACTCCGCCCTCCGGCTCGGCGCCTCACCGCGCGCGGCTCTTCAACTCCTCGCCGCCGTGAAGGCACGCGCCGCAATGGCGGGCCGCAATCACGTGCTGCCGGATGACGTCAAAGCACTTGCCGGCCCCGTCCTTGCCCACCGCCTCATCGCGTCGACTGAAGCGCGACTGTCGGGCCACACCCCCGCCAAGATCGTGAGCGAAATCCTCGCGCGCACCGCCGTTCCCACGGAAGCTCGCGATATGCCTGCCCCCCGCGAGGCGGCCGTGACGAACTCTGTCCGGGTGGGCCCGGCGTAACGTGGCACGCCGCTCCGACTCGAGCACGACGCTGTCGTCGCGCGGCATTGGCATGCTCGCCGCCGGCATTGTCGTCGGCGGGCTCGGAGTAGGCCTCGCGACGAGCCCACTTGTGTACATCGGCATCGCGATGGTCGCCGCCGTCATCATTGGTGTGCTGTGGATGCTTTTCGCCGTGAATTCGTTTCTGTCATCCTTTCCTTTCGCCAGACGCGAGGTGAGCCCTCGGCCGCTGACGGTCGGAGTGGGCGGCACGGTGACGGTGACGATCTCGGCGGCTTCGCGCGGACGGTCGGGAGCGTTCGTCCGCCGTGCCCTCGCCGACGCCCTCGATATCCGTGAGCAAGCGGCCGCCGAACTCACGGGCGGCGGCCCCACAAAGGCGACGGTCACACGCAGCGAAGACAAATTGACGCTCAGCTACGCACTCCAACCCGTGCGCCGCGGGCGCTGGCCGCTCGGCCCGGCCCTTGTCCACTCGTCGGATCCGCTCGGCATGATCTGGGCTGATACGTCGGTTGGTGAGAGCGAACACATCCCGGTATGGCCTGCCGTTGTCGACCTGACTGGCACCGCCGGAGCGCTCATGGGCCACGCGGATCGCATCGTCCTGGGAGCCCGCACGCCATCGGCCGACGACGCTGCGCTTCGGGACTACCGCGAAGGCGACGATCTCCGCCGCGTTCACTGGCCTTCGAGCGCTCGTAAAGGAACGATGCTCGTGCGTTCCGATGAGCGCGCGGGGCGCCGCCCCGCCACCGTCGTCATCGATTTGCCGCGTGAACCCAAAGGTCTTGAATGGTCGATCAGCATGGCGGCCTCGATCGCCCTCTCGGTGCTCGATTCAGGACATCCTGTGCGCCTACTCGGTGGCACCATCGACCCCGACCGACTCCACCACCTCGGCAACCAGCATGCAGAACTTGCACGCGCCATGCTTCTTGACCTCACCGTCGACCTTCACAGTGCGACCACTCAGGCAAGCGCGCACACTCAACTCATGCGGGCGATTCGGCATCTTGCCGATGACAAGGTGAGCGGCGAAGTGACAGTGGCCGTGCTCGAGCCGCCGGATCGCGCCACGGTTGAGGCGCTAGCCCCTATCGGCGAGTCGGGCCGCGCGTGGGCCATCGTCCGTACCCCGGATGACGACCCTTCCGCGGCACATGAAGGCGTCATCGCTTTGCGCCGGACCGGTTGGCGCGCCACGGCGGCACATGCGGGAGCGGATATCGCAACCGTCTGGGGCGCGCTCATCACGCTTGGAGATGTCGGATGACGTCGCGCCATCAGTCGATCAGCGCACCGTGGTACGCCACCGTCGTCGTTGCGGTTTGTGTCGCGCTCGGGTTGAACGGCCTTGCCGACATGGTGGCGTACGGCTCATGGGTGTGGACCGCCGTGGGCCTCCTTGGTCTTGTCACATTGTGCGTCGCGACCACGCGCATGCTGTCGCGGTCGCGAATACTGCCCACTGCGGTGGGCGCCGTCGCAGCGATCGTCATCGCCGTCCCTGCTTTCTCCCGCGACGACAACGGCGAACGGTTCATGTTGCCCACGCCCGCCGCGCTGCGTTCACTGCTCAAAACGCTTGGCGACGGCGTCGATCTCATCTACACGAGCGCTCCACCGGCTGCCGTCGAACCACCACTGCTCGGTGTGCTCACCATCGGCCTCATCGGGGTGTTCCTCGTGGCCGAGCACATCGCCGTGTCCTGGCGTGCAGCCGCGGTGTCAGGAGTCATCCTCCTCACACCGTGGGTCCCGGCAATCGCGCTGCAACACCGCCTCACCTTGAGGCTCTTACTTGCAGCCCTCATCGGATGGATCCTCTTACTCGCCCTCACCCGCAGGCCAACCGGTGCGAGCGAGCGGCCAGCGCCGTTTGCAGGAACTGTCGCGGCAGTGGCGGCAATCAGCCTCACGGTGCTCGTCGCGCCGTCGGCCATCGGCGGCAACGGGTGGGGCATGATTCCTCGCTTCGACACTGTCGACGAGTTCGATACGCCCCCACGCCTCAATCTCGAACTCGACCTGCGCAACTCGCTCGGCACGAATTCCTCATCGACAGTTGCCATTTATCTCACCACTGGCGCCCGCCCGGACGTATTGCGCCTTTACACGCTCTCCGATTTTGACGGGACCTCGTGGGACACCCCAGACACTCCTCCTAGCCGAGAGCTGACAAACGGGCCGTTGTGGCCCGTCGACGTGCCCGGATGGGGTGAGCGCGAGCTCGACACCCTCACGATGTCGGTCCTCTCTGCCGAAACGAGCCTGCCGTTACCGCCCGTCCCGCGCAGCGTCGGCCCTCTCGATGGCCATTGGACGTATGCGGCGGCTACCGACCAGATCCTCGCCAACGACACCAACACGGCGGGCCTTGAATACACCCTCACTGCCGACCTTGGTTTCGTCACTCCAGAACTCCTGCAGGCTGGCGACGCGAGTCAAGATGCGCGCCTTGACCCGACGACGCTTGTCATCCCCGACGGCGTCGACGCCGAGCGTTTTGCAAGCCAGGCGCGCTCGATCACCGACGGCGCGACCAATCGCTATGAGCAAGCAGTCGCGTTGCAGGAGTACTTCCGCAATGGTGGCGGGTTTGTCTATGACACGACGGTTCAGCCGGATACGGCCGACGCTGTCTCGGTGTTCCTCGACGACAAGCGCGGATATTGCGTCCAGTTCGCCACAGCAATGGTCGTCTTTGCACGGACGCTCGACATTCCAGCGCGCCTTGCCGTCGGCTACCTCCCTGGCTCGCAGGACGAATCGGGCGCATACATCGTGCGAGGCGGAGACGCTCACGCGTGGCCCGAGCTCTACTTCTCTGATGTTGGCTGGGTGCGCTTTGAACCCACGCCGTCAATCCAGACGGGTGCCCGCCCCTCGTACACGCAACAGGGTGGCGACGCTGCTGTCGACGACCTCACCAACCCCACCGCGCGCCCCGACTTCATGGATGAGACGGATGCGCCGATCGTGGTGCCGACATCGCGCGCGAACGCAGGCGATGGCGGACCAGAACTCAACATCCCGTGGCCGCTCATCGCCGCATTTGTCGTCGTCGCGGCAGCGTTGTTGTGGGGAGCGTCTCTCGTCGCACGCCGACGCCGTGAAGAGGAAAACCGTGCCGCGGACCCCGAGGTGACATGGGCGTGGCTCCGCAGTCATATCCCGGCCTCGTTTGCGTGGCCGCTCACGCTCACGCCCCATGAGGTTGGCACCCACGTGGACGGAGTTGCTCGGAGCGAAGGGGTCCAGATCGAGGCGGAGGGCCGCGCCTCACTCGAGGCTCTGGCACTGGCCGTATCAGATCACCGTTACGCGCCCCAGGGTGCGCACACCGACTCACATGACCTTGAACGTCACGGGCACGCAGCTCGCGATGCGATCGCGAGGGCAGCGGAAGAAGCTGCTACAGGTCGCCCTGCTCGCGCCGGCGCTCGAGGCGGTTCTCGACGCGGCGGATAAAAGGCTCCTTGGCATCGCGTTTGGGGGCGGTCTTGCTCGACGTCGTGCCATCAGACTTCACAGCGGCGAGTTTCTTGGTCGGGGCAAAGAGCGCCCACATCGCGGCTGCGATCATCAATGCAAAGCCGCCGATGCCAAGGGGCACGACGTCCGCTGCGACACCGACCAACACCACGGTGAGCCCGACCAGCACGCCAAATGCGCCCACCACAATGCGACCGCGCTGACGCGGTCCCCTGGCCAATGTGCGGCCGAGTTTAGGGTCCGCGTTGAGGTCGCGCTCAAGCTGCTCGAGCACTCGCTGCTCGTATTCCGACAGCGGCATGGTGACCTCCTTCGACCCGTGCCTTCGGGTTCATTCTAGATGGCTTGCGGGATAGGGGCCAGCACTGCCCCTTTCCACGTCACTTGGCCTAACGATTTTGGGTGGCCATTACGTTCCCTTTGAGGCGCTGTGGAGAGCAAAAGGAAACGGGGCCCACGCACGTGACGTGCGTGGACCCCGTAACGGTGAATCGTGCGCCTTAGAGCGCGCGCACCTGCTCGGCCTGAGGACCCTTGGGGCCCTGCGTGACCTCGAACTCGACGCGCTGCTGCTCGTTGAGCGTCTTGAAGCCGTCGGTGATGATGGCTGAGTAGTGAACGAAGACGTCAGCGCCGCCGCCGTCCTGCGCGATGAAGCCGTAGCCCTTTTCCGCGTTAAACCATTTCACGGAACCTTGTGCCATGCCTGTAATTCCTTGCTTTTAATGCCCGGGGACGGGAAGCGGGACACCTTGTCCTACTCGTCGCCGCAATGTCGCCCCCGTGTCTCTTTCAAGCCAGGTCGTGCACACTACGTCAATGCAACCAGGTACAGCATGACACAAATTAGTCGTTTGGGGGCAGGTCTCGCCGCTGCTGTGCCAGGAATTTTTCGAACTCCGCGCCTAACTCGTCGGCGCTTGGGAGAGGTCCGTCGAGCGGCAACCCTTCGCTTCGAGCCTCTTCCATCTGCTCGTACTGCTCCTCGAGAGCGTGAACGATTGACTGGACTTCTTCCGATTCCGCCATCTGGCGATCAATTTCGGCCCGTGCGCTCTGCGCCTCATCCGCGAGCGCGTCGGCGCCAAGAGCAAGCCCAGTGATTGACTCGATCTGCGTAAGCGCGTGTTGCGCCGCAGAAGGCAATGCGGATTGCGCAAGGTAATACGGCACATGGACCGCCGCCGTGACCGCGTCATGTCCCGCCTGTCCCAAGCGATACTCAAGGAGCCCTTGAGCGGAGGCCGGAACAGTCACTGTGCCAAAGAAGCTCGGCGAATCCGGGAGCAGGTCTTGGCTTGTGCCGTGAATAGTCGACGTGTGCGGCCTTGTGTGAGGAACGGCCATCGGAATGCCATGTGCCGCGACCGTGAGCCCGATGCCAAGCCGCTTGACGACGTCGGTGACAGCGGAGATGAACTTCTCCCACCGAATGTCCGGCTCAAGTCCATGGAGCAACAAATACGGGGTTCCTTCTGCATCGGCCACCATGTCGATCGCGAGGTACGGCTCGTCGTACGACGTCCATTCGTTGATGGAGAAGGTCATCTCAGGCCGCCTTGAGCGGTAGTCGAGCAGCTCGTCCACATCGAATGTCACAAGCCGGACCGGGTCGCTGAGACTGAGCAGATGCTCGCAGACGAGCCTGCCCACCTTGCCTGCGTCGATGAATCCACGCATGGACTGGACCAAGACGGCATCGCGGCCAGAGCGCTCGGCCCACTGAGCCACACCGTCGGTACTCCACGTGATCAGGGCCATGCGCCAACTCTCGCACGTATCACGGCGCACGCGGGCCGATATCGCGCGCCGCGAACGAGTTGGGGCTCCCGCAGCGCGCGTGAGTCATGGGATGATTGTCTACTGCCCGCGTCCGGAGCGGGTGAAGTGAAAGGGCGTTCATGCACAACGAGTCCTCGGTCCGCGCAGATACCGGAATCGACGCTGAACAGCGCGTCGTTGATGGCCTCTATAGCCGGCTCGACGACCTTCGCGACGAAGCAGTGGAACGGCTCGCCGAGGTGCGCAAGCAAGGCCCGTCCGGATCTCCTCAAAACCGATCCGAACGCGATGCCTTCGCCACGTTGTACGAGGATCGCATCGCTCAACTCGACGCAGTCGAAGACCGCTTGTGCTTTGGGCGCCTCGACATGGCAGACGGCGAACGCCTTTACGTGGGCCGCATCGGCCTCTCGGATTCCAACCTTGCGCCACTGCTGACCGACTGGCGCGCCCCAGCTGCGACGCCGTTCTATGCCGCCACGGCTGCCCACCCCGCCGGAGTAATGAGCCGGCGCCACCTCACCACCCAAGGCAGGCGCGTCGTCGCCGTCGAGGACGACGTCCTTGATGTCGAGGCGCTTCGCGAAGCAGGGCAAGAAGCAAACCTCGCGGGCGAAGGGGCGCTGCTCGCGGCGCTCGATTCCCGCCGTACGGGACGCATGGGCGATATCGTCGCCACGATCCAGGCGGAGCAGGATGCGGTCATTCGCGCTCCGCTCCACGGCGCACTCGTTGTCCAGGGCGGTCCTGGCACCGGCAAGACTGCTGTCGCTCTCCACCGCGCCGCGTATTTGCTCTACCACCACCGCGAAATGCTGGAGCGGCGCGGTGTCCTGCTGGTGGGACCTTCGCCGACGTTCTTGCGGTACATCGACCATGTCCTTCCGTCGCTTGGCGAAACAGGTGCGGTGTCGACCACTCTTGCTGGACTCGTGCGCGGTGTGCGGATTTCGGACCGCGAACGTGACGACATCGCGATGATCAAGGGCCGGGCCGAGATGGCGCACGTGATTCGCGCGGCCGTTCGCGAACGTCAGCGCGTGCCGCGGCGCGACCAGGAGTTCCGCATCGACGGCCGCACGGTGGTGCTGACGCGCGCCGACGTTAAAGACGCGCAAGCGCGGGCCCGACGCGACGGCAAACCTCACAACGAGGCACGGGCCGCCTTTGCCAAAGACATGATCAACCGTCTCACTCGTCAGATCATCGCGGACCTCGGCGAGCACATCGACGACGATGACCGCAAAGAAATCGCGCGCGACCTGCGCGATCACCGCGAGCTGCGTATCGCGATCAACCTGTGCTGGCTCCCGCTCAGTGCGGACATGCTCATCCGTGATCTGTTCAGCAAGCCACACCTTCTCCACCACTGCGCGTCGAGACTGTCCCGCGACGAGCGTCGTTTGCTTGCGCGCCCTGCGGACGCCCCATTCACTGACGCCGATGTCCCGCTCCTCGATGAAGCGGCGGAGCTTCTCGGTGAACTCCCGCACGCGCCAGTGCAGTCCGACACGTCGAAGGCGGAACTTGAGTACGCCAAAGAGGTGCTCGAGACCTTTGGTGGGCACACGATGATTCGCGTCGACGCGCAAACGCTCGCCGATCGAATGCGAGCACCTGCGGCCAGACGCTCCCTCGCGGAGCGTGCAGCGGAGGACCGCTCGTGGACCTACGGCCACGTGGTGGTCGACGAGGCCCAGGAGTTGAGCCCGATGGCGTGGCGCATGCTGCTCCGGCGCTGCCCTTCACGGTCATTCACGATCGTGGGCGACGTCGCCCAGACCTCCTCTCCTGCAGGCACGCGCTGGTGGCCGGAGGCGATGGACCCGCTGTTCCAGGCGGGCTGGCAATTACGCGAGTTGACGGTGAGCTACCGCATTCCGGCTGCGGTGGCCGAGGCCGCCCAGTCCTTCGCTCGCGCGGCGCGTTTGCCCGTGAGCGAGATGAGTGCCGCGCGGGACGTGGACGACGCTGTGGTCCAGTGGCGGGTGAACCCTCGCGATCTTCTCGCGTCTGTCGCCGCGGCTGCGAAAGCTGAGCGTGCCGCTCTTGACGAACGGGACGGTGGGCTCGTTGCAGTGATCGCTCCGGCAACGCTTGCCCCACAGCTTGAAGCAGCGGTGCCAGAAGGCGTCGATGTAGTGAGCGCTCGCGATGCGAAGGGCCTTGAATACGATGCTGTCGTCCTGGCAGATCCTGCGCAGATCGCGACGGTGCCGCAAGACCTCTATGTGGCAATGACTCGCCCCACCAAGCGGTTGGTGCTCGTCCACGACGGCGAGCTTCCCGCTGGTTTGAGCGACGTCCCGCACCGCGCCTAGGCGACGGTAACCACTGCGCGCGTGGACGCACGCTCGATCAGGCGAGTCGCCAACGGTGCGTCAGCGATGTGGGCGTCGGGCTCCTCAACCTGAACGAGGATCTTTTGCATGACGAGCTGACCAAGCGCCGCAAAGTCTTGGCGAACCGTGGTGAGTGCGGGATGGAAGAAGGCAGCTTCGGGGATGTCGTCGAACCCGACGATCGACACATCGCGCGGCAC
>JAEYUX010000091.1 GCA_023432235.1 Actinomycetes bacterium
GACGGACCGGCTCGATGTGTGGACGCGGGTGGACTCAAACCGAACACCTGGCAGAGGTTCGAGCGGCTCAGTTCCGCGTGGCAGCACGCGAAACGCGGTATCGAGGACGAGCCGCACGGTGACGCCGAGGGCGAGTCGGGCGTCGTGGCGAACCCTAGGAGACGAGCTAGAACACCCCTGACGGCCAGCCAAGTAGACGCTATTAGAACTGCCCGAGCGAACGGCGAGAGCGTCGTGTCGATCTCCCGTCGGTTCGGGGTGCATCGGATGACGGTGTGGACGCACACCAAGGACCTGCTGTGATGGTCACAGGCGAAGCCCCGGTGAGTGAGCGCTGCGCTTCAGGTGAGCGCCTATGAGTCTTCCAAGAGCCCGCGGAATAGGTTCGTCGCACTCTCGGGGTTGTCGATCTCATGGTCGAGATCGGCCTTCAGTGCGGTACGAAGGTCTGGTAGGTCAGGCGCGGCGTACGCGGGGTTCTCCATGAACGAGATGACTTCTCGGATCGCTGCATCCCACCACCTCTGCGTGCCCCGCTCACCGCGTTGCGCGCGACGGTCATTGAGTAGGTCTTGCCAGACCCGCAGCTCCCAGGTGTTGTCTGTGATGCGCCCGCGCAATGAGCGTTTGCGTGCCCGCGTCTGCCACGCCCCAGATCGCGCTGACCGACTTCGGCGGTGAGAACGTCAAGTCGAACCCTGCAACAGCGGTGCGCGGCTTCTTCGCAACCTCTTCCTCACGGATGCGCTGCACCGCCTCTTCCCGTGCCTCGCCTCGCAAGTCGGGGTCGAGTCGTGCAATGCGGGCCGCAATCCGCTCGCGCGGGGGTTGCAACGAGGGGAACCTCTTGCCGAGCTTCTCGCCGGTGACCGGGTGGATGCCGTCACCGAGCAGTCGGGACAGGTGTTCCTCGGTCACGGTGTCGCCCTCGGCCAACGCTGGGCTGCGCCCGTCGTCGAGGCTCATCAGGCCGGTGCCGACCCACGTTCCGGGCGGGTTCCCGGTCTCGGTGTAGTACCGGGTCAGCGGGCTGCTCATCTCCCGGTCGCCGTCACCAATGACGACCGATTTCAGCAGGTACTCATACCCTTTGCCGGACGACATGACCCGGATGGTCATCACCACGACGGCCCCTCCCCGAGACCGTCACGGGAGGGGCGATCTCGGGGGTCAGGTGCGCGCGCAGCGCGCGGCCCGCACTCTTAGTGCCAGACGTGTGGAGGAAATGGCTGGCTCCTAGGAGCACGTGAAGCATTAGCAGCGCATCGGGTCGGCAATGCGCTGAAGACGGCGGACGATAAGGCTCCGGCCTCGTTGACACAGAGGCAATGTCACTCCAAGAACGAGGTGCAGCGTTTCGTGTAGTGGCCTACGCGTAGTTGGGCTCAGGTGTTTGTTGGCAGCCGGAGTGTGTCGAGAAACGCCTGCGCCGCTGGCGCGGGATTGAAGTTGCTCCATGCGAGGTATTCGATCCGGGTCGGGCCAGCACTGACTGGGATCGTTTGAAGATCTCCGCTGTCGGGGATCACGGCTGGTGAAAGCAGCGCGATGACAAGGCCCTGCCTGACCAGATCAAGGATGAGTTCGGTGCTCATCGCCTCGAACGCGACTTCACGATGCACTCCAGCGGCTTGGAACGCGAGGTCAGAGGGCACTCTTCCAGGGGTGCCCTCGGGGAAGTCCACGAACGCTTCCTCGGCAAGATCCTCCAACCGCAGTCGGCGTCGTCCTGCGAGCGGATGTTCGGCGGCGGCGACGGCGACCAGGCGCTCCCTGGCAAGCACTCGCGTCTTCACGCCTGTCGGCGGCGTGCTGTCGGGCAGGCCGAGGATGGCGACGTCCATGCTGCCCGCGCTGATCGCGGCCATAAACTCGTCACTGCCGCCACCCCTGAGCCTGATCCGCACCGCCGGGTGTGCTCGGTGGAACTGCCCGAGGGCGGCCGGAATATCGATCGTGGTCACAGTCGGAATCATGCCCACAGTCAGAGTGCCGCGGATCTGCCCGTTCGCTGAGGCAGCATCCGAGACGGCCCGCTCTGCCGCGTCCAGGCTCGCTCGTGCTTGGACGAGGAACGCTTCACCGGCGGCGGTGAGCTCGACACGACGACTGCTGCGGGCGAACAGCGTGACGCCGAGTTCGTGTTCGAGCGCTTTGATCTGGTGGCTGAGTGAGGACTGCACCACGAAGCACCTTTCGGCCGCACGGGTGAAGTTCTTCTCCTCCGCGATGGCGATGACGTACCGCATCTGCTGCAACTCCATAGATCTATGGTCTCAGTTCATTCTTGGTATGGCAACAATCTGTTGGACTCATGGTGGAGGGACGGTTGACGATGGATGCATGACCACCACGACTCCGGCCCAGGCGCCGCAGGGCGCTCCGGCAGAAACTCCGAACCGCGTGGGGTGGACCGCGCTGACCGCGATCGTTCCGATGGTGTGGGGCACGACCTACATCGTCACCACGCACATGCTGCCCGAGGGCCATCCATTGTTCGCCGCGATGATGCGCTCCCTCCCGGCAGGACTGATCGCGCTCCTGATCGCCCGGCAACTGCCGCGCGGCTCCTGGTGGTGGAAGAGCCTCGTGCTCGGCACCTTGAACATGGGCGCATTCTTCCCTCTGCTGTTCCTCGCCGCCCAGGAACTCCCCGGCGGCGTCGCCGCCACCCTAGGAGCAGCACAACCCATCGTGATCGCGTTCCTGGCCGTGGCGATCCTGCACGAGAAACTGTCGACCTGGCGCGTCTTTTGGGGCGTACTCGGCATGACCGGCGTCGCCCTCGTCGTCCTCGGCCCTGACGCCGCGATGTCACCTATCGGCATCCTCGCCGGACTCGCCGGTGCCGCCTCGATGGGTACCGGCGTCGTACTCACGAAGAAGTGGGGCCGCCCCGAGGGAGTCTCCCCGATCGGTCTCGCCGGATGGCAGCTCACCGCCGCCGGTCTCGTGCTGCTGCTACCCGCCTCGCTCATCGACGGCGTACCGCCCGACATCGACGGCACCGCCTGGCTGGGCTACGCCTGGCTCGGCATCATCGGGGCGCTCATCACGTACACGATCTGGTTCGCAGGCATCCGCCGCCTCCCGGTCACCGCGACCGCGCTGCTCGGCCTACTCTCCCCGCTCGTAGCCGCGCTCCTCGGCGCGGCGATCGCCGGAGAAGCCCTCACCCTCGTCCAACTCCTCGGCTTCGCCCTCGCGCTAATCGCAATGGTCGCAGGCCAGCTCCCACCCCCGAAGCAGAAAACACAGGTCCCATCATGAGAATCGCAGTATTCGGCGCCACCGGCATGGCCGGAAGCGCCATCGTCGCAGAAGCCCTCTCCCGAGGACACAACGTCGTAGCGGCCGCTCGCCGCCCGACCACCGCGAACGAAAAACGTCTGTCGGTACGTGCTGTCGATGTCGCCGATCCGGACGCTGTAGACGCGGTTCTGGCCGGTGTCGATGCCGCCGTGCTCACCATCCGCCTCGCTCCTGGCGAGGAAGACCGACTCGCGCCGCTGACCCGCGGCGTCCTCGACGCAGCAGCCGGGCACAGCACGCGAGTCCTCATCGTCGGCGGTTCCGCGCCCCTGCGCTCGCCGAACCATCCCGACCGGCTGCTGATAGATGACCCCGATCATGTTCCTGAAGCATGGAAGTCCATCGCGCAGGCCAGCCTCGACCAGTTCCACACCTGCAAGGAACACCCCTATGCGGGCTGGGTGTATCTCAGCCCGCCCGCCATATTCGAGCCCGGCGACCGTAGCGGTGGCTACCGGCGCGGCACGACCACGCTGCTCACCGATGCGAACGGAGCGTCGCGCATCACCGCACCCGACTTCGCGATCGCCGTGCTCGATGAACTCGAACATCCCAGCGACGAACAGCACTTCACCATCGTCACGAAACCCCAATCGTCTTCATGAGGCGATCCCGAACTCTTCCGAACCGCCAGACCCTTGGCGATGCATCGCACGCGCAGGCGAGCGAAGTCGCAAGTGGTCAGCTAGCCCGTTGCCGACCGTGATGAGCCATGATGACGAACGGAAAGCAACGACATTACAAACCGCTGCTCGCGCGGACACGGTCGGTGCAAGGCGTCCGCTATGGGTACTACGTCTGCTCCGGGCGAGCCTCGAAACGTAAGAACTGCACTCGCCGAGCCGTGCCGATCGGTGTCGCCGAGCAACTTGTCGCCGACTGCTACCAAGACATCGCGATCACCGAGGCCGACTACACAGCCCTCGCCGCCCAGGTCGAGGCCGCGTTCGATGAACGCCTCGCCTCCCGCTCTCAAGAGTTGGCCGAGCTGACCGAGAACCGCCAGCGACTCCAGAACGAGAGCGACAAACTCCTGGCGGCTCACTTCGCTGACGCCATCGACCTGGAGACCTTGAAGCGTCACCAAGACCGCATCCGCACCGGCCTCGCCGACATCGACCGCCGCCTCGCCAGCGAACACGACCACCACACTGGAGCACGCAAACAACTCAGCACAGCCCTCAGCCTGCTGGTCGACTGCGCCGCGCTCTACGCCCGCACAGGAGACCAGGGAAAATGGCTTGCGAACCAGGCGCTCACCGACGGCATCGAGATCAGCGAAGACGAAAGGGCGACGATCCGACTCGCTGAGCCCTTCGCCGCCCTCACGCCAGAACCCGCATCAACTGATGTCAGGAGTTCTAGTACGTCTTCAATTGTGGAGCCTAGGGGACTCGAACCCCTAACCCCCTGCTTGCAAAGCAGGTGCGCTACCAATTGCGCCAAGGCCCCGTGTGGCTCTGGACCACAAGGACAACCACCGCAACGCCAGCGACACTGCGGACGCGGCGGAGGTTGGTGGGCCCAGGAGGACTTGAACCTCCGACCTCTTCGTTATCAGCGAAGCGCTCTAACCGCCTGAGCTATGGGCCCGTGCGGCCGATGGCCGCGACGCACCAAGATACCTCACGCTCGCGCCTGCGGCCAAACCGATATGAGCCGCTCGCGTGGAGGTGCGTGGTGCGAGAAAACCCTGAAACTAGTCGTCGGTCAGCGTGACATACACGCCGCCCACAACGCGCGAGACCGTGTTGTACAACATCGCGCCAATCACCGAGAGCCCCGAGATCAACACGACGTTGGTGACAGCCACGAGGAGCGCGGCCGACATCACCTTGCCGTAGTTGAGGAACTGGAGGATGTTGACCTCCTGCTCCGTGGTGAACAGGCGCTGCACCCAGTCGTTGACGAGGTCGATCGTGCCCATCGAATTGAGCGCGCTCCACAGGATGTGCACCGCGATGATGAACATGATGCCGAGTGCGATCGACAGCAGGAAACCGATCTTGAGCGCCGACCACGGGTCAAGGCGGCT
>JAEYUX010000137.1 GCA_023432235.1 Actinomycetes bacterium
GGTGAGGACTCCGTCGTCACAGCGGAGGAGGCGCGGATCTTGGGGATTCCCAACGTGCCCGATTCAGAATGGGTGGCGATCGATTTCTACATGATGGTCTCGGCAGACATGTGGAGCCAACAGCCGGACCCGCCGCGGGGCTCGCCTGCGCCGGTTGGCGATCACGTCCGTTACGTTGTCGCGATCACCGATGGCAGCCGCGCCACGATCGACCGTGTCCGTACATCCCTCGGGGTTTCCGGTGACATGACATTCGCCCCGGTCACGCGACCCGAGTTCGGAAGCGCTGCCACGTTGGACATCACTCACCAGTTGGCGGTTCTGTCCTACATCGGCATGGCGATTGCTGTGGGGGTGTCGGCCATCTCGCTCACGGTCGCAACCGTCTCAGCGGCACTCGATCGCAAGCGCACGTTTGGGTTGTTGCGCCTCAGCGGAATGCCGGTGCGCGACTTGCGCCGCACCATTGCGGTGGAAGCGGCTATGCCGCTTGGAGTCACGCTCGTCGCATCAGCCGGAATCGGATTCCTTGTCGCCTACGTCATGGTGCTCACACTCGGCCATGATCTCTACCTCACGTGGCCCGACGCGCGATATTGGTGGGCGCTCATTGGCTCAGTCGCAATCGCCGCGCTCGCCGTGAGCGGATCCTTCGGAATGGTGCGACGCTCTACCGAGATGACGTCCACCCGATTCGAGTAAGCACAGCGTGGTCGCTGGTCCTAATGCCGAGGCCAGCGACCACGCTCGTACTGGAGGGGGTATTCAATCGTCGCGCCGAGATCGTGAGCCCATCGCATCGGCAGGTGAGGATCGCGCATGAACTGACGCCCAACGAATACAGCGTCGGCTTTGCCTGTTGCCACGATCTCTTCTGCCTGGTGGGATTCGACAATCTGGCCTACGGCCGTCGTCAGCGTGTGGCTCCCACTCTTGATCGCGTGCGCGTGCGGAACTTGGTAGCCAGGAGCGGACGGAATCGTGACGCCGGTGATGAGACCACCGCTGGACGTGTCGATCACGTCGCCACCGGCGTCGGCAATCCACGATGCAAGCTGAACCGACTGCTCAAGGGTCCAGCCCTCGGGCTCCACCCAGTCGGTGGCCGAAATGCGGACAAAGACTGGGACCGCGTTGCCGACAGCCACTCGCACTGCTCGGACCACGTCAAGGAGAAGGCGCGCGCGATTCTCGAGCGAGCCTCCCCACTCGTCCTCACGCTGGTTGCTCAGCGGCGACAAGAACTGGTGGAGGAGGTATCCGTGTGCTCCATGGATTTCCACCACCTCGAAGCCCGCATCGATTGCGCGACGCGCAGCAGCAGCGAAGCCGTCGACGATGCGAGCGATACCAGCCGGGTCCAATGCGACGGGAGCGTCGTATCCCGTGAAGGCGATCGCCGAGGGCGCCACGGTGGTCCAGCCGCCGTCGCTCACCGGGACAGTTCCCTTTCCGGACCATTCGCGGTAGGTGGACGCCTTTCGCCCCGCGTGCTGAAGCTGAATGGCGGGCACTGCGCCTTGACTCTTGATGAAGGTGACGATGCGGGCCCACGCATCGCGCTGCGCGTCGTTCCACAGTCCGGTGCACCACGGCGAGATGCGGGCTTCGGGAAGCACGCCCGTCGCCTCCGCCATCACCAGCCCCGCGCCGCCGCGTGCAAATGAGCCAAGATGCACGAGGTGCCAGTCCGTGGGCACGCCATCGCGGTCCTCACACGAGTATTGGCACATGGGGCTCACCCACACTCGGTTGCGCATCGTGATCGAGCGAACGGTCAGGGGAGCGAAGAGCGCAGTCGACATGCAAGCATCCTCTCGGAAGGAACGGCCGACGCTGGGGGCCACTGGTCCCCGCGTCCGGGTGGCTGACGTGCACAAGCCGGGCGACTCGGTCACCTGTCGCTAAAATGGAACTCGTCAGAGACTGCCGGGACGACCCGTGCAGACACGTGTCGAGTTGGGACGGCCCAGCAGAACAGGTGTTCTCCGTGCCTGCTACGTCAACGTTGCGGTCTATTCTCCCACGCCCAGCAATCGTGAAACTCAGCGTCGGCTGGGGTGGCGTCGTCCTCATGGTGTTGGGCCGCTCCCTTGTCAGCGACCAGCCTCACGCACTTGCCATCGCCCTTGTCTTGGCGGCAATCGTTGCCGTCATCATCACGTGTGCCTTTGGAGTGGTGACGCAAGCGGAAGCGCTCGCCCGTCGCCTTGGCGACCCGTACGGCACCCTCGTCCTCACCTTGTCGATCATGGTGATCGAGGTGATCCTCATCGCTGCCGTCATGCTTGGGCCCGGCGACCATGCGACGATCGCCCGCGACTCGGTGATGGCGGCCACGTTGATCGTCCTCGCTTTGATCATCGGTGTCTCTGTGCTCGTCGGCGGGACCCGACATGGCGGACTCGTCGTCAACCAGGCGGGAGTGTCGACGTATCTCGCCTACCTCGTCGTCCTCCTCGCCGTCGCCTTCGCATTCCCTGCTGTCGTTGGCGTCGGGGGTGCCTATACAACGGCACAGGCATGGCCGGTGCTCGTGCTCATCGTCGTGTTGTACGGGTATTTCCTGTACCGGCAGACCGGAGCGCAGAGCGGCGACTTCCAAGAGGTGGTCGACGCTGCGGTGGTCGACGCTGCGGTGGCCGACGGTGCAGCCGAGCGCGCGCCGATCGCTGAGGCCATTCGTCAGCACCGGGCGGAGCTGATCGGCCGCGCCTCGGTGCTCATTGCAACCGTGGTGCCGATCGTGATGCTGTCTCACGACATGGCGGCGCTGCTTGATGACGGGCTGAGCCGGATGGGAGCGCCGGTGGCGCTGTCGGGACTCCTCATCGCACTCATCGTCTTCATGCCGGAGACGCTCACCACTGTGCGAGCCGCGTGGATGGGCGAGGGTCAGCGGATGAGCAACTTGGCTCACGGCGCACTTGTCTCGTGCGTCGGGCTCACGTTGCCCGTGGTCCTCGTAATCGGGCTCGCCACTGGGCAGACGGTGGTGCTGGCCCCCAACGCGGCTGGCTTAGTGCTCCTTGGGGTGGCGATGGCGCTCAACATCGCGACCTTCATGTCGCGGCGTGTGAGCGCCGCCCACGGCGCGGCACACGTCCTTGTCTTCGTGATCTACGTGATGGCGGTCTTCGCGTGAGCGAAAGAGGAGCGCAATCCGTGCGCCCCCGGCAGGATTCGAACCTGCAACCTACGGATTAGAAGGCCGTTGCTCTATCCATTGAGCTACGAGGGCGTCGCCCTGAGGGCCTTTCTAGAGTAGCGGCGGTGTGGGTGATGTGATGCGCGTCCCACCTGGATCGAAACGTTTTCACCCCGTGCATCCGCACCGATTCTCCAATCACGTAGACGTGCACCATTTGCGGCTTGACCGAGCACCTCTTGGCGATGCTGAGGGGTGCATTAGTGCGAGAAAGGGTGATCAGTGAACGGGACTTTCGGACGCTCCGCCGTCGGAACGATGGCGATCGCTGCCGCCCTCATCGCCGTTGCCGCGATCGGCATTGCAGGGGCGCGCAGCTCACTGGACGGGGGTATCGCGACCATAGGCATCGCCATTGCGACCGCCGTCGGTCTTGCCGTGATCGCCGGAACGCGACTCGCTGACCGGTCCGGTGATCAGGCGCGGCGAGCGATGCGCGAGCTGCTTGCACGCGCCGCCGGGGGCGACCTCACCGGCTCCGCCAATGAGCGTTGGCCCGGCGATTGAGGCTCAGGCCACCGAGCTTGCGGCCTTAGCTGAGGAGCTCGCGGTCGCGTCGGGCCGCATCTTCGCCAACGCGGCGTCGTCCGCCTCGACGTCGAGCGGCATTCGCGACAGCGAGCAGGAGACCTCGCACCTGTCCTCGCTCGCTGCGGCGCTCGCGGACCAGGTGAGCAAGTTCTCCTTTGCCGCGGCAAACTCCACGGGACTGGATGTGGGCGCTCAGATCACCAAGGCGATCGGAGCTCACGGCAAGTGGAAGGCGCGGCTCGTCGACGCGATCGAGAACGGCAGCCACAGCGAGGACATCTCAAAGGTGGCCCTCGACAACGTCTGCGAGTTCGGCAAGTGGCTCCACAGTGCTGACGTCGCCCCCGAGCACGTCCAGCTCCGCGATCAAGCGAAGGCCGAGCACGCGCAATTCCACAAAGAAGCCGCTGCCGTCCTCTCACTCATCGACGCTGGCAAGGTCAACGACGCCCGCTTCGCAATCGACATGGATGGTTCCTTTGTCGCGATCTCTCGCGAATTGACGGCGACGATGACGGCATGGCGCAAGCGCACGCAAGCGGCTCTCGTCTAGTTTTCCGCCCGTTTTGGGTGGTTCGTTGACCGATTCCGGCGCGGTAGCCTCATGCCCTACGGGGTGAGAGGGCAGGCTAGGTACATGGAATTCAGGCCGATCAAGACCTGGGCGTACCCCGGCGCCCTCCTTGATGCGCTCATCGATACGCGACGCGTGGTTTCGGCGGTCGAGTTGCCGTTGCCCACGGGCCGTGAGCGCGAGGCGAATGACCTGATGGCGCGCATGCTCGATCAGCTCGACCATCACCTCATTCCGCGTGTGCGGGAGGAATCCTCGCCCGCGATCGTCATCGTCGGAGGTCCCACGGGCGCTGGCAAGTCGACGGTCGTCAATGCACTGCTCGGCGAGGAACTGACGGCATCGGGCGTCCTGCGACCCACCACGAAGGTTCCGCACCTCTTCCACCACCCGCTCGATGCGGACGTGCTCTCTGACGTTGCCGCCCGCGCGCGAATTCACCC
>JAEYUX010000172.1 GCA_023432235.1 Actinomycetes bacterium
GCCGCGTTGTACGCCGCGCGAATGTCTGCGGAAATGCGACCACGCTCGGAAACGGCGTAGCCGTTGGACTTCGCCCATGCGCGAATCTTGCTCGTGTCATTCGACACGCGCGGACGGCCGGCAGAGCGGCCCGTCACCTTGCGGCCCGCGGCAACCCACGTGGCCAATGCATCGCGAAGCTCGCGAGCGTGAGCGGATGAAAGGTCGATCTCATATGTGGTGCCGTCGAGGCCAAAACGAACCGTCTCGTCGGCGTGGCCGCCGTCGATGTCATCGACCAAGACGACCTGGACCTTCTGCGCCATGCGCTTCCCTTTCGATTGAATGAACCGTTCTCGTACACGATAAAGACCGTGAAAGGACAACGTCAATTCGAGTCAAAACGTTCCCTCAAGGCGTGAACAAATGTGCGGGAACGACACCGCAAGGCGCTCGCGGGCCTATTGAGGCGAATCGCCCGACTTATGCTGATCCGTCATTCGCTTCGCTTTTTCGGCCTCTTCACGATCAAGCTGCGCAAGCGCCTCGCGTTCGCGGCGGTCGGCGCGAATGATCCCGCGAATGGTGAACCAGAACAACCACAACAGACCAATCGATGGGAGCACGCCCATCGCAATAGCAGCCCAGTTCATCGGTGCTCCTCCGGCTTGACCAGCGGGAACAGGATCGTTTCCCGAATACCTAGACCGGTGAGCGCCATGAGGAGGCGATCCATTCCCATCCCCATGCCTCCGGCTGGCGGCATGCCGTATTCCATCGCGGTGAGGAAGTCCTCATCGAGACGCATCGCCTCGTCGTCACCCTGGGCGGCCATCCGGGCCTGTTGCTCAAAGCGCTGACGCTGAATGACAGGGTCGACGAGCTCGGAGTAGGCGGTCGCCAACTCGAAGCCCTTGACGTACAGGTCCCACTTTTCCACCACGCCCTCCGTGGTGCGGTGGTCACGCGTGAGCGGGCTTGTTTCCACGGGAAAGTCCATGACGAAGGTGGGAGCCGTCAGGCCGTTACCCACGTGGTGCTCCCACAACTCCTCGACAAGCTTGCCGTGGTTCACCCGCTTGGGATCCACCGAGATCTCCGCGGCGTCGCACAAGCGTTGAAGGTCAGTGACCGGCGTCTGCGGGGTGATCTCCCGATCGAGAGCCTCTGACAGGGACCCGTAGAGCGAAAGCGTGGTCCACTCCCCGCCCAGGTCATATTCGCTTCCATCCGCATGGGTGACGGTGGTGGTGCCAAAGAGATCCATCGCCGAGGCCTGGACAATCTCGCGCGTGAGGGTTGCCATCGTCATGTAGTCGCCATACGCCTCATAGGCCTCAAGCATGGAGAACTCGGGCGAGTGCGAAGAATCGACACCTTCATTGCGGAAATTGCGATTGATTTCGAAGACCTTCTCGATGCCGCCAACTACAGCGCGCTTGAGGAACAGTTCGGGCGCAATTCGCAGATACAAGTCAATATCAAACGCATTCATATGCGTGACGAATGGGCGTGCCGCCGCTCCACCATGCTGGGTCTGGAGCATCGGCGTCTCAATCTCAATGAAGCCCCTGGAATGAAGCGATTCACGGAGGGAGCGCATGAGGGCGGCACGATTCCGCACCGTCTCACGAGCAAGCGGACGCACGATGAGGTCGACGTAGCGCTGACGGACTCGCGTGTCTTCAGCGAGGTCTTTGTGCAGGACGGGCAGCGGCCGCAAAGCCTTCGCCGCGAGAGCCCATTCGGTGGCAAAGACGCTGACCTCGCCGCGACGGGACTTTCCCGCCGGTCCTCGGGCATAGAGGTGATCGCCAAGGTCCACGTCGGACTTGAATGCCGCAAGGGAGTCTTCGCCTACTGCGTCAAGGCTCACCATGATCTGGAGACGGCGGCCCTCCCCATCCTGGATCGCCGCAAAGCACAGCTTGCCCGTGTTGCGCACAAAGACCACGCGACCGGCGACGGCAACGATGTCGCTGCTCTCCTCGCCCGCTTCCAGGTGCGCATACGCCTCACCGACCTCCGCAATTGCGTGGGTCAGCGGAACCGACACGGGGTACGCCTCACCACCAGAGGAGATGATTCGATCGCGCTTGTCGCGGCGAATCCGCATCTGCTCCGGGAGGTCATCGGCAAGGGCGGGGGCGGGCTGGTCACTCACGCGCTCAAGGGTACCGCCGCCTGCGCACGCCGCTCACGTGGCCCCGTACATGCGTGGTGGCGATAGCGTCGGGCGTTTTCGTGTCGATCAGTGAAGATCGAGGCCGATGTCGATGATGGGCGAACTGTGCGTCAGCGCGCCGACGGACATGAAATCGACACCCGTCTCGGCGACGGCGCGCACCGAATCGACCGTGAGACCGCCTGTTGCCTCGAGCCATACTCGGCCATAGCGGGACTCCGCGGTCCGCACGGCGGTGACGAGTGCCGACATTTCGCTGGGCGCCATGTTGTCAATCATGAGGAAGTCGATGCCCGCGTCGAGGGCTTCGAAGGCCTGGTCGGTGTTCTCGACTTCCACCTGGATGGGCACGTCAGGGAAGCGCTCGCGGATGGCATTGATCGCACCGGCGACGGACCCCGCCGCGACAATGTGGTTGTCCTTAATCATCGCGACGTCGTAGAGGCCAAAACGCTTATTCGTGCCACCGCCACAGCGAACCGCGTACTTGTCGAGCTCGCGCAGCGTCGGCGTGGTCTTGCGCGTATCGAGCACTCGCGCCGCAGTGCCTTCAAGTTGGTCAACCCAACGCCGCGTATGCGTGGCAACCCCGCATGCGCGCGACATGAGGTTGAGAATGGTCCGCTCGGCAACGAGCACCACGTGGCCCACGCCTTCAATCCGGGCAAGTTCCGTTCCCGGTTCGACGCGGTTGCCGTCGGCGACGAGATTCGTGACGGTGGGCATCGGCAAGTCGAAACGGGAGGCAACCTGCGAGACAACCTCAGTAGCGATGGCGAGACCCGCGACCACCCCCGCCTCCCGCATGACGAGCGATCCGGTGACGGCGGCGTCGGCCGCGATGGTGGAAAAGGTCGTGACGTCGCGGCCGGGATTGCCCCCCAAGTCTTCGTCGAGCGAGCGGCGAACAACGTCGGCAAGCCACGCCGCGTCAAGCGCCGCGGCCTGTGGCAGGTTCTCGGGATGAGTCACGCACTCATTGTGGCGCAGGTCGCTCGGCCGACGCTGGTGGCACCTGTCATTTCGGCCGTCCAGGTACGGGAGGGGGTATCCTAAGCACGGCGCCTTCCGGCGCATATCGCACCATCACAGGAGAAGGCCATGTCCGCTGTGCACCTCGATCCCGAAGAGCTCGAGCCCGTTGTCAAGAGACTGCGCCGCGCCCAGGGCCAGCTCGCTGGAGTCCTCAACATGATCGAAGAAGGACGTGACTGCGCTGACGTGGTCACCCAGATGGCTGCTGTCTCGAAAGCAATTGACCGCGCCGGCTTCACGATGATCTCTGCTGGACTGCAGCAGTGCATCCGGTCCGATGAGGACGACACCGCAGCGCGTGAACGTCTCGAGAAGATGTTCATGGCTCTTTCCTGAGCCTTCGGGGAGTTTTCCCCATATTTCTAGGAACGGCCCCTTCCGCGTCACCTCCCTCACTAAGGTGTGCGTAGGCACGACGTCCCGCGTGTCCCAAGGGGGGTGGGCTTTGCGAGCAAGAATCTCGGTCGACACGGACAGCATCCGAAACGTCGGCACGCAACTGGGTAACTGGGCGCCTGTCATTGGCGGCAGCCCTGTGAGCAACCGCCCGTCGCTCGCCTCGTGTGGCTCCTCCGTCGTATCAAACGCCGGTAGCAGCACCGAGGATCAGTTCCGCATTCAGAGATTGATCATTGAGGCGGAGTTGCTCGAACTGACGACCGCGACGCAAGTAGCCGCAAATGCCTTCGACGAGCTCGACCGCAACGGAGCCGCGCACCACGGCAGTTCGGGCGGCGGCGCTGGCGGCGGCGGCGGAGGTGGCTGGTAACGATGTCCTCTTATCCCTCATCGCTCAACGTCAACAACGTCCGCCTCTTCGCTGATGCGCAGACGGCGCGCAGTGCCGCGCTTGCTCAAATGCGTGATGGCGTGACACAGATCAGCGGCAGTAGTGACGTCGCTCAATGGCAGACGGCGGCAGCAGAAACCTTCCGACTCCGTCTTGCGAGGATCATTCAACTCACGTCCGACGTGACCACCGTCTCAAGCAAATGGGCCACGTCCGCAGGGACGTATGCGGACCAACTCGAGTCGATGGCAACGCGCGGAAAGCAAGCGGAGCTCGACATTCAGCGCGGGATATCGCAGCGCCAAGGTTTGTCGCACGTGCCGCCCGACATGTTGCCGGATGGCCAATGGGCGCGGCGCATGGACGAGGCCGAAGACCTCATCAACCACGGAAACATGGTCCTCGGCAACCTTCACTACGAGCGCAGCGGCATTGATGGTGAGTTTGCGCGGGCTCTCTCATTTGCACACGGGAGCGGTCTCACGGTGCAGTGGATGCAGCTCACCACGATGTACGACGGCGCCCGCACCGCGCAGGACATCCTTGACCGCAGGGCGGATTTGCTCCAGGAGGCGCTCGACTTGGCGGCCGCCGTGGCGAGGCGCCCTGCCGATCCCGGCGACATCGCGGCCCTTGCTGCGGCGCTACGAAACGCCTCAGCGGACCCGAACCTGTCCTCTCAGTTTTGGCTTGAGGTCGGTGGCGACGGAACGTTGCCCCTGCTTGAGGCTGGACTTCTCGCACACACGAACCAGGGCGGGATGGGTTACCCCACCGACGAAGACCGCGATGCGGCACTCGCATTCGCCCGTAGTGTGCGCGAGTCGCTCGCCAGCGGCTCGCAGTTGTGGAACACCGAGGAGGGTCAGGACTTTGCCGCCCGCATGATGACCGGTGCAGATTGGCCCGGCGATATGGGCCGACGCCTTAGCGGTGTCGCCGGCGTCGGCTTCTTGTTTGACGACGCCGCCAATCACCCCATGGGACGCGCCTTCACGGTCGCGGCGGCAGACATCTTTGACACCTGGGAGCGCAGCGAGCAGACCGGTGGTGAGCCATGGGGCTCATCGGGGATGGACCCAACCGATCCATACGGCGTCTTCGACAGCATCGCCGTCGAGGATCAGTTCGATCGCGGGGGCTCATACGACAGCAACGTGGGTGAGAGCCGATATGGAGCGGGCGTTCGCGATCCGTTCGGCCGTGTGCTCGACACCTTGGGCACCCATCCCGACGCCGCGTGGGAGTGGCTCAACGACGACGCGACGACGCTGCACGACGGTTCTGTCTCGGTTGCGGGAGATCGGGTGGACTACTTGTCCCGCCGCGACTGGAGCGCCGACGGATGGGATGGCTTCGGCTCACTGTGGGAAGGGTCGATGCACGCTGACGGCGGGTTCGCGGGCGAGAACCAATCCGAATGGACGCTGCGTGCTCATACGGCCGTGGCGCTTCGCATCATGGAAGGACTCGATTCCACAAGCCCGAATCAGTTCGCAGTTGACGCGATGTCGGAGGCGGGCGCGACCGCGCTGGGACAAAGCCTTGCCCACCTCATGCCGCTCTTCGCTGAGTCGATCTCGTCACCACTCGTCGGCACCGAGCCATCGCACAGCCATGCGGGCTACGAATGGAGCCTGAGGGACATCCCCGGACTTGAGAGTTCTGCGTACTTGCCCGACATCCCTAGCGGGCTGATCGAGTCGATGTTCGGCACCGTTGGCGGTACGGATGCGGGATTTGCCCACCTGTACACAGCCACTCAAGAGGCGTCGACTTTG
>JAEYUX010000013.1 GCA_023432235.1 Actinomycetes bacterium
TAAAGTGAACCCCATCGGAGGTTCGCATGGCCGATCTACTGGTGCTGACTCCGTCTACGGACGGTGCGACAGCAGTACTTCCTGCGCTCGCGCTCCTCAGCCACCGGACCCGCGTGGTCGCCCCCGAGCCCGCAGCAATGCTCGATGCATTCGACGCAGACGTCCTTGTGATCGACGCTCGCTTTGACCTCGCGGAGGCGCGCAACAACTGCCGCCTTGTTCAGGTGACGGGCGTCACGGTGCCGCTCCTTCTCGTTTTGCGCGATGGCGGCATGTCGATTGTCACGGCCGAATGGGGAGCGGACGATGTTGTCCAGGCCGACGCTTCCCCGGCTGAGGTGGAGGCGCGCATCCGCTTACTCATTGGCCGGGCCTCGCTTGGCGACCCGCTTGAGAAGGCCGCCGAGTACTCCTCAGGAGAACTGACGGTGGACGTCGGTGGCTACACCGCTCGATTGCGCGGCCGCCCCCTCGACCTCACCTATAAAGAGTTTGAACTCCTCAAATACCTCATGCAGCACCCAGGCCGCGTGTACACCCGCGACCAGTTGCTTCAAGAGGTGTGGGGCTTTGACTACTACGGCGGTACGCGCACCGTTGACGTGCATGTGCGTCGCTTGCGCGCCAAGTTGGGTGCCGAGCACGAACAGCTCATTGGCACGGTGCGCAACGTGGGATACCGCTTTGATCCGTTGCCCACCAAGCAAGCCGCCGATCCGACTGGCGCGTCGCAACCTGCGAACGCCTAGCGTCGGCTGCTTTCTCTTCCCTCGAAAGTCACTCGTATGGCCCCATCCCGCGCCGCCCGCCTGTTCAGCCGCCTGTCACCGTCAACCGAGCGTTCCATCGCGGAGATCTTGCGTACCGAACGCGCGGGGGGTCTGCTGCTGCTCGCTGGAGCCGTGATTGCGCTGATCTGGGCAAACTCGCCCGGGGGCGATGCGTATGAGTCGCTCAAGGACACGGTTGTTGGCCCGAGTGCTCTCCATCTCGATCTGAGCCTCGCGGAGTGGGCGAAGGATGGCTTGCTCGCGATCTTCTTCTTTGTGGTGGGCCTCGAACTGAAGCGCGAGATCGTGGCGGGCGAACTTCGCCGCCCGTCGACGGCGATTGTGCCAATCGTTGCTGCGGTGGGTGGAATGGTCGTTCCCGCAGCGCTGTACCTGCTCATCAACTCGATGAGTGACTCCGGATCGAACGCGGGCTGGGCCGTACCCGTCGCGACCGATATTGCCTTTGCTGTCGCATTGCTCGGCCTGGTGGGCCGGTGGCTGCCCACCGCGCTACGGGCGTTTCTGCTCACGCTCGCCGTGGTCGATGACCTCTTGGCGATCATCGTCATCGCGGTGTTCTTCACCGACACACTTGCGATGGGATGGCTCGGTGCAGCTGCCGTGTGCATCGTCATGTTCTGGTGGTTACTGCGCCGCGGATACAAGAGTCCGTGGCTCCTCATTCCCCTCGCATTGCTGACCTGGGGCTTCATGCATGCCTCGGGTGTTCACGCAACGATCGCCGGCGTCGCGCTCGGCATGGTGGTCCCGGCGGTCACGCGCCCGGGGGAGCATCACAGCCTTGCCGAGCACTGGGAGCACCTGTGGCGGCCCGTCTCCGCTGGCGTCGCGGTGCCGATCTTCGCGTTGTTCGCGGCAGGCGTGGGGATTGACGGCAACGTGGTGGCCGACGCTGTGCGCGACCCCGTCGCTCAAGGTGTAGTGGCGGGCCTCGTCATCGGCAAGCCCGCTGGCATCCTGCTCTTCACCTTCCTCGTCGCGACCTTCACTCGCGCGCGGCTCGACCGTGGGCTCAGTTGGTGGGACGTGCTCGGCATGGCATGCCTGGGCGGAATCGGGTTCACGGTGTCGCTCCTTATTGGCGACCTCGCATTTGCTGGCGAGCGGGTGATGGAAGTGAAGATGTCGGTGCTGGCAGGCTCGCTTGCCGCCGCGCTCGTCGGCTCGGCCATCCTTTCGTGGCGCGACCGCCACTACCGCAGAGTGTTTGAGAGCCGCTCAGCGCCCACTTCCGGCTGACGGGCACAACGCCGCGATCTCGCAGCCGCTGCAATCGGGACGCCGCGCCGTGCAGCGGCGGCGGCCGTGAAAGATCACCCGGTGGGACCACAGCGTCCACTCTTTGCGCTCAATGAGCGCGTTGAGATCGCGTTCCACCACCACCGGATCTTCATTGACAGTGAGCCCAAGGCGCCGAGCAAGCCGGCCCATGTGCGTGTCAACCGTGATGCCCGGCACGCCGAATGCGTTACCGAGGACGACATTCGCCGTCTTTCGCCCGACCCCGCGCAGTTCCACCAAGTCCTTGAGCCGGCCCGGTACCTCACCGTCGTGGCGTTCGACGATGTCGCGCGAGAGCTCAAGGAGGCTTGTCGCTTTCGAGCGAAAGAAGCCCGTGGGCCTAATCAACTCCTCGAGACTGTCGCGTGACGCGCCCGCCATTGCCACCGCGTCGGGAAAGTGCGCGAAGAGCGCGGGGGTCACTTGATTGACCCGCACGTCGGTGCACTGGGCGCTCAGCACGGTGGCGACGAGCAACTGGAAAGGCGTCTCGAAGTCGAGCTCGCACGTCGCCTCCGGGTAGAC
>JAEYUX010000074.1 GCA_023432235.1 Actinomycetes bacterium
CGGACTTCGTCATGGTGAAGCCCGCCCTCCCATACCTTGACGTGCTCGCCCGTGTGGCCGCAGCGTCGGAGGTCCCCGTCGCGGCTTACCACGTGTCGGGGGAGTACGCCCAGATCGAGGCGGCCGCCGCTCAGGGCTGGATCGACCGCAAAGCCGCACATCTTGAGGCCGTCACGTCCATCGTGCGCGCCGGTGCGGACGTGGTGCTCACGTACGCCGCGCTCGAGATCGCTCAGTGGTTGAAGGAGTCCTCATGACGGGCGCACATCGCCGATTCAACGCGCTGCTCACCTCTGTGGTGATGCGCACCGAACGGGGCCGCGCGGGCTGGACCGAGCGCGCCGCTGCCGTGTTGCCCGGGGGTGTCAACAGCCCCGTGCGCGCGTGGAACGGCGTGGGCGGCAACCCGGTGCCGATCACGTCGGGCGCAGGCCCTTACCTCACCGATGCCGCAGGGCACCGCTACATCGACCTTGTCGGGTCATGGGGGGCGGGCATCGCCGGTCACGCCCATCCCGCCGTCGTCAAGGCGGTGCGCAAGGCCGCGGTCAAGGGTTTGAGCTTTGGCGCCACCACGGACGGTGAGGTGCGACTCGCTGAAGAGATTCGCGCACGGTACGCCCCGGCGGAGCGCTTGCGCCTCGTCTCAACGGGTACCGAGGCAACGATGACCGCCTTGCGCCTTGCGCGCGCGGCAACGGGCCGGGACCTCGTCGTGAAGTTCGCTGGCTGCTACCACGGCCACGCCGATCCGTTCCTCGTCGCCGCCGGTTCGGGTCTCGCCACCGCAGGTGTCCCGGATTCGGCAGGTGTCACGCCCGCCACGGCGCGAGACACGCTCGTGTTGCCGTATGGAGATGACGCCGCGTTGACGGCCGCTTTCGCCGAGCACGGCCAGCGCATCGCCGCCGTCATCGCGGAGGCGGCTCCCGCAAACATGGGGGTCGTGCGGCCGCCCATGGACTTCAACGCACTCATCGCCTCGCTCACGCGCAATGAAGGCGCGGTGTTCATTCTTGACGAGGTGCTCACTGGTTTTCGCGCGGGGCCCAGCGGCTACTGGGGTGTCGAGCGCGATGAGGCGATCGACCGAGGCGACGAGCCTTGGGTGCCAGACCTCGTCACCTTTGGCAAGGTCATCGGCGGTGGACTGCCCGTCGCGGCGATTGGCGGCCGCACGGATCTCATGGAACAGCTCGCGCCGCTGGGACCGGTCTACCAAGCGGGCACGTTGTCCGGAAACCCCGTAGCGGTTGCCGCAGGCCTCGCGACGCTCGACGTGATGGACGCCGCTGCCTACGCGCGTGTGGCCGAGGCGGCGCATGAGGTGCGTGACGGTGTGACCACCGCTTTTGAGACCGCGGGAATTGCCCACGCCGTGGGTCAAGCAGGCACCCTCTTCTCGTTCTTCCTTGGACTCGAGACCGCTCCCGTCACGTTCGCCGACGCCGCGAAACAGGACACGGACGCCTACGCACAGCTCTTCCACCACGTGCGATCGCGCGGGATTTCGCTGCCTCCCAGTGCGTACGAAGCGTGGTTTGTTTCGCTTGCTCACGACTCCTCGATCACGGCGCGCATCGTCGACGCCGTGGGCACATGGCGCCCTTGAGCCAGCGTCGTCCCTGCTAAAGCGACGATCTCACACACGTGGTTGTCAACGCGCGCGCAACCTCACGCGGTGACGAGGCGCGCAGTGAGAGCGCCGTCGCGCACCTTTCACTTTGCGTGCCGCTTCTCGAAACCTGCCCTTCCTAGCCTCTGACTGTCCGGTCCCCACCAGCGCAATGTCCCCCCGACGGGCGCTACACATTCGGACCCAGTCGAAAGGCATGCGATGGCACTCGTGAGCACAACGCCTCCCCCCGCACCCGTCGAAACCCCCGCTGGCATCATTGGCCCCGGCCGCTGGATTGAGCGGTGGCTTCCCGAAGACGAGACCTTCTGGGAGTCGCGGGGCAAGGCGATTGCCTTCCGGAACCTCGTCTTCTCCATCGTTGCCGAACACATCGGCTTTTCGATCTGGCTCCTGTGGTCAATCGTCGTCGTGAAGATGTACGGCACGTTCGACGACAACGGCGTGCTGATTGAGGCAGGCGCCGGGGGCTGGGCCCTCACACCCGGACAGGGCTTCACTCTCCTTGCCGTCGCATCGGGAGTGGGCGCCGTGTTGCGCGTTCCCTACACCTTTGCGGTTCCGTGGCTTGGCGGACGGAACTGGACGGTCATCTCCGCGCTGCTCCTGCTCATCCCGACGCTCGGGCTTGCGTGGGTGGTGGGCCGTCCCGACACACCGTTCATCGTCCTCGTCCTCATTGCGGCAACGGCCGGTTTTGGCGGCGGCAACTTCGCGTCCTCGATGTCGAATATCTCGTTCTTCTATCCCGACCGGCGCAAGGGATGGGCGCTTGGGCTCAATGCCGCCGGAGGAAACATCGGCGTCGCAGTCGCCCAAAAGCTCGTACCGGTCGCAATCGGCTTCGGCGGCCTGGGACTTGCCGCAGCGGGCCTCATTTATGTGCCGCTCGCCGTGGCCGCCGCGATTCTCGCGTTCTTCTTCATGGACAACTTGCGCGAGGCGAAGGCGGATCCTCGCCCCACCGCTGCCTCGCTGCGCCACGGCCACACGTGGCTGCTCGCCGTGCTCTACATCGGCACGTTTGGCTCTTTCATCGGCTACTCGGCGGCGTTCCCGACGCTGCTTCGCGTGGTCTTTGACCGCGGCGACATCGCGTTGACGTGGGGTTTTGCCGGGGCGCTCCTCGGCTCTCTCGCCCGGCCCTACGGCGGCAAGCTCGCGGACCGTCGCGGCGGTTCAGTGGTGACTCTCGCAGCTCTCGCCGTCATGGCCCTCGCCGGGGTTGCCGCGGTGGTGGGAGTCCAGAGCGAGTCGCTCCCGTTGTTCTTCGCGAGCTTCATGGTCCTGTTCATTGCGACCGGTGTGGGCAATGGCTCGACCTACCGAATGATCCCCGCCGTCTTTGGCCGACTCCAGCGCAGCCGCGGAGCCGATTCCGATGAGTCGAGGCTTGAGTTCAAGCGACAGGCCGCGGGCGCTGTTGGCATTATTTCGGCGATCGGTGCAGGTGGCGGATTCGCCATCCCCTTTGTCTACATGTGGGCAAACAACACGTACGGCACCATCGTGCCCGCCCTGCAGATCTACGTTGCGGTGTTCATCGCTCTCGGCATCCTCACGTGGGCCTGCTACCTGCGTCCGGCAGCGCCAATGAGGAACGTGTAATGGGCACCGCAACCCACTGTCCCTATTGCGCGCTGCAATGCGCGCAGCGGCTCACCCCCACCCCAGATGACCGTGTGCCGGTGCGGGTCGAGGCCCGCGAGTTCCCCACCAATCGGGGCGGGATGTGCGCCAAAGGGTGGACATCGGCGGACGTCCTCAGCGCTCCCGACCGACTCCTTCACCCGCAGGTGCGCCGCAACGGGGTCCTTGAGCGTGCCACGTGGGACGAGGCGCTCGACCTCATTGCAGCGAACCTCCTTGCGCTGCGGCGAGAGTTTGGCCCCGATTCGGTTGCCGTGTTCGGTGGCGGAGGTCTCACGAACGAGAAGGCCTACCTGCTCGGCAAGTTTGCGCGCGTCGCCCTCGGCACTCGCTTCATCGACTACAACGGGCGTTTTTGCATGTCATCGGCAGCGGCGGCCGCGAACCGGGCCTTTGGGATGGACAGGGGCCTCGGATTTCCGCTCAGCGACCTTGCGGGGGCCGACGCTGTGCTCGTGTTGGGCTCGAACGTCGCGGTGACGATGCCCCCGCTCGTTCAGCACCTTGCGGGGGTGCGCGAGCGTGGCGGACTCATCTACGTGGACCCGCGCGACACCGCGACGGCGCACCTCACCCGCGATGGCGCCGGCATTCATGTTGCGAACGTGCCTGGGACGGATCTCGCTGTCCTGCTTGCACTCCTCCACATCTGTATCGAGGACAACCTTGTCGACGAGGCCTACCTTGACTCTCGCACCACGGGATGGGATGAGGTCAAGGCAGCGGTGAGCCGCTGGTGGCCCGAGCGTGCCGAAAGCTACTGCGGCATCTCGGCCACCGAATTGCGCCGGGTGGCTCACGCTCTCGCCGCGGCATCACCTTCACGCGGCGGCGCGGGTGCGTACATTCTCACCGGCCGGGGCCTCGAGCAATCCGCCCACGGCACCGACGCCGTCACCGCCGCAATCAATCTCGCTCTTGCTCTTGGACTCGTGGGCCGCGTCGGTTCCGGCTACGGCGCCATTACGGGCCAGGGAAACGGGCAAGGGGGTCGCGAGCACGGCCAAAAAAGCGATCAGTTGCCCGGCTACTCGTCGATCACTGACCCGGCACGCCGCGCACACGTGGCGAAGGTCTGGCACGTGCGGCCCGAGTCGTTGCCGGGCCCGGGTGTGCCCGCAATTGAGTTGCTTGCGTCTCTCGGCACGGCGACTGGTCCGAAAGCGCTGCTCATCCATGGTTCCAACCCCCTCGTGTCCGCGCCCGATGCCGACGCTGTGCGAGCGGCGTTGTCCCGCCTTGACTTGCTCGTTGTGGCCGACATGGTCCCCTCCGAAACTGTCGCCATTGCCGACGTCGTCTTGCCCGTCACCCAGTGGGCGGAAGAAGACGGCACGATGACAAACCTCGAGGGCCGTGTCATCCGCAGGCGCAAGGCGGTCGACGCCCCCGGTGAGGCGCGCTCGGAGCTGTGGATCCTCACCGAGCTAGCCCGCCGCCTCGGGCACGGGGAGCGTTTCACCGACAACCCAGCCGAGGTGTTCGCCGAACTGGCCCGAGCGTCGGCCGGGGGAGTTGCGGACTACTCAGGAATCTCCTACGCGCGGCTCGACGGTGACGTGGGCGCTCACGGGGTCGGTCACGCGGTGGATCCCAGCGCCGCCGAGGGTGGCGTCGATGCAACCGAGAGGGAGGGCATCCACTGGCCATGCCCGTCTGCTCGGCACCCCGGCACCCCTCGGGTCTTCCTTGATCGCTTCGCCACGCCCGACGGACGTGCCCGGATGATTGCGGTGGATCATCGCGCTCCTGTTGACGATGTGCGCGACGACGCCCCCGTCTACCTCGTGACGGGACGTGTGCTCACGCAATATCAGTCGGGTGCGCAGACCCGCAGGGTAGAAGAACTGCTCGCGACCGAACCGGAGCCGTTCGTCGAGGTGCACCCGCTACTCGCATCACTGCACGGCATCAGCGCGGGCGACCACGTGGCCGTGACGAGTACGCGCGGCACCGCAGTGGCCGCCGCGCGCATCTCGACAACGATCCGCCCCGACACCGTCTTCATGCCGTTCCACTGGCCGGGCGAAGGGTCGGTTAATCGGGCAACGAACGACGCCACCGACCCCATCTCTGGAATGCCGGAGTTCAAAGCGTGCGCGGTCTCCGTGCGCCGCGCGGATGGAGTGACCGCATGAAGCACGTGGTGGTGATCGGTCACGGCATGGTGGGAGCGCGCTTTGCCGAAGAGCTCCTTGAAGCCGACCAGCACGTGCGGATCACGGTGCTTGGCAAGGAACCCACTCCCGCATACAACCGGGTGCTCCTCAGTTCCGTGGTCGCCGGCTCAAAAAGCGCGGCCATGCTCTCCCTCGCGGGTCAGGACCATCCGCGCTTGCACGTGCTCACCGGCGTGGCGGCCACCCAGATTCGTGTTGACGACGCGGTGGTCATCGATGACCGCGGGCAGTCACATGCGTATGACGAGCTCGTCCTCGCAACCGGATCAGTGGCCCGCGTTCCGGCCATCCACGGGGTGGCGAACCCAGACGGCTTGGTGCCTGGCGCCTTTGTGCTGAAGGACATGGCCGATGCCGACGGGATTGTCGCCGCGAGCGCGCACGCCCGGCGCGCAGTTGTGCTTGGGGCGGGGGTGCTTGGCCTCGAGGTCGCAACGGGACTTGTGGGACGCGGAGTCGCCGTGAGGCTCGTCCACATGGCAGATCGCGTGATGGATCGCCAACTTGGATGGGAAGCCTCCGCCGTTGCGACCCAAAACCTCAGTCGCCTCGGTATTGAGACGCACGTCGGAGCGTCGGTCTCGGCATTGCGCTCCGCGCGCGGAAAGGTCGCCGCGGTGCGACTCGAAGATGGCACCGAAGTGCCGGCCGAGATGCTCGTCATGTGTTGCGGCACCGTCCCCGAAACGAGCCTTGCGCGCACCGGTGGGCTCGCGGTAGACCGCGGGATCGTCGTCGACGAGCACCTGCGCACGTCCGCGCCCCACATTTACGCCATAGGCGACTGCGCACAGCCCCCGGAAGGCGGCACCGGTCTCGTTGCGCAGGGATGGGAGCAAGCGACCCGCCTCGTCCGCGAGATCTGCGGCTCACCCGCGACGGATGCGGCGATGTCCGCACGCGACGTGGTGCGCGTGAAAGCCACCGGCATCGACATGGTCGCGATGGGTGTGTGCGGCGATTTCGATCGGGAAGACCCCCGCTACCGAGTGTTGTCGCTCAAGGACCCAGAGGGCGGCCGCTACGTGGAAGTCGTGGTGACTGGTGGTCGCCTCGCCGGTGCCACATGCGTCGGTGATGCCGACGTCGCCGCAGCACTCAGCGCCCTCTACACGCGCCACTTGCCCGTGCCCGCTGACCCCGCGCATCTCCTCATCCGCGCGATGGGGGGAGGCATGAAGGCGGTAGCGAGCGATCCGGCAGACCTTGCAGATGACGATCCGGTGTGCACGTGCAATGCGGTGACCGCCGGGCGCATTCGGACGGCGGTGAGCGGCGGTTGCCGCTCGATCGCAGACGTCGCAGGCCAGACCCGCGCCACCACCGGTTGCGGCGGCTGCGCCGGCGTGGTTGCGGCATTGATCTCACAACACGACGAGGCCGCGGCGGTTGTCGCGTCCGCGACGAATGGAGTACGCATATGAAGCACATCGTGGTGGTGGGCGGCGGCATGGTCGCTCACCGATTCGTCGAAGCGTTGCGGGCCCGTGATGCAGAAGGTCTGTATCGCGTCACCGTCTGTGCCGAAGAGCCCCGCAGGCCTTATGACCGGGTGGCGCTCACGTCGTACTTCACGGGCCGCGACCCGGAAGACCTTGAGCTGGGCGATCGCGCCCTGTGGGACGACCCCCTCGTCACGTTGCGCCGCGACCACCGGATCGTCAGCATCGACCGCGAGGCGCGCACGGTGACAGCGGCCGATGGTTCGACGCTCGCGTACGACCACCTTGTGCTTGCGACCGGCACGTACGCGTGGATGCCTCCCATGAAGGGCACCGATCTGCCAGGGGTGTTCGTTTATCGCACCATCGACGATGTCGCGGCGATCCGTGGCTACGTCGACACGTTGAGAACCGAGCGCGGTGGGCTACTTAGGGGCAGCGTCATCGGCGGCGGTTTGCTCGGTCTTGAGGCGGCAGGCGCTCTCCAAGAAATGGGTCTCACCTCGACGGTGATCCAGGCGGCGCCTCGCCTCATGAACATGCAAGTCGATGAAGCGGGTGGCATTGCACTCAAGCGACTCGTCGAAAAGCTTGGCGTCTCGGTGATGGTCGACGCCTTCACCGACCGCCTCGTGCCAAACAAGCAAGGGCGCGTGGGCTCCATTGCGTTCCAAGGCGGTGGATCAACACTGACCGACGTGGTCATCGTGGCCGCCGGGGTGCGCCCTCGTGATGAATTGGCGAAGGAATGCGGTCTCACCTTGGGGGAGCGCGGCGGGGTGGTGGTCGACGACACGTGTCTCACCGAGGACCCGCACGTGAGCGCCATTGGCGAAGTGGCGTCGATCCAGGGCGCGTGGGTCGGTCTCGTGGCGCCCGGAAACATCATGGCGGAGATCGCCGTTGACCGGCTGCTCGGTGGTGCATCGACGTATCCCGGCACGGACCTCTCGGCCAAGCTCAAGTTGCTTGGCGTTGATGTCGCGAGCTTTGGAGACGCGTTTGCCACCACGCCTGGTGCGCTCGAACTCGTCTTCGCCGATCCCGTGGCGGGTGTCTACAAGAAACTCGTCATGACGGACGATGCCCGCACGCTGCTCGGCGGGATCCTCGTGGGTGATGCTTCGGCGTACGCGAGCCTGCGGCCCATGGTGGGTGCCGAACTCCCTGGAGATCCGTCGGTGTGGCTGTTGCCCGAATCGGCCTCACCACGACCACAGATGGAGTTGCCCGACGCCGCGACGGTGTGTTCATGCAACAACGTCTCAGCAGGGGCAATCCGGACGGCAGTGAGCGATGACGGATGCCATGACCTCAGTGCGGTGAAGGCGTGCACGCGGGCTGGCACCACGTGTGGCTCATGCGTCCCGCTCGTCAAGAAGGTGATGACTGCGCAATTGGCGAAGGAAGGCATTGCCGTCTCCAACGCCATGTGCGAACACTTCGCGATGAGCCGCGCCGAACTGTTCCAGGCCGTTCAGGTGGCCGAACTCGAGGCGTTCAGTGACATCATCGAGCGCTTTGGCGTCGGATCCGGCTGCGATATCTGCAAACCCGCTGTCGCCTCGATTCTTGCCTCGCTGTACAACCGGCACGTCCTCGCCGAAGGCCGCGCCGCTCTGCAGGACACGAACGACCGCGTCATGGCCAATATGCAAAAGGACGGCACGTACTCGGTGGTACCTCGGGTGCCGGGAGGCGAGATCACCCCAGACAAGCTCATCACCATTGGAGAAGTAGCCCGCGACTTCGGTCTCTATACGAAGATCACCGGTGGCCAACGCATTGATCTCTTTGGTGCGCGGCTTGAACAGCTGCCCGCGATTTGGCAGCGGCTCATCGACGCCGGAATGGAGTCCGGTCACGCCTATGGCAAGGCGCTCCGCACCGTGAAGTCATGCGTCGGCTCCACGTGGTGCCGCTTTGGCGTGCAGGACTCGGTCGGGATGGCGATCGCTCTCGAACTGCGTTACCGCGGCCTGCGAAGCCCCCACAAAATCAAACTGGGAGTGAGCGGTTGCGCTCGCGAATGCGCCGAGGCGCGCTCCAAGGACGTGGGCGTCATCGCGACCGAGAAGGGGTGGAACGTGTACGTGGGGGGCAACGGCGGCTTTGAGCCGCGCCACGCCCAGCTCTTCGCAGAGGACCTGTCCGATGACGAGCTCTTCCGCGTCATTGACCGCTATCTCATGTTCTATGTGCGCACCGCTGATCGCTTGCAACGCACCGCACCATGGCAAGAGGCCTTCGAGGGAGGCCTTGAACGACTCAAAGAGATTGTGCTCGACGATGTGCTCGGCATTGGCGCTGAACTCGATGCGCACATGGAGCGCCACATCGCTACGTACGAAGACGAATGGGCTGCCGTGTTGCGCGACCCTGTGCGCCTGCGGCAGTTTGCGTCCTTCGTCAATGCCCCCGATACCCCCGATCCGTCCCTCGCCTATGTACCTGAGCGAGGACAGCGTCGGCCGGCTACGGAGGCTGAACGCGATGCAGGGCCCGTCCTCATCGCGTCGGATCGTTTGGAGGTGCGCTCATGAGCGCGGTGGCAACGAGTGCGGTGGCGATATGCCCAGTTGACATCCTCACGCCCGACCTTGGCGTGGCGGCGCTCGTGGACGGTGACCAGGTGGCGCTGTTCTTGCTCTCCGACGGGCGCGTCTTTGCCGTGCAGAACCGTGACCCGTTCTCAGGAGCTCAGGTGATGTCTCGCGGAATCACCGGGTCACGCGGGGATGAGCCGACGATCGCGTCACCCATTTACAAGCAGGTGTTCTCGCTTGTGACGGGCGAGTGTCTCAACGCGCAGGACAGCGAACCGCGGCCGGGATTGAGCCCCCATTTGGTGACATACCCCGTCACTGTCGACAATGGTCAGGTGCATCTACACCTGGCCAGTCGCCTATGACGACGCTCATTGGGCTCCATCTGACGGGACGGCGCGTGCTCATTGCGGGCGGAGGCGGTGTCGCGACGCGGCGAGTGCGTCGGTTCATGACCGAGGGTGCCGACGTTGTGGTGGTCGCTCCCGAGGCATCGGCAGATTTGCAACGCCATGCGAGCCACGGCGACCTCACGTGGGTGCCTCGCCCGGTGGTTGAGGAGGACCTCGCTGGCGCGTGGCTCGTTGTTGCGGCAACAAACGATCCAGCGCTCAATGACGAGATTGCTGGGTGGGCGCACGCGCGACAGATCTTCTGCATTGATGCGTCCGACGCTGCGAAGGGTTCCGCTCGACAAGCGGCGATGTCAACGCACGGCGAGGTGACGATCGGCGTCGTGTCGACCGACGCCCCCGATCCGCATCGCATTCGCGGCATCCGCGACGCCGTGGCTGCACATATCGACGCGGGGCATGTCGATTTGCGGCGGCGGCGCGCAGGCATCGGCCGCGTCATTCTTGTGGGTTCTGGCCCGGGCGATCCTGGTCTTGTCACGGTGCGGGGGCGCCAGGCGCTGTCGGAGGCGGACGTCGTGGTCGCCGACCGCTTGGGCGCCGGGGAGTTGCTCGTTGCGCTGCCAGCCGACGTTGAGGTGATCAACGTGGGTAAGAGTCCCGACAACCACCCGGTGCCTCAGGACGAGATCAACCGCATGCTCGTCGAGCGTGCGGGCGAGGGCAAGACGGTGGTGAGGCTCAAGGGCGGTGATCCCTTTGTGCTCGGACGTGGTGGCGAAGAAGTCCACGCGTGCATCACGGCCGGAATCCCGGTTGAGGTGGTGCCGGGAGTGACGAGCGCGCTTAGTGTGCCGGCTTTGGCGGGGATACCCGTGACGCAACGTGGCATTAGCCACGGGGTACTTGTCACGTCCGGCCACGCGGGCCCCGACGCCGCCGCAGTGGCCGCGATGGCGAACGGCACCACCGTGGTGGTGCTGATGGGCCGCGCGACTCTGCCGAGGTTTGCCGAAGCAGGCATTGAAGCGGGCGCTCACCCCGAGACGCCGGTCGCGATGATCGAGCGCGGGAGCACTCCGCACGAGCGCATCACCCGCGCCACGTTGGAAAGTGCCGCTCGAATTGCGGACGAAACGGACGTGAAACCTCCGGTCGTTATCGTCATCGGCGAGGTAGCACGCGACGGACTGCTTGCCTCGGATGTGAGCGCGACGTAGAGCGCCGGAGGGAGGCGACGTGTCCACGCCGGGTGAACCCCTTGCCGGTTGCGTCATCGTCAACACGGCGGATCGACGCAAGCGTGAGCTCGCTGCGGCCCTTGAGCGGCGCGGCGCGACAGTTGCCAGCGCGCCCGCACTGTCGACGGTGCCGCATCTCGATGACCACCGCCTGCTTGAGGCGTCGCGCACGCTAATCGCCAACCCCCCCGACATCGTCGTGGCGACCACCGGCATCGGTTTCCGGGGCTGGATCGAGGCGGCCGATGCTGCGGGCATTGCCGACACCCTCATTGAGACGTTGCGCGGAGCACGCCTCATCGCCCGTGGGCCAAAGGCGCGCGGTGCGATCCAAGCTGCTGGCCTTGAAGCGGACTGGGTTGCGGAGTCCGAGACGGCGGCGGAACTCCGTGAGTACCTACTGAGCGAAGGCGTCGACGGTCTGCGCATTGCGGTGCAACACCACGGCGCGGGTTCGGACGGGCTTGACGAGGCATTTGAGGCCGCCGGGGCAACGGTCCACAGCGTGCTCGTGTACGGCTGGGGGCCGCCCACTGAGCCGGGCGTCCACATCGAGTGGATTGATGCGGCCGCTGCCGGCCGGGCCGATGCGGTGCTGTTCACCTCGGCTCCAGCGGCATCGTCGTGGCTTGCGACCGTCACCGAGCGGGGCATATTGGCCGACATCGCGGGCCACGTGGCAACGGGCAGAGTGTTACTTGCTGGTGTTGGGCCGGTCACGGCAGCGCCTCTCGAAGACGCGGGATTGCACGTCGCTTATCCATCGCGCTGGCGGCTCGGGGCACTTGTGCGCGAACTCGTCCAGCACTTTGGAGCCGATGCGCCGTCGGTGCCCACCATTGAAGGCCCGCTCGTCATGCGCGCGACCACGGCGGTGCTGGCTGGCAGAGTTCTTCCTATGACTCCTACCGGACTCGAGATTCTCCGCGCGTTGGCGGCGGCTCGGGGGAATGTGGTGACCCGCGACCAATTGGCGGACATGCTTCCCGGAGGCACGGCGTCGGGCCATGCAGTGGACGCCGCGATCAACCGGCTGCGGGAGAACTCTGGAAGCCGCCAACTGGTGCGCACAGTCGTCAAGCGCGGTTACGCACTCGCGGTGACAGCGCCGTGAGCGAGCGTCCCGTCCTCATCGGTTGCGCGCATGGCACCCGCTCGCGCACCGGCCAAGAAACGATTCGCGCCGTGCTCGACATGGTGCGTGCCGCGGACCCCCACCTTGATGTCCGTGAAGCCTATGTTGACGTCCACGGCCCCTTTCTCGCGGACGTGGTCGACGACCTCACGCGTCGGGAGGGTCGCAGTGCCGTGGTCGTGCCGCTCCTCTTGGCGGGCGGCTATCACGTCTATCACGACATCGCTCAGGCGATCGCTGACCACGATGCCGTGTTCGCCGCCCCAGCGCTCGGACCCGATCAGCGACTCATCGATATCGTGATGGATCGCCTGCGAGAGGCGCGCGTTCCTCGTGACGCCACCTTGGTTCTTGCCGCAGCGGGATCGTCCGATCCCCGCTCTCAGGCTGACACCGCCCAGATGGCAGAGATGCTGCGCGTGTCATGGGGCGGCCCCGTGCGCCTCGGTTTCGCTGCCGGTCACGAACCGTCTGTTGCCGATGCGGTGCGTGCCGCCCGCGATTTCGGTGAGGACGACACGGTGGCCGTTGCCTCCCTATTGCTCGCTCCAGGTGTGTTTCAAGACCGACTCGCCGAGGCCGACGCCGACATCGTGACGGCACCACTTGCTCCACATCCGGATATCGTGTCGATTGTGCTCGATCGATATGCGGACGTCCTCAATGAACGGTGATCCCTTCATTCGCCAACGAGCCCTCTCGGGCTTTGGAGTAGAGGGTCAGGCGGCCCTTGAGAAAGCGCGCATCGCGATCATTGGCGCTGGAGGTCTTGGTTGCCCGGCGGCGGTGTATCTGGCGGCGGCTGGCGTTGGACACCTCACGCTCATCGACGCGGACAGCGTCTCTGTGTCGAACCTCCATCGCCAAATACTGTTTGGCCCCGAGGACGTGGGGCGCCGCAAGGTAGACGCGGCCGCTGAGGCCCTCCGCAAGCAAGCACCGTGGACCAGCATTGAGCCCATCAATGCGCGGTTGCGCGCGGAGGATGGAGCGCAGTTGCTCGCCGGTCATGACCTCGTCCTCGACTGCACCGACACGTGGCCCTCGCGGTACGACATCTCGGACGTGACGGAGGAGCTGGGCATCCCGCTGGTGTGGGGCGCCGTCTACACATGGTTTGGCCAGGTGACCGTATTTGACGGCGATCACCGGCTACGCGATGTGTTCCCGGACGCTCCGCCACTCGATCTCGCGGTGTGCGACGCGGGCGGAGTGCTCGGCCCACTGTGCGGACAGGTCGCGACGGCGATGGCGAGCCAAGCGATCGTCCTCTTGACGGGCGTCGGCAAGGGTTTGCGGGGGAGGCTCTCGGTGCTCGACGCACGCGAAGGCGAATGGCGCACCCTCGCCGTTGGTGGCGGGTCTCATGCGTAGCCTCGAGGCGCACCTCGAGTTGGTGCGTGCGCTCGTGAGTCCCATCTCCAGCGAGACGGTTCCGCTTGCTGAGGCGCTTGGTCGTGTCGCCGCGCGCGATCACGGCGCTGCTGTGCCGAGCCCGGTCTTCGACAATTCTGCGATGGATGGATATGCCGTACGCGCTGCGGACCTCGCTGGTGCGGCGGCGGACAACCCCGTGCGGCTCACTGTCATCGACACCGCCCGAGCAGGTCACCCGGCAACAACGCCCCTGGTAGCAGGCCAGGCGGCGCGGATCATGACAGGTGCGCCGGTGCCGGAAGGGGCCGACGCCGTGGTCGCCCAAGAAATCGTCGTGGCCGACGCTGGTGAGGCGATCTTCCGGGCGAGTCCCAGCGTCGGCGCCCATATCCGCCGCGAGGGAGAGGACGCCGAGGTGGGCGACCTCGTCATCCC
>JAEYUX010000134.1 GCA_023432235.1 Actinomycetes bacterium
GGTCGCGCGATGAAGTGGCGCCATTTCGCGTGGAAGCCCGCCTTGGCGCTCGCCCTCACCTTTGGCGCATTTCAAGCGCTCATGCCCGTGCTTGGGTGGGCGCTCGGCTCCGCCTTCGCCGACGCCATTGTTGAGGTCGATCACTGGATCGCTTTTGGCTTGCTCGCCATGATCGGCGGCAAGATGATCTGGGAGTCCGTCCGCGAGCTCCGCAGCGACGATGACGACGAGGCGGAAGGCGTCACCAGGCCGCGCATCGGCATCGGCGCACTGCTCCTGCTCGGCTTGGCGACGAGCATCGATGCGCTCGCGGTGGGCGTCTCGCTTGCCCTACTCGGTGTCTCGATCGTGCTCGCCGCCGTTGTCATTGGCGTCATCACGGGAGGCATCAGCCTCCTTGGAGTCGCGCTCGGTCAGCGCGCGGGTCACCGCCTGAGCGGCTCCGCCGAACTGATCGGTGGAGCCGTGCTCATTGCGATTGGCGTCAAGATCCTCATCGATCACCTCAGCGGCTAACGCCGCCCCGGCTTAGTCGGTCTTCTTCGCGCGTGAGCTAGCAGGCTTCGACGCAGTCGCCTTCTTCGCCGCCGTGGTCGCCGCCTTCTTTGCTTCCTTGGCCACCTCGGCGACCTCGTCAGCAACCTCGTCGTCCCACACATCTGCCGCGTCATCAAGAACATCGGCAATCTCGGTGGCTGCACGATGACGAGCTGCGTCGACGTTGTCACGCACGCGGGACGCCTCGGCCTTCACCGTTGCCGTCGCCTTCTCGACCAAGGGCGTTGCTTGCTCCTTGGCCCGCTGCGCGGCCGTGGTTGCTGCCTGCGAGGCCTTCTCCACGTACGGACCAGCCTGCTCCTTCGCCTTTTCGACATAGGGGCCAGCCTGCTCGGCGACCGTGGTGGCAGCCGCCGACACCGCGCTCGCGGCCTTGCGCGCCGCAGCTGCCGTCGCGTCGGCCGCGCGGTTGACGTCCCGGCGCAGGCGAGCCGTGAAGTCCTCATCGCCTTGGTAGTCCCACTCGTCGTCACCGGCCCACTCGTCGCGGCCCGGGTCGCGCTTGGCCCACATGACAAGCGCCGCCCCAGCGGCACCTGCGATGACGGCCGGGATCAGCACGGCACCCCACGGGAAGCCACGACGCTCGTGACGCTCCTCCTCGGCGGCGCGGTCAAAGGCCGCAAGTACAGCGGGGATCGCTGCCCCCACCAGAGCGCCCTGCGCGTAGTCGACCCACTGCTCGGCTTTGGCGCCCGCCTTCTTCGCGTACGGATTCGCCTTGCGAGCAGCGGCCTTGTACGCCCCACGAGCGCGCGGCGCCGCCCACTCGCGGGCGTCTTCAAGGGCGTGCTCGACGCGCGGCGCGGCCCACTCCTTCGCGTCCTTCACGCGCGGTCCGGCCCATGTCTTGGCCGTGTGCGCGGCCCGACCAGCAGCGTCGGCCGCTCGCTCGGCGGCTTCCCGCGCCGCCTCAGCGGCGTCGAGCGCCTGCTTGCGGTACTTGTTTACGTCTGCGTTGTCCCAGCGTCGTTGCATCGGAAGCCTCCCGTATCGCGCTTTCCACCCATCCTGCCACCAGGGACAACGCTTAGGCGAGCCGTAGGTGTTCCCTGCGCCGGGAGCGAACACACAAGGCTCTCCTCGAATCGCCTCCTACGCGCGTGACACAATGACGGCATGATCGCGACTTTGCAGACCACCGCGGGCAACATCCGCATCGAGTTGTTCCCCAACCACGCTCCCGTCACCGTGGCGAACTTCACCGGATTGGCCACCGGCACCAAGGAGTGGAAGGACCCGGAGACGGGCGAGATGTCGAACGAGCCGTTCTACGACGGTCTCGTTTTCCACCGCGTGATCGACGGCTTCATGATTCAGGGTGGGTGCCCGCTCGGCACCGGCACCGGCGGCCCGGGCTACACCTTTGACGACGAGATCCACCCCGAGCTGCGCTTTGACCAGCCCTACCTGCTCGCCATGGCGAACGCAGGCAAGCGCCTCAACCCCATCACGGGTCAGCCTGGTGGCACGAACGGTTCGCAGTTCTTCATTTCGGTGTCCCCCACGCCCCACCTCAATGGTGCTCACACGATCTTTGGCAAGGTCGCGGATGACGAGTCTCGCGCCGTTGTCGACGCGATCGCCACTGCGCCCACGGACGGACGCGACCGTCCTCTTGACGACGTGATGATCACCGGCGTCGTCATCGAGGACTGATCTCGACGTGAGTGAGCCGACGCCTGGCGCGGCTGAGCAGGCTCCACCCGTTTGCCCGCGCCACCCGGACCGCGTGAGTTACGTCCGGTGCCAGCGGTGCGAACGGCCTACCTGCCCGCAGTGCCAGGTGCCGGCTCCCGTCGGAGTGCTGTGCGTTGACTGTGCGCGCGCAGCGGACCAGGCGGCGCGCTCCTCACGCAACTCTCTCGGCTTCAAGCGCGGTAGTTCCAAGCCGTACCTCACGTACGGCCTCATCGCAGCGAACGTGGTGTTCTACCTCTACGGCATGTCCACCGGCATGCGTGATTGGCAGATCACCTACGGCTTCGCCCCGGTTCTCGCAGATGAGTGGTACCGGTGGATCACCTCGGGCTTTGTCCACGCCGGCTTGGTGCACATCGCACTCAACATGTACATGCTGTTCCAGTTCGGTACCCAGTTGGAGCAAGTGATTGGGCGTTGGCGCTTTGCAGTGCTGTACGTCATCTCGCTCATCGGCGGGTCCGTCACCATCAACATGCTGGGCGCATCGAACTCGCTTCACGTGGGCGCTTCCGGCGCGATCTTCGGCTTGTTCGCCGCTTTCGGCTTGCTCCTGTACAAGCTCAAACTGCCCTGGCAATCGCTCGCGATGACGGCAGGCATCTGGCTCGTCGCCGGCTTCTTCATCTCCGGCATCTCGTGGGAGGGCCACCTTGGCGGTGCGATTGCAGGTGGCGCCGTCATGGGCGCGATGCTCGCCCTGCGACGGGCCCGGCCCCAGCCCTAGCGTCGGCCTGGCGAGACCGCTCCGCCAGCGTCGGCGTTGGCCTCGGTACGGTGAAATGACAACGCTGTAGTTATCCCCTGCTGTGGAAAGACTTGGGGAGAACTACAGCGGTGTAACTTGCGCGAAGCGGGCCGGTGCTACTTCCAGCGAGTGAGCAAACCCATCGCGACCATCATCGCGCCAAAGCCGATCATGACGTTCCAGTAGCCGAGCTGAAGCGGGAAGTCGCGCCCGAGGATGTAGTAGGTCACGATCCACAGCGTTCCGAGCACGAGCAACGTGATGATGGTGGGCAACAGCCACTTGGGGTTCTCGGACTCCGGCTTGTGAAGCTTGCGCGGCACCTTGTAGGCCTCGGTCGGGCGCTTCTTCGAGACGGCCACTTTGCCCTCCTGGACAGACGAACGGTGGGTGAACCTGGACGGCCACCACAATGGGCTCTAGCGTACCGGCACCGTGGCGCACCGCCGAGAGCATGATGACCTAGAGGGCACGCTCCCGTACCCTGGTGATCTCATGAGCGCTCAGTCCCCTTCTCGCGTGGACAGCGAGTTGCCTGCGCCCTCACCCTCGTCGCCGGGCGCGTCCCAGCCAGTGCGCCGACGCTGGCTCACCCGAGCGATGGGCCTCACCGGCGAGGTGCTCATCACCGCCGGCGTCATCCTTGGGCTCTTTGTCGTGTGGCAGCTGTTTTACACCGACATCCTGTCCGGCCGCACACAAGACGCCGCGCTTGAGAGCACGGACTTCGCTGAGGACTCGCATCTACCACCGGTGACAGTGACGGATGGTGAGATCACCGCAGCAGACGTCGATGTTCCGATTGAGATCCTCCCGGATGCGCTCAAGGTGTACTCACCCGATGGCGCCCCGATCACGGCGGAACCCGCGGCGCCGGAGACCTTTGGCCGCCTCTGGGTGCCGCGGTGGGGTTCCGGCTACGTGAAGCCCGTCTCTCAAGGCACCGACCGTCAGGTCACTCTCGACAAGCTCGGCATCGGCCACTATCAATCGACTGCGATGCCCGGCGAGGTCGGCAACTTCGCGCTCGCGGGGCACCGGACGTCTTACGGCAAGCCGTTCGCGGACATCGACAAGTTGGCCGCAGGTGACGCGCTCATTGTGCAGACCGACGCGGCATGGTTTGTGTATCGCGTGACGGAGAGTCAGATCGTGCTGCCTCATCAGGTGGAGGTCATTGCCGACGTCCCCAATGAGCCCGGGGAGATCGCGAGCACCGCGTCGATCACGCTCACGTCCTGCCACCCGAAGTTCTCCGCTGAGAAGAGGTTTATTGTGCACGGAGAGCTCGAGTATTGGGCCCCCACCGGTCACGGGTATCCCGAGGAGGTGTTTGACCAGTCATGATGTATCCCTGGCTATGGCGACACCTGCCTGGACCCACCTGGGCGCGAGTGACGATTGTCGTGCTCGGTGCCGCGCTTGCGGTGCTCGCCTTGTTCGAGTGGGTGTTCCCGTGGGTATCGGAGATATTGCCGTACCAAGATCAAACGGTAGGTGAGTGATGGCGCGAATCCTTGTGATCGACAACTACGACTCGTTCGTTTACACGATCGTTGGGTACCTGCGGCAGATGGGTGCCGAGACCACGGTGGTACGCAATGATGTTGTCGACCTCGACTCGGTAGGCGAGTACGACGGCGTGCTCGTGTCCCCGGGGCCCGGCACTCCCGCAGCAGCGGGTGCCTCAATGGATGTGATCCGCGCATGTGCCGAACGCGGCATTCCGATGCTGGGCGTGTGCCTTGGGCACCAAGCGCTTGCGGAGGTTTTTGGCGGCGTGGTGTCTCACGCTCCCGAG
>JAEYUX010000179.1 GCA_023432235.1 Actinomycetes bacterium
GCCGCACACAAGTGCCCCGAGTGGGATTCGAACCCACACTGGTACGGGTTTGAGCCGTATGCCTCTGCCGGTTGGGCTATCGGGGCGCGCCCACTAGGCTAGCGCTTGTGAACGATACCGTTGGACAAGACAGCGTTGAAGCCATCCCGACCGGCCCGGTGAAACGCCGCGCGATCGTCGCAGAAGACGAAGCGCTCATTCGCATGGACATTGTCGAGACGCTTCGCGAAGGCGGCTACGACGTCGTGGGCGAAGGCGCGAACGGCGAGGAAGCCGTCGCTCTCGCAACGGAGCACAAGCCCGACGTTGTGGTGATGGACGTCAAGATGCCCGTGATGGATGGCATCACGGCTGCTGAGCACATTGCGAAGGCGCGGCTTGCCCCCGTGGTGTTGCTCACCGCTTTCTCGCAGACGGAACTCGTCGAGCGCGCGCGTGACGCGGGCGCGATGGCGTATGTCGTCAAGCCTTTCACCCCTGCGGATCTCCTCCCCGCCGTCGAGATTGCCGCATCGCGTTTTGCCGAGATCCGCGCCTTGGAGTCCGAGATTGCGGACATCACCGAGCGCATGGAGACCCGTAAGCGAGTCGAACGCGCCAAGGGTCTCCTCATGGAGAAGATGCAGCTGAATGAACCGGAGGCATTCCGGTGGATTCAGAAGACATCGATGGACCGCCGCCTCACAATGCGTGAAGTTGCCGAAGCAGTGATCGACCAGATGGGCTCCTCCAAGTAGCGAGCCATTTCGCCTGGTAACACCCCTCCATCTCGCCGCTTTCTGGGTACAAAGTCACGAAATCGTGATCAACGTGACGCACGAAAGAAACGCCAGCCCGCTACGGTGAGGTCAGTTGCTGTAGGGACCGTCCCTACGGCGGCCCCCGGCGGCCATGCCGCCGGAACTACATGGAGGGAAAAACATGGCTCGATGGAACCCCATCGCACGCGGCGCCGCACTTACTGCGGTCGCGTCCCTTGCCCTCGTCGCTTGCGCTTCAAGCAGTGACTCCGACGCCCCCGCATCGGGCGGCACGGGGTCGAGCGGCGACGGCGATGTCCTGAAGATCGGCACGTTGCTTCCGCTGACCGGTTCACTCGCATTCCTCGGCCCGCCGGAGATTGCTGGTGTGCACCTCGCGGTCAATGAAATCAACGAGGCCGGCGGAATCTTCGATAACGACGTCGTCGTCATCGACAAGGACTCCTCGGACACGACGAACCCGCAGATCGCGTCTCAGTCAGTTTCTGACCTGATCTCCGACGGCGTGAGCGCGATCGTCGGTGCCGCATCGTCGTCCGTCACGCTGAACGTGATCGATGACATCACGGCTGCTGAGATCGTGCAGGTGTCGCCCGCGAACACGGCGACTGCGCTCTCCGGTTACAGCGACTTCTACTTCCGTACCGCTCCGCCGGACACGGTTCAGGGTGACGCTCTCGCCAACCTGATCCTCGCGGATGGCCACAAGAACATCGGCATCCTCGTGTTCAACGACGACTACGGAACGGGTCTGCGCGACGTCGTTCAGTCGGTTGTCGAAGGCGGCGGCGGCACCATTACCTACGGTGTTGAAGGCCAGGAGTTCGACCCGAATGCGGGCAACTTCTCCTCGGACGTTCAGGCAATCCTTGCGACCAACCCTGAGGCGATCGCGTTGATCTCGTTCGACCAGGCCAAGCAGATCATTCCTGAGCTGGCGGCCAACGGTTTCGACATGTCGAAGCTCTACCTCGTCGACGGCAACACGTCGGACTTCTCGGCTGACTTCGAGGCCGGCACGCTCAATGGAGCGAAGGGCACCATCCCCGGCGCTAACCCGACGGATGACTTCAAGACTCTCCTTGAGGACGTCAACGGTGGTCCGCTCGACTCCTACGCATACGGCCCCGAGTCATACGACGCCACGATGCTGATCGCCCTTGCGGCGCTCCGCGGTGGCGCTCCTGACGGCAACACCATTCAGGAGAACATGGCAGCCGTATCGGGCGCTAACGGTGGCACCGAGTGCACCGGATGGGTCGCCTGCTCGGAGCTGATCCTCGCTGGTGAGGAGATCGTCTACAAGTCGATCGCGGGTACCGGCGCGTTCAACGCCGACAACGACCCGTCGAGCGCTTACGTGGGTGTCTACACCTACGGCGACGACAACGTTCCGGTCTGGATTGAGGCTGTGTACGGCGAGATCAAGTAATCCTCGCGGGCACGAGCTCACACACGCAGAGGGCCCCCGGCGAATGCCGGGGGCCCTCCGTCGTTGTCGTGTGTGGGTCGGAGTGCGCCGTGACCGTTCGTCAACGCCGCTGCCGCGCGCCGACTATGCGCCGAGCGTTCCCAAATACAGCTCGATGACCTTCGGATCCTTCAACAGTTCCTGACCCGATGCGGTGTAGGCGGTCGCGCCTTGGTCAAGCACGTAACCACGGTCAGCGATCTGCAGGCAGCGCCGCGCATTCTGCTCCACCATGATGACAGTGACGCCTGTGCGGTTGATATGACGTGTCCGCACGAATGTCTCGTCCTGGCGAGCGGGAGACAATCCCGCGCTCGGCTCGTCAAGCAAAAGGACGGTTGGGTCCATCATGAGCGCACGGGCCATCGCCACCATCTGCCTCTCACCACCCGAGAGCGACCCAGCGCGCTGGGCGCGCCGCTCGCCAAGGACGGGGAACAGGTCGACGATCTTGTCGAACTGATTGCGGAACTCGCGGTGGTTCTGGAACGCCCCCATTTCAAGGTTCTCTTCAATGGACAGCGAAGGAAACACGTTGTTGGTTTGCGGGACGAAGCCAATTCCCTTGCGCACCAGCTCATCGGCGCGTTGGTTTGCGACGGACTCACCACGCAACGTCACATCCCCTGAACGAATCGGCACAAGACCGAAGAGGGCCTTGAGGAACGTCGACTTACCGGCGCCATTGGGTCCGATGATGCCGATGAGTTCACCTTCACGGACAGTCATCGAACAGCCATTGAGGATGTCGATGCCTGGTAGGTAGCCGGCGATCACATCGGTGGCCTCGAGCACGATAGGGGCATCCGTACCCGGACGCGGTGCGCGTGCCTCGCTCATAGGAGGTCCTCCGAAAGGTCTGTGTCGTGGTGCGCGCCCAAGTAGGCGTCCTGTACGGCAGCGTTCTGCATGACCGTCTCAGGCGGCCCCTCAGCGATAATGCGACCTTCTGCCATGACGACCACCCAGTCGGAGATGCGCCGCACCATGTGCATGTCATGCTCGACAAAGAGGATGGTGACACCGTCTTCACGCAACTGCACGATGTGCTCGAGCAGTGACTCTGTGAGTGCTGGGTTCACGCCAGCCATCGGCTCATCCAGCATGACAATCTCGGGGTCCGACATGAGCGCACGGGCCATCTCGAGCAGCTTGCGTTGGCCCCCGGACAGTTCGCCAGCAAAGTCATTGCGCTTGTCGTACAACTTGAATCGCTTGAGAAGCTCTTCAGCCTTCTCGACGATCTCTTCCTCACGCGTGCGCCACAGCGCGGGTACTAAGGCGGCGAAGAAGTTCTCACCTCGTTGTCCGGTGGCGCCGAGCATCATGTTGTCCATGACCCTCATGCGGGACAGCGCCTTGGTCAGCTGGAAGGTGCGAACCATTCCCGCTCGTGCGACTCGCGCAGGGGAGTGACTCTGGAGAGAAACTCCGTTAAACGACCATTGGCCTTCATTTGCGCGGTCGAAGCCAGTGAGCAAGTTGAAGAACGTCGACTTGCCGGCACCGTTCGGCCCGATGAGCGCCGTGATGGCGTGCCGCTGAACTTCGAGATGCTCGACGTCAACGGCCGTGAGTCCACCGAAGACCCGCTTCACACCGTGAGCGACGATCACCGGATCCTTCTTGGCCGCACCCGGAACCTCCGGGACGTCGGCAAAGGCGTCTGAGTTTGCGTTAGCGGTCATTGATTGCCAACTCCCTTCTGTCTCCGAGGATGCCTTGTGGTCTGAAAATCACCAGCAGCATGAGCGTGACCCCAACGAGGACGAGCGAGAAGGGCTCGAGCTGCGTCGGTGAAAGAACAGAGTCGGGGATGAATCCATTGGCAAGCGCCCGCACCACGAGGAGCGACGTCCAGAAGAGGATGGAACCAAGGATCGGTCCGAATACCGTTGCGGCACCGCCAAGGAGGAGGAGAGTCCAAATCCAGAATGTCGTGGGGCGGCCCATCGAATCTGGCGCGACCGAGTTTCCAAAGGACCACAGGACGCCACCGAGGGCTCCAATCACGCCACCGAGCACGAGGGCCTGCATCTTGTAGGCGTAGACGTTCTTGCCGAGTGAGCGCACCGCGTCCTCGTCCTCACGAATGCCCTTCAACACGCGGCCCCATGGCGAACGTGACAAGCGCCAGAACAACAACGCGGCGAGGAACACGACGGACCAGGCGACCAACACGAGCCACCACGAGGTCGACTGGGACCCATGAAGGGTAAACGGGCCAAGTTCGACTTGGCGGTCGGGGAACGGCGATAGGGACTCGAACGGGCGTTTGTAATCCTTTCCGCGGATTCCTGTCGATGCGCCTGTCAGCCCCTTGAGTGACTGCGAACGGCCAACAAAGCGAACCATCTCTGCCGCGGCGATCGTCACGATGGCGAGGTAATCACCTCGAAGTTTCAGCGTCGGCCACCCTAAGAGCAGGCCGAACGCGACGGCGACAAGGATGGACACGAGCACGCCGAGCGCGATTTGAGCTCCTGCTGCCATCTCGATGCCAAGGAACATGCCGTCGTTCGCTTCGATCTCGCGAATGGTGATGGCGTACCCGTACATGCCGAGGAGCATGAAGCCTGCATGGCCCATGTTGAGGAGGCCCGTCATGCCAAAGTGAAAGTTCAAACCGATGGCTGCGAGGGCGAAGGCCGCCGTGGTGGGCGCGAACATTTCGCGGCCCGCATCAATGAGGAGGTCGGAGAAGTCCATGGGTTAACCCACCCTTTCCGCTCGTCCGAGAATGCCTTGCGGCCGGAACAGCAGGACCAAGATGAGGATCCCGAGGGCGCTGGCGTATTTGAGGTCCGGTGGAAGCCACACAGTCGATACCTCCGACACAAGACCAATGACAAGGGAGCCGACAAGGGCCCCAAATGGCTGGCCGAGTCCACCAAGTGTGACCGCGGCGAACATCAGCAGAAGCATGCGGGAACCGGCGTCGAATGACGATCCCTGCTCGTACAGCGCGAGCAGAATGCCGCCCACTGCTGCGAGTGCCGCGGCGAGAACCCACACGAGCCGCACGATGCCATCGACCTTGATTCCTGAGGCCGCGGCGAGAGAGGGGTTGTCCGAGACGGCGCGGGTGGCACGTCCAAGACGCGTGTAGAGAAGGAAGGCTGACACGGCAAGGATGCAGGCGATCGCGATACCGATCGAGATCAGCGTTTGATTACCGATTTGGAACGGGCCAATTTGGTGGCGCTTGTCGATGGCGATGCTGAGGCGCACCTTGCGCCCACCGATCCACCACTGCAGGAAGTTCACCAACGCGAGCGCCAGACCAATCGACACGATCATTTGCTGGGTGACGCCGATGCGGCGCTTGCGCAACGGCTTCCACAGCAAACGGTCTTGGAGCCAACCGAAGCCGCCAGCGAGAATCACCGCGAGGATTGCGGCAATAACGAGCGGGAATCCGAAATTGAACTCCCACGGCAGCAGCGGCAACGTCACCATCTCCTGCGTGGCGAAAAAGTACGTGAGGATCGCGCCGAGAGAGACCTGCTCACCATGTGCGAAATTGCTCAGGCCCGTGGTTCCGTAGATGAGGGACAGTCCAACAGAGGCCAAGGCAAGGAGCAATCCAAAGGCAAGGCCGTTGACGAGGCTCTGGGCAAGCTGGTTCGTTGCCCGTGAGTTCGCCACCGGCGCGGTGACCTCTTCGCCGTCTCCATCGACCGCGGGATCGGTCTCGGCATCCTCTGCAGGTGCGCCGTCGTCGGTCATCGGAACGAAACCCGTGCTCGCTTCCGCAACGGTGAACGTGCGATCCGCGGCATCCGGCTGAGTGGCCGACCACGCTGAGTACAGCGTGAAAGCGAGCGCCGTGACGACGAGGATTGCACCTGCCCGGACAAGGGCACGGGTGTCGAGCGCTGTTCTCACAGGCATCCTCCAGGTTCGGGTGCGGCTCAATCTAGACCCGAATTGTTTCGGTTGTGTGTGACGGAAACGTTCCTGAGGTAACAGGTCAGGCGAGCCGACGCAGAGCGTCGGCCGGACGTGTCGAATAGGGCAATGTCATAGGTGGCGACACTGCGACCTAGGTGGAGCGCCACGGCCTCGGCGGTAACGAGGCCGTCTTCGACGGCGGCGTGATGCGTGATCGACAAGTCGACACCCACGGCGATCCGGTCATCTCCCGCGTGCGCCATTGCCGCGAGTGACCCTACCGTCTCGGCGAGCGCGGCGGACGCACCCCCATGAAGAATGCCGAATCGCTGCGTATTGCCCTCGACGGGCATCGTTGCCCGTGCGCGCTCGGGAGTGACATCAAGAATGGTGATCCCCAAGCGCTCGATCAGGGCGCTGTGAACATCGACATGGGCCCCGTCGTTGTCGGTCATAGGGGATAGGTTGGCATCTGTGAGCGGATCAGCCAAGGACAAACTGCTACTTGTCGACGGACTGTCGATGGCATTCCGTGCGTTTTTTGCGCTTCCAGTGGAGAATTTCGCCACGTCCACAGGGGCGCCGACGAACGCGGTGTACGGCTTCACCGCGATGATCGCTTCCCTCATCTCGGATCGGCAGCCCACCCACGTGGCGGTCGCGTTTGATCTGCCCGGTGGGACCTTCCGGACGGAACGGCTGCCCAGCTACAAGGGCACGCGGGACGTGACGCCTCCCGAATTCGAGCCGCAGGTTCCGCTCATGCGTGAGGTGCTCGCTGCTCTCAACATTGTCGCCGTCGACAAAGAGCGTTACGAGGCAGATGACCTCCTCGCTACCTATGCGCGGATGGGTCGCGAAGCAGGCATGGACGTCCTCGTTGTCTCAGGTGACCGTGACACGATTCAGCTGGTAAACGAAGATGTCACCTTGCTCTACCCGCGTAAGGGCGTGAGCGATCTTGTCGAGTTCACCCCGGCTGCCGTTGCCGAGAAGTACGGCGTCACTCCGTCCCAGTACCCGGACCTCGCGGCGCTTGTCGGGGAGACGAGTGACAACTTGCCAGGGGTGCCCGGCGTCGGCCCCAAGACGGCGGCCAAGTGGATCGCGACGTACGGCGGGCTGGACGGCATTCTTGCGTCGGCCACAGACGTTCCCGGCAAAGCGGGGGAGAGCCTGCGCGATCACCTCGACCAGGTACGGCTCAACCGCGAGATCAACCATTTGCTCACCGACCTCGAGGTGAGCGTGCCGATTGACGACATGCGCTTGCGTGGCGGTGACGCCGCCGCGATTCATCAGGTGTGCGACGCACTGCAGTTCCGCGGGTTGCGAGCGCGCTTGCTCGCGTTCGCGGCCGATGCTTCGGACGCCGCCGCCGACGCTGGCGATAGCGAGAACGCCGAGGTGGCACTTCACGTGCCCGCAACCGTTGATGACATCGTCGCGCTCCCGGGGCCGGTTGCCCTGTGCGTGCCGGCGCGCGACGCGTGGGCACTGGGAGTTGCCGCTGGCGACGAGGCCTGGGGTCTTGATCTCAGCTCACTGTCCGCCGCCGAAGAAGAGCGCGTTGCCGACTGGTTGGCCACGCCGACGATCGCGAAAGCGATGCACGGAGCCAAAGACGGCCTTCACGCTCTCGCCGATCGCGGCTTCGAGGTCGGGGGGCTTGTCGAGGACACGCAACTTGGCGCCTACCTCGTGAACCCAGCTCAGGGCCGCCTTGACCTCGACGATGTCGCGGAGCGCTTCCTCGGTGTTCGTCCTGCGAGGGCGTCCGAGGGTCAACTCGACCTCGGTCTCGGCCAATCCGAACTCGAAGCACTGGCACGTGCCGCTCATACTGTGACGCGCCTCGCCACCCACCTTGCAGCGGAGTTGGCCGAGCGGGAGATGACTGCGCTGTACCGGGACATGGAGATCCCGCTCATCGCGACCTTGTTCCGCATGGAGCGCATTGGTGTCGCTGTGAGTGCGGATCGCCTTACCGAGCTGTACGAGGCTGCGATTGAGAGGGTCGACAAGGCGGCAAGCACGGCCTACGAGTCGATTGGTGGTGCTCAGGTCAACCTCGGGTCTCCTAAGCAACTTCAAGAGGTGCTGTTCGATCAACTGGGGATGCCAAAGACCAAGCGAATCAAGACGGGCTACTCGACCGATGCCGCATCGCTCGCCGAACTCTTCGAGAAGCATCCGCACCCGTTCCTCGAAGCCTTGCTCGCGCATCGTGATGCGACAAAGCTCGCCCAGATCATTCAGACGTTGCGCGACGCAATTGCCGGAGACGGACGGATTCATACGACGTTCTCGCAGGTTGTCGCAGCGACGGGCCGTCTCAGTTCGAAAGACCCGAACCTGCAGAACATCCCCATTCGCACTGAAGAGGGTCACCGCATCAGGGAAGCATTCGTCGTTGGCGCCGATTTCGCGACGCTCGTGACGGCGGATTACAGCCAAATCGAGATGCGGATCATGGCGCACCTCAGCGGAGACGCCGCGCTGATCGACGCCTTCGCTTCGGGTGAGGACCTGCATCGGTTCGTCGGTTCACGGGTCTTTGGCGTGACTCCGGAGGCCGTGACGCCCGAGATGCGCGCTCAGGTGAAGGCGATGTCGTATGGCTTGGCGTACGGCTTGTCATCTTTTGGCCTCTCACGTCAGCTAGGGCTGTCCGTGTCCGCTGCTCAAGCATTGATGGACGATTACTTTGCGCGCTTCGGGGCGGTTCGCGACTACCTCAATGGAGTAGTGCGGCAGGCGACCCACGACGGCTACACAGCGACGATCTTCGGGCGGCGCCGCTACCTCCCCGATCTCGCATCGACGAATCGTCAACGCCGCGACATTGCGGAGCGAATGGCGCTGAACGCACCGAT
>JAEYUX010000086.1 GCA_023432235.1 Actinomycetes bacterium
ATCCTAGGAAGAGGCGCGGCGCCGCGCCAGAGATTCGCAATGTGATCTATGTCACACTTGGCCGGCGTTTCGCCCGTGAAGTCGCGACGGCGAGGCGCGTCAGTGCTGCTCAGGACTTGCGAGAGCGGAGCTGGCGAAGGAGGTGGCCGTAGTGTTCCGATTGCTCGGCCATGCGCTCCACGCCGCCCAAGCGGACATAGCCGCGCCGGTAGTGGTCAGTGCCCAAGTCATGTGTGGTGACGATGCGAATCCCCGCATCGGTGGACACAAACTCCGTCGTCAGCTCGGTGACGATGTGGGGGAACAGCTCGGACACAAATGTCTGCACCGTGCGCCGATGCGCCTCCACCTCGGTGAATTGACCGTAAAAGGCGAACTCATTGCCCTCTGGATCGCGTTGGACTACCCGCCACCGGCCGCCTTCGACGAGGTCAGCTTCAACAATCGGGTTGACGTAACCCTTTGGGCGCCACCACTGAGCAACATAAAGAGGCTCATACCGGGCAGTCCACGCGCGCGACAACGGTGCGACAACTTCCTCGGTCATGACAATGACCGGTCGGTCATCAGGAAGGGCAAATTCGCGTCGCATTGGGACACCCCTTCCGTGAGAAGTCTCCTTCATTGTCTTTCAAGCCTGCTGGGAGCCAATCGACCCGTCAAGTACATCCTTCACCGCTTGAGCCAGAGGCGGATCGTCACCCGGTCGCGAGGGCGGAGAAGACGCCGGCAGCGCGTGCCGCAGCTCCCGGATCACACGCCAAGAACAGCGACGGTTCCGTCAGTTCAAGTTCGAGCAACACGGGGCCGTCCGGGGTGGGCAAGAGGTCGACGCGAGCGTAAGCAATGTCCGCTCCACCAGGCACCAGTTGGGCAAGTGCGGCGATGATGCGGTCCGCGATGTCACGCTCGCGGGCCGACGCCGTGGTGGGGACTACTTTCTCGTCCGCGTAGAGCCCGCTGCTCCAGCTCATCTCTTTCGACAGGATTGCCGCTTTGCGCGCCGCGTGCGAGAACTCGCCGCCGATGTAGATGAGGGCCGTTTCGCCGTCCGCATCGACGCCGTCAAGGTACGGCTGAACCATCGCCACCCGACCGTCGTTGTGAAGTTCCTTGAGGTGCGCTGCAGCGGCAACGGCGTTGTCGCGGAACAGCGCCGCGCCCTTAGACCCGGCGCCCACGGTCGGCTTCACCACCACATGGCCGGTGAGACTCTCCGCCGGAACCTCGTCGCCTGGCTCCACGTACACGGTGGGAACAACCGGAATGCCCGCTTTGGCCAACTGACCCAGGTAGCGCTTGTCGGTGTTCCACCGCACCACTGTCGCAGGGTTCACCAAACGACTGACAGAACTCACACGGTCGATCCACTCGAGAAAGGCATCGAGGTGGTCGGTGTAGTTCCAGGTCGATCTCAGCACAACAATGTCGAAGCGCGACCAGTCAACGGTGGGGTCATCCCAGGCGGCAAGTTCAGCGTTGGGCAAGTGCTCCATCAGGAGTTCTTCGTCAGCGTCCGCGGCTTCCATGGCCATCGCGGTGGCAAGTGCGATGCGAGTCATTGGGCAAACCTAATATGTGCCGGCGCCTGAGAGCGGAACCTCGCCCGTGACACCGCGCCGCACCCGCAACGTGTCGCGGCGCACCCACCAGCTACCGCCGAGCGCAAGCACTGCGACGCCAAGTGCGGCGGCAGCCATGAGCCACAGGCCAGCACGGTGCCCTCCCGTGTCGATGAGGCGCCCCGCGTACCAACTTCCAAACGCGACGCCGATGCCGAGCCCCACGCGCAGCCAGGCCATCCCTTCGATGAGCTGAGACTGCTTGACGAGTCGCTGAATGACGGAATCTTGAGACGTCAGCACAGGCGCAATCGCCATTCCGGCAACAAAGCCGACTGCGGTGTACGCGATAAGGGTGGGCATAAAGGACACGACGGTGAATCCGACGCCGAGGGCCACAGCGGTGAGGACGAATCGACCCCACAGCGGCGTGCGCCATCGACGAGAGCCATAGATCAAGCCACCCACAAACGAGCCCGCAGAAATGATGCCAAGTACGGCGCCACCCCAGTCCTCGTGTCCAGCCTCCGTGGCGAAAGCGACGGTGGAAATGTCGAAGGCACCGAACATCGCGCCAAGCGCAACCGCGCTCAAGGCGACAGCAATGAGAGCCGCCGGGACGCGAAGGCCAAGTCCGGTGGCGCCGGTGCCACGCGAGGGCGGAGGTTCGGTGTCCGTCCGCGACAGGAGGAGGGTGATGCCGATCGTCATCCCCGCCGTCGCAAGAATGAGTCCCGATGCGGGGTGGACTGCGTACGCAAGCCACGTGATGAGTGCCGGTCCTGCGACAAACAGCACCTCGTCGAGCGCACCTTCAAGAGAGAAGGCGGTGTGGATGTCGTCATCGTTGTCGAGAATGTGCGACCACCGCGCGCGAGTGAGGGCCCCAAGCGGCCCAGTGAACGAGGCCACCGCGACACCGATCCACAGCATCCATTCAGGACCGCGTGTCATCGCCGTGGCGCCAACGATGGCGGCGCCGATGACAAAAAGAACGGTGAGGGGAATCATGCGGCGCTGGCCTGAGCGATCGACCCACCGTGCCGTCGGCATCGTCTGGAGTGCCCACACGATGACGCCCACCGCCGCCACGCGCCCCGCAATCTCCCACTGCCCGTACTGGATCTGCACGAGCAGGATCACCGACAGGTTGAAGGTGGAAATGGGGAGCCGAGCAAGGAGGCCGGCAAACGCAAAGTTGGCCGCGCCTGGGCGACTCAAGATGGCGCGATAGGGCTTGTACACGCTTGCAATGGTCTCACCGCGGTAGGG
>JAEYUX010000120.1 GCA_023432235.1 Actinomycetes bacterium
TGACCAGTTGCGTGAGTCCGGCTATGAGCCGATCGGCGTTGACGTCACCGAACTGCTGCTTGGCGGCGGCGGCTCCAAGTGCTGCACGCTCGTTTTGCGCGAACGGAACTGACCGCGCATTCTCGCCATGTCCTGAGCCATTCGTGATGGCTTGCGCCCTCCGCCTTTCGTGACAGGAGCGTCGACCTGTGATGCCCGTTCCGCTTCCGTGGTGACGTACGCGCGGGCGCACACCACTGCGTCGTACAGCGACTCAAAGAGGTGACCGCTCTCCTTGAGGGTTTGGAGGACCCCCACCCGCTGCAGGAGTGGCGCGTGGCGCTCCTGCACGCCCTTGATGAGCACCCTCACACCGCGCGTTTCGAGCCCCTCAACGATGTCCGCGAGTACGGATGCGCCGGTCGAATCGAGCAACTGCACCTGCGACAGGCGCACGATGACAACGTGCACGCCGTTGATCGAGGTGACCCGGTCATGAATGCGCTCCGCAGCGCCAAAGAAGAGAGCGCCGTCGATGCGGAAAAGCGCGATCCGCTCATCGCCGGCGACGGGCGGCCCGGGCAGTTCCTCGCGGTGGACACCGGCAGTGGCCGCAAGAGAGCGCAGGGCGAAGATGCCCGCGATGACAAGGCCGATTCCCACCGCGTAGATGAGGTCGACGGACACGGTGACAAAGGCCGTCACGATGAAGATGAGCGCGGTTCCGCGTGAGCTCCGCACCACGGAGCGGACGGCGCGTGGCGAGACCATGCGCACCGCAGTCACCATGAGGACGCCCGCGAGTGCCGCGAGCGGGATGTGGGAGACGGCCGACGCTCCCAGGGCGATGACGGCGAGCAACAGGACGGCGTGGGTGACGGAGGCAAGGCGCGTTCGCGCGCCGGACCGGATCGCCACCGCCGTACGCGCTATCGCGCCAGTGGCTGGCATGCCACCAAAGAAACCTGCCGCGACGGACGCGAGGCCTTGGCCAACGAGCTCGCGGTCAGCGTCATACGGGCCCGTGGTCGACTGCGAGGAGGCGACACGGGCCGAGAGCAGGGACTCAATGGCGGCGAGCGCCGCGACGGTGAGGATCGGGCCGATGAGTGAGGCAAAAGAGCTGAGCGACATCTGTGGCAGCGACGGCGCGGGCAGTCCATGCGGGAGGGCGCCGATGGTGGCGACCGGAGCGTCGGCCGCTACGGTGACCGCGGTTGCCGCGAGAACGGCGACGATCGAACCGGGCGCGCGGGGAGTCCAGCGCAAGAGAACGAGGGTGATGAGTGCGACGCCTGCGACGATGCCGAGAGACCACCACGTGGTCGCGCCGCTTGCCTCGGCGAGAGACTTGCCCGCCTCGGTGAGGGCGCTATGGCCGTGACGGGTGGACGTGACACCCAAGGCGCCGGGGACTTGTTGCAAGAAGATGATGATCGCGATGCCCGCGGTGAATCCCTCGATGACGGGCCACGGGATTGCACCCACGGCACGGCCCAGGCGCAGCACTCCAGCGGCGACAACCACAAGACCCGCGGCGATCGAGACGAGGCCCACCGCGGCCACGCCGTGCGTGGCGACGATCGGTGCGAGGACAACGACCATTGCCCCGGTGGGGCCCGACACTTGAACATGCGACCCGCCAAAGACGGCGGCAACAATGCCCGCAACGATTGCGGTGACGATGCCCGCCTCGGCGCCTGCGCCCGACGTCACTCCAAAGGCGAGGGCGAGGGGAAGCGCGACGATTCCCACGGTGAGACCCGCGATGAGGTCCGAACGCCACGTTCGCGGCACCTGCGCGTAGTCGGCCCGGCGAGGAAGGAGGGAGCGCAGGTGGGTGGTGGCGGTCACGAAGCGGCCGTGGCAGCGATGGCCACGTTCGCATCAAGTGCTTCGGCGAGACGCGATCGCACTGCGGCCGTGTGCGCGAGAACGGCTCGCGCGGAGGTGAGCAGGCTCGCCACGCTTGGGTCCGCCGCGGAGCAGAACACCTGGCTGCCGCGACGGGTCGATGTGACGAGGCCGTAGCGGCGGAGCACGGCGAGGTGCTGGGACAGGTGCGGTGGCTTAAGCCTCAGTTCGGCGAGGAGATCCGCAACAGGGACCTCGTCAGCTGAGCAGACAAGTTCGAGAATGCGCACGCGGATGGGATGAGCGAGGCCGCGGAACAGATCCGCCTTGACTTCGTACAGGGGAAGGTCGTCCATGGGGTGGGAACGCTCCGATTTCATGAGTTGATGGATTCACAATATCAGCAACTCATAAGGCCGGGCCAGGCCGTTAGGCCCCGAAAACGGGCGCTAGCGGTTGCGGTGAACGACCTGCGCCGCTGCTTGGTCGCGCGGCATCATGATGATCTGGTCAATATTGACGTGCGAGGGGCGCGATGCCACCCATGCCACAGCGTCGGCGATGTCCTCTGCCGTCAGCGGCGTCATCCCCTCGTACACCGCGCGGGCCTTGTCGACGTCGCCGCCCAACCGGACGATCGAGAACTCGGTCTCAGCCATGCCGGGATCGATCTCGCTCACACGCACCGGCTGGCCGAGAAGCTCAAAGCGCAACGCCCGCATGAGCGCGGCTTGACCGAACTTGGCGGCGTTGTAACCGGCGCCGCGGGCGTAGGCCTCGCGGCCCGCGATCGAACCGATCGTGACGACGTGACCGTCGCCCGAGGCGATGAGGGCCGGCAAGAGCCCCCGGGTCATGCGCACCGTGCCCATCACGTTGATCTCATACATGCGCAACCATTCGGCGTCATCGGCCTCGGCGATGGTCCGCATGCCAAGTGCGCCGCCCGCATTGTTGACGAGGAGATTGCAGTCGGTGATGTGCGAGCAGAACTCGTCGACCGAGGCGGGATCGGAGACGTCGAGCGCGTGGGCGGTGCCGCCGATCTCCTCAGCCAGCGCCTCGAGGCGATCAAGGCGGCGAGCGCCGATCACCACATGCCAACCCTGCTCAGCAAGAAGGCGAGCGGTGGCCGCCCCAATGCCGCTCGATGCGCCTGTCACGACTGCGGTGCGCTTCGTCATGCCTGCTCCCTCTGGACGCAGCGCGCCCACTTGCCAGTGCAGTTTTGGCAGTGCCGTTTTGGCAGTGCCGTTCTCTCATCGTGCCACCATCGATGGCGGGCGCTCGTCCAAGGCGGCGACGTCGCGCACAAGCGAGGCAAGAGCGTCGGGCCCAAGCCCCATCACATGCGCCTTCGCGACAAGTGTCTTCAACTCACTATGTAACTCGTGAAGGTGAGCGGC
>JAEYUX010000064.1 GCA_023432235.1 Actinomycetes bacterium
CACTGTCGGAGGAACACGCGGTAAGTGCGAGCATCCCCACTGCCGCCACGGCGAGACCCGTGAGCATGGTCTTCTTCATTCCAAAACCTCCTTGTTCTGGGTCGGCGTCGATGCCGGTCACGGGACCTGCCCGTGCGAGCCCAAGGGAGGGCCCGTGCCGCCATGTTAGCGCTCACTTAGGCACTCAACGCAACGACCTATTGGTTACGTTTCGGTAACTAACCAAGCGTGAAAGTGCGCACAAAATAGGACGAAACGGGCCGTTCGTCCTGGAAGGTGAGGGTTCACATGGCCACATCACATTCGCATCGTTGCGACTGCTCGAGCGCACGCCCTGACCGAGGATCAACGGTGTTCACAGAAAGCAAGCGCTTTCGTTCCAGCCAATCCCATTGGTCGGGCCGATGGCGCACGCGTCGCCTCATCCTCGCAGCCGCGGCCGAGGCCGGGGCCGAGCAGATTCGTTCCGCTGCCCGCCCTCTGAGTGGGTGCGAATTGGTGATGGCGCGAAAGTGCGGAAATATAGGGGCGTGCGTGCACTCCTCTTAGAAACCCTTCACCCCAAGGCCACCGACATTCTCACCGCCGCTGGCATCGCGGTTGAGAACCGTGACGGCGCTCTTGACGAAGACGAACTCATCGAAGCCCTCCAAGGGGTCCAACTCCTTGGCATCCGGTCCAAGACCCACGTCTCAGAGCGTGTCTTAGCTGCTGCTAACGACCTCATCGCGATCGGGGCCTTCTCCATCGGAACCAACCAGATCGAGTTGGGTGCGGCTGCCCGACGCGGTGTTGCCGCGTTCAACGCGCCGTTCTCGAACACCCGTTCCGTTGTCGAAATGGCGGTGTCGGAGATGATCTCCCTCACCCGCCGTCTTCCCGACCACAACCGCCAGATGCACGCCGGCGTGTGGTCGAAGTCCGCCGCCGGCGCTCACGAAATCCGTGGACGCACGCTCGGCATCGTCGGCTACGGCAACATCGGTTCCCAGTTGTCCGTCATCGCCGAAGCACTCGGCATGAACGTCATCTTCTATGACAGCTCGGAGAAGCTTGCGCTCGGCAACGCGACCAAGATGCCGACGCTTCATTCGCTCTTGTCGCAGGCAGACATTGTGACGTTGCACGTGGACGGTCGCGCTGGAAACTCTGGCTTCTTTGGTCGCGAACAGTTTGAGGCAATGAAGCCCGGCGCCCTCTTCCTCAATCTCTCGCGTGGATTCATCGTTGACGTCGACGCCCTGAAGAACGGCCTCGAATCTGGGCACATTGGTGGCGCCGCCATTGACGTGTTCCCGGTTGAGCCCAAGGCAAAGGGCGACCGGTTCGAAACGCCGCTCCAGGGCCTTCCCAATGTCATCCTCACGCCGCACATCGGTGGGTCCACGGAAGAAGCGCAGCGCGACATCGGCATCTTTGTTGCCACGCGCCTGCGCGACTACGTCCACAGCGGCTCGACGTCGCTGTCTGTGAACCTCCCGAATCTTTCTCTCGATCAGGTGCAGGGTTCGCACCGAATCGCGCACCTGCACGAGAACGTCCCCGGTGTGCTCGCAAACGTCAACCGTGTGTTCGCTGAACACAACGTCAACATCGAAGGACAGTTGCTCGGTACGCGTGGTGAACTTGGTTACGTGGTGACGGACATTGCTGCGGGCCCGACCGATGATGCGGTCAAGGCGCTCCACGACATGCCTGAGACTGTGCGTTTGCGGGTGCTCTCATAACTACGCCACGCGCATTCGCCGACCTTGGCCTTCCCGAGCCATTGGTCGCGACGCTTCACCGATATGACCTGATCACGGCGTTTCCCATCCAGTCGGCGACCATCGCCGACGCGATGGCGGGCAGAGACGTCCTCGGCAAGGCCCGCACTGGCTCAGGCAAGACTCTCGGCTTTGGTTTGCCGATGCTTGCCCGACTCTCGGGCCTTGGCCGCCCCCACCCTCGCAAGCCCTATGGCATCGTGCTCGTGCCAACGCGAGAGCTCGCGATGCAGGTGGGCGACGCTCTTGAGCCGTACACGCACGCACTTGGGCTTCAGCAACGACTCGTTGCTGGTGGCCTGTCCATGTCGAAGCAGATCTACGCTCTCGAGCGCGGGGTTCACCTTGTCGTCGCGACGCCGGGCAGGCTCGCGGACCTCATGCGCAGGGGCCACGCCGATCTGAGCGACGTTGTCGTCTCGGTACTCGACGAGGCCGACCACATGGCCGAGATGGGTTTCGCTGAAGAGATCGCGGAGATCCTCGCGATGACGCCGCCGGAAGGTCAGCGCCTCCTCTTCTCGGCAACGCTCGACGGTGTGGTCGATGAACTCGTTTCCCGATTCATGAAGGAGCCGGTGCTTCATGACGTCACGGCGGGCACTGATGTGCCAACTCAACGTCACGTCGTGCTCTCGATCCCGCCGCATGAGAAGTACCGCCTCGCCACTCGCATTGCGGCGCGTAACGGACGCACCATCTGCTTTGTTCGGACGAAGCTCGGAGCGGACCGGGTCGCAGAGGAGATGCGTGCGGAGGGCGTGCTCGCGATGGCGCTCCATGGGGATCGCTCTCAGTTTGAGCGCAATCAGGCGATGACCGAGTTCCGGGCAGGACGCCTGCCCGTGCTCGTCGCCACGGATGTCGCCGCTCGTGGCATCCACGTTGACGCCGTTGACCTCGTCCTCCAGATTGATCCGCCGTCGGACTTCCGTGACTACACGCACCGTTCGGGCCGTACCGGCCGTGCGGGTGCGGACGGCCTCGCCGTCACCCTCACGCTGCCGCATCAGCGCAAGCAGATGGATCGCATTCTCGAGAACGCCAAGATCAAAGCCGAACGTGCGCATTTTCGGACGATTGACGCATCCGTACTCGAGAAGATCGATGACTTGACGGGCGGCCAGGCGCCTCCCGGCGTGCCGGTCGCCGAGCCCATCACGGCTGTTCGCCCCGATCGCCGTGGGCGCCGCGGCGACATGGTTCGGGGCGAGAGCCCTCGTGTTGCGCGGAGAATGCCCGCACCCGACGCGGCGTTGGTGGCGCGTGAGCGTGCTCTTGAGGAGCGTGAGCGCCAACTGGCCCAGCGTGAGCGCGACCTTGCGGCGCGTGAAGAGTCCGTGACGAAGGCCGAAACATCGCGACGCAGTCGCTCAGTTCCGGAGGCGGAGACGTCGTCGCGTAAGCCCCAACGCTGGGAGGATGTGCCGCGTGATGGCGCTGATCGTCCTCGCAAGCCCCGTCACCGCAAAGAGTCGGATGGTGCACAAGGCGATGATGTCGGTCAGGCGCGTGAGCGCGGATCACGTCCGAGCCCGTCGAAGCCTGCCCGCGGAACCTCGAAAGCTACTGGACGCGCGGGCGCCCCGAGGAAGAAAAAGAAGCCGGGTCCCAAGCGGCCAAAGCGCGGGTAGATGACGCGACACTCGAGCCGACATGACCGCTGCGGATCGAACTACGCCTCGTCCACTGACTCGGCAACTCGTCCGGTGCCGCCTTCGCGCAGCGCCTGAATGACGCGATCGAAATCGTCGAGCGATTCAAAGGCCTGGTAGACGCTGGCAAATCGAAGGTATGCGATCTCGTCCAGTTCACGCAGCGGCTCGAGGATCTCGACGCCAATGTCGGTTGCGTCGATCTCGGCGATGCCCTTTTCGCGAATCGACTCCTCGACCTTCTGCGCCAGCAATGCGAGGTCATCGTCAGAGACGGGTCGGCCTTGGCACGCCTTCCTCACACCAGAGATGATCTTGTCGCGCGAAAAAGGTTCGACAACTCCGGACCGCTTCACAACTGATAGCGAGAACGTCTCGACCGTGGAGAAACGACGATTGCAATGAGGGCACTGGCGACGGCGGCGGATACTCGAGCCATCATCGGCCGTACGCGAGTCAATAACTCGCGAGTCTGCGTGTCGACAAAACGGGCAGTGCATGCCCCATGGTCGCATGCGACGCCCTACCGGTGCGAACTTGAACTCACCCGGCAAGCGGAACGAGCAACTGTTGCCCCGGCATGATCGACGAAGACGACAGCATGTTCATTGACTGGATCGTCGCAACAGTCTCGCGCACATCGTCTCCGACTGGAGTCAGCGACTGCGCAATGCTCCACAACGTCTCTCCTTGCGAGACGACGTACGTGTCCGAAGCGCCAGTCTCTGTTGCGTCGTGAGCAAACGCCTGGGGTCCAAAGACGAGCGCAACGACCGCAACAATGGCCACGAGAACCCACCGCCGCACCCGCACTGCGGGTGTGTTCACCACGTGAATCGCCATGGTGACACCTTCCCTCCGTCATTCGAACGTATGTTCGTAGAACATCTGTTCTATTTGTAGCATTCCCCTACGACAAGCGCAAGACACGCTCGAACATATGTTTGATTAATGTCCTTGTGTGCCCTAGCGTCGGAACCAACACCATCACGAGGGTCTGACACGGCCGTCGACGCGGAAATGCTCGGGAGGCAACCATGGCCAACGATGAACGCGATGCGACGATCCACGAGTTCCCGTCACCACACGGGGACATCACGGATCGACAGCGACGCATTCTTGAGGCGATTCGCGACTCCGTCGCTACCCGCGGCTACCCTCCGTCGATGCGTGAGATCGGTGATGCGGTCGGCTTAACGTCGAGTTCTTCCGTCAAGCACCAGCTCAGTGCACTCCAAGCCAAGGGCTACCTGCGCCAGGACCCAAATCGTCCTCGTGCGCTTGACGTCGTGATGCCTGATGAGCAACCAGAAGTCGTCGCTGCTACGGAGTTCTCAAGCTCTCGTTCAGATGAGCGCATTGTCGACGTTCCGCTTGTCGGCCGGATCGCTGCAGGTGGGCCCATCCTCGCCGACCAACAGGTCGAAGATGTGTTTGCTCTCCCCCGCCAACTCACTGGAGACGGCGAGCTCTTCATGCTTAACGTCTCGGGCGATTCGATGATTGATGCGGCAATCTGCGATGGTGACTGGGTTGTCGTGAGGCGTCAGCAGACGGCCGAGAACGGCGACATTGTCGCTGCCCTTCTCGATGACGAAGCAACGGTGAAGACGTTCCGTAGGCGGGACGGCCACGTATGGCTCATCCCCCACAACCCGGCGTATACCCCGATCGACGGCACGCACGCGCAGATCATGGGCAAGGTCGTCTCTGTGCTCCGCAAGATATAGCCCAACGACGTCGGCAGGGATGGGGAAATCTACCCATAGGTGAGGCCTCTTGCGGCACGTAAGTGACTGCTAGTGTTGCGGCCATCACCACAATGTTGAGGGGGTTGTCATGTCAGTTCCAGCCGGTTGGTACAACGACGGTCAAGGTCAACAGCGGTACTGGGATGGCACCCAGTGGACCGCTCACACCGCGCCGCTTCCTGAGACAACCGCTCCGGCGGCGCCAGTAGCGACGCCGGAGCCTCCGGCAGCCGCCGCTCCTGCGCAGCCGGTAGCAGCGACTCCTGCCGCTCCCCCCGCTCCCGCAGCCCCCGCAGCTCCTGCACCGCCTGCCGCGGTAGCTCCAGCCGCGCCTGTGGCACCGGCAGCTCCAGCCGCGCCCGCGGCACCGGTAGCGCCCCCCGCAGCGGCGCAGTCTTATGCGTCACCTGGCCCCGCCCAATCGCCGACTTCCAAGACGGGACTGTGGGTGGGTCTGGGCGCGGGCGTTGTCGTCATCGGCGCCATCGCCGTCGTCCTTGTCATGATGCTTGGCGGCGGAGGCGGCGGCGGTTCATCGACGCCTGAGGCCGCCGTCGAGTCGTTCCTTGACGCCGCGAAGGATGGCGACTGCAAGGCAATGGTGTCGATGATGAAGTTCGACGAGGGCACCGACGAAGGCGAGGCGCTCGAGGACTGCGAGTCATCGTCGGAAGCCGGCCTGTTCGGCGAGCAAACCGCGGACATGAAGTTCACCGTTGGTGACGCCACTATTGATGGCGATTCGGCGACCGTGGAGGTCACTCTCACGATGACGGTTGATTACGTCAAGGAGACTGGCTACACCGTCGAGGAACTCGAGTCCTTCGGCCTGCCTGCCTCCGAGGACATCGAAGAGACGATCACGATGCGCCTGGTCAAGGATGGCGGCTGGAAGCTCACGGAAGACATCTACTAATCACCTGTCGACACGCAATGGCGGGGGTCCTTACGAGGACTCCCGCCATTCGTTTTTCCAATGGAAACCGCCGGTGATTGCTTGGCGCATCGCCTGCATCGCATTGGCAATCGTGCTTTGGTAGACACGCGACTCATCGCTTGTTGCCTGCTCCGCCATCGCGCGGCTGCTCTTCTCGTAGTGCGCTAGGTACTCAGCAAAGCGCTCGCGCTCGGCGCGTTGACCGCGCTCGAAGTCTTCACTCTCACCACTTGTGGTCATTGCTTGGCCACCTCCGGCTCTAGGGTACGAGATTCAGCTCCCTCATCGGCATCCTCTGCAAGCCTGCGTAGCGCTCCGAGAACTGCTTGCTGCGACGTCGTCATCCACATCGGCGGCATTGAGCGAGTGAGAAAGCCTCGGTAGCCTGCCGTTGCGAGGCGTGGATCGAGGACGGCGACAACGCCGCGATCATCGGCCGCGCGAATGAGGCGGCCCGCCCCCTGAGCCAAGAGCAAGGCGGCATGCGTGCCGCTCACCGCCAGGAAGCCATTGCCCCCTGCCTGAGCGATCGCTTCCGCCCGAGCCTGGGAAATCGGCTCATCCGGCCGAGGAAACGGGATGCGATCGATGACGACAAGGCTCGCCGTCGCCCCTGGTACATCGACCCCTTGCCATAAGGTCGTCGAACCAAACAAACATGCGCGTGGATCCTCGCTGAACTGTCGAATCAACGTCGACACCTGGTCGTCACGCTGATACAAAATCGGCACGTCCAGCCGCTCACGCATTGCCTCCGTCGCTGCCAGCGCCGCGCGATGTGACGAAAACAGCCCCAAAGTCCGCCCACCGGCCGCTTCGATGAGTGCCGCGAGCTCATCGAGCGCCTCGTCAGAGATGCCGCCGGTGCCTGGCCGCGGCAAGTGGGACGCGACATAGAGGATTCCCTGGCGGGAATAGTCGAACGGGCTGCCTGCATCAAGGGTCGTGGGGCTCTCCACACCAAGATGGCGTGCCACGGTGTCAAAGCCCCCGCCCAGTGCGAGTGTTGCGGACGTGAATACCGCAGGCTTCTCGGCGAGAAGACGCTCGCCAATGAGCGCTGCGACATTGAGCGGTGCGGCAAGGATGCGGGCGGGTGTCTGCGCCTCGTAGTCACCGTCGGGCGGCGCCAGCCACACGACGTATCCCCCCGACTCAGCCTGAAGCTCGTCACATACATCGATGACATCGCCGAGCGCCGCGGTCGCCATCTTGACGCCTCCGCCGCTGTCGCCCCCAGCGTCGGCCTTACCCAATTTGCTGACGGCGCTGTGGGCGTCCTTCGCTGCTGAACGGACGAGTTCGATTGCGGCAGCCAACTGCTCGCCGGGCCCGTGACGTAACCTGCCGATGCTTTCGTTGTCGAGGGCCGCATCGAGGGCGCGTGCAGCCGTATCAAGGTGTGGCGATGCGACACCGAGTCGGCGAGCACGTTGCGCGGCTCTCTCGATCTGGCGAACGGTCAGTTCACTCGTCGCCGACGAGGTGATGCGTGACACGAGTTCATGCGCCTCATCAATGATGAGCGCATCGTGCTCGCCCAGCATGTCGTGACTTGTGGCTTGGACACCCAACACCGCGTGGTTCGTCACGACGATGTGCGCCTGTGCCGCCTCGTCGCGCGCACGTTGTGAGAAGCACTCCGTCAGTAACGGGCAGTTGCCCTCAAGGCACTCGCGCCCACTCACCGCCACCTGAGCCCATGCACGGCCGCTCACACCCGGGACGAGGTCGTCTCTGTCGCCGGTGTCGGTTTCCTCGGCCCATTCATGGAGGCGAGCCACCTCGCGACCCAAGTCGGATGTGGGACCGATCGCTAGGGTGTCGACCTCATCGTCCGGATAACCACCGCGCATCTTGTTGATGCAAAGGTAGTTGCTACGTCCCTTGAAAAGCGCTGTGCGCGCACGAGTTCCGAGCGTCGGCGCGAGTGCATCGATGACCGCCGGCAGGTCCTTGCTGAAGACCTGACGTTGCAGTGCGAGCGTGGCGGTGCTGACCACGATGCGTTCGTCGTGCGTCACCGCGCGTGCGATCGCTGGCACCAGGTACCCGACCGACTTACCGGTGCCAGTGCCCGCCTGAACAAGCAAATGCTCACCGTCATCGAGGGCACGCGCGACACTCAGCGCCATGTCTTCCTGGCCGGCGCGATACTCGCCGTCCATCGCCTCGACCACATGCGCGAGCAACTCGGTGACGGGCGGCGCGTCGGCCGGGCTCACGATGACGCGCCCGCCGCTTCCCGAATGCGGGCTGCCAACGACTCAGACACGTCCGCCACGAGGTGGTAGCCAGCAGCGTCGTGGTCCTCGCTCACCACTTCACCTTCGCGATGCGCCTCGGCGATGAGGTCGCCGCGCGAGTACGGCACGGTGAGGTCGACGCGCACCGGTGGTCGCGGCAGAAGCCGGGCGATCGCCTCCATTAGCTCGTCAATGCCTTCGCCCGTGAGGGCTGAGACCTCGACGGTCTCTTCCCGCCGTCCTCGCAACCGCAGGAGTGTCTCAGGATCTGCCACATCGGCCTTATTAAGGACAAGCATCTCCGTCACGGTCTCCGCTCCCGGCACGTCTGCAAGCACTTCGCGCACTGCGCGAATCTGGCCTTCAGGGTCGGGGTGGGAGGCATCGACCACGTGGAGGATGAGGTCCGCGAACGCGACTTCCTCGAGCGTTGACGCAAAGGCGGCGACAAGCTGGTGGGGCAAGTCACGCACGAATCCCACTGTGTCGGACAAGGTGAACTCGCGGCCGTCGGGGGTGCGGGAGCGCCGCACTGTCGGATCAAGCGTGGCGAAGAGCGCATTCTGGACCAGAACGCCCGCGCCTGTGAGTCGATTGAGCAACGACGATTTGCCCGCATTCGTATAGCCGACAATCGCGACATTGGGCATCGCGAGCCGGGTTTCGCGGCGCACCTGACGCGCGGGCTCCATCCCGCGGATCTGGCGACGTAACTGCGCCATACGCGTGCGGATTCGGCGCCGGTCAAGTTCAATCTTCGTTTCACCGGGACCGCGGGAGCCGATTCCCTCACCACCGGCAACACGGCCACCGGCCTGCCGCGACATTGACTCACCCCAGCCGCGAAGGCGCGGGAGCAAGTACTCGAGCTGGGCAAGTTCGACCTGCGCCTTGCCCTCTTTCGACTTTGCGTGTTGGGCGAAGATGTCGAGGATCAAGGCCGTGCGGTCAATGACCTTCACCTTGACGACGTCTTCAAGGGCACGCCGCTGGCTTGGTTGGAGTTCATCGTTCGCCACGACGGTGTCGGCACCGACTGCCGCGACGATGTCGCGAAGCTCTTCCGCTTTGCCCTTGCCGATGTACGTGGCAGGGTCCGGGTGCGGCCGACGCTGGAGGAGGCCGTCGAGGACCTCCGCACCTGCGGTCTCCGCGAGCGCAGCAAGTTCTCGCAGAGAGACCTCGGCCATCTCGGCCGTCCCTCTCGACCACTGACCCACAAGGACGACTTTCTCGAGGCGCAGTTGCCGGTATTCGACCTCGGTGATGTCCTCGAGCTCGGTCGACAGTCCCGCCACACGTCGCAATGCGGCACGCTCTTCACGCTCGAACTGATCGCCGTCTGCATCCGATCCGGACACGTCGTCACGCGACAGTGCGGTTCCCTCTCGCGAGAGCACTCTTTCGATCACGCGCTCAGAGCGAGCGCCTGCGTCATCGTCTCGCCCGTGTGCGGAGCGATCCGGCTCCAGCTGATCAGCATCTCGTTCAGACATAGACCTCCATTGTCGCATCGAGCGCCTTACCTTCGGTGGGGCACTACGCTGGGGCGCCGTGGACCATTATTTTGCGGCGGAACCAGCCTCAGCTGATGAGCGCCGTGAGATCAGCGTGGTGCTTGACGGCTACCCGCTGCAGGTCGAGACCGCGCCCGGTGTGTTTTCTCCCGGTCACGTGGATCTGGGGACATCGGTGCTCCTCGACACGGTGGGTACACCTCCCGCTGGAAACGTCCTTGACCTTGGGTGTGGCTGGGGTCCAATCGCGCTGACCGCCGCCATCCGTATGCCGTCCGCACACGTGTATGCGGTAGACGTCAATGAACGAGCACTCGACCTTGTCACTCGCAACGCCGCTCGCATCGCTTCACAGACCGCCACGGCACCCATTGAGGCGCTATTGCCGGACGCTGTCGCTCCAGATCTCGTATTCGACGCACTCTGGTCGAACCCGCCGATCCGCATCGGCAAGGCGGAGCTTCACGCTCTGCTCACCCGCTGGGTGCCTCGAGTAAAGCCTGGTGGAGAGGTGTGGCTCGTCGTTCAAAAAAACTTGGGGGCCGACTCCCTCACGGCTTGGCTTGTCGAGCAAAGGGACGACGCTGGCAACCCGTGGGGCACGATCGAGAAGATTCGATCGTCCAAAGGGTTCAGGATCCTGCGTCTCACGCGAACCTCCGCGCAGTAGCGCCGCTCGGCGTCAGTCGAGCGATACCGGGAGTGAAACCTCGCCGTCGGCGACAAGCACAGCGGGGCCCTCGAGGATCGTCTGTTCGGGTCCGATGCGCACCGTCACCTCGCCGCCGGGCACCGCGACATCCCACACAGTGGGAGCGCCAGCTCCTGCCCACGATTGCACCGCAAGCGCGACCGCGCATGCACCCGTTCCACATGACCGCGTCTCCCCCGAGCCGCGCTCATGAACGCGCATGCGCACCTTTCCTCGCGGCACACCATCGACGACCTCTCCGCCAAGAGTGACGGCAAACTCGACGTTTGACCCGTTCGGCGGAAGCGGCTGGACCTGTGGGGCAACGGTGAGGTCGAGCCCGGCGAGTTCATCTTCGGTAGCGAGTGCAACGACGTGATGGGGGTTGCCAACGTCAACGCTGAGCGCGGGGCGCGCCGTTGAGAGGCCGCGTGCCGCTACCTGGGAGTCGAAGCCCACCGCACTGTCGCCGAGGCGATAGCGCCCCATTCCCACCGCGTACCGCCCTTGTCCTAGAGCCGTCACGCGACGTTCACCGCCGCGCGTGCCGATCGTGAGGCCGTCCTCGAGCTGCTCGTTCGCCTCGCGCTCAAGGAATGCGGCAAAGACCCTCACACCATTTCCGCACATCTCAGAAAGTGAGCCGTCTGAGTTCCAGTAGTCCATGAACCACATGTCAGTGGTGAAGCCGACGCCCGCTTCAAGGTGACCAGACCGCACTGCACGGATGACACCATCGGCACCGATCCCCGCTCGCCTGTCACACAGATACCGCACGAGCTGAGGGCTCAGATTAAGTTCGCCATGCTCGTCAAAGAGCAGCACAAAGTCGTTCTCTGTGCCGTGACCCTTGGTGAAGCGGAGGCGATCCATAAGTATCAGCCTACGGTGGCCCGCTCGACCGCGGCCAACACGTCGTGTGCTGCACGCTCGACGTCGTCCGCGTCGCGAGGACCTGTCACCCAGATAACCCGCGGGTCAGGGCGGAACCACCGGTCTTGGCGGCGAGCCAAACGGCGGGTGTTGCGGGCAATCAGTTCGCGTGCCTCGGCTTCGGTGATCTCACCGTCAAAGAATGCGAGCACTTCGGCATAACCGACGGCGCGTTGGGCGGTCACGCCATTGCGCAGGCCCTCACCTTCAAGCCTGCGCACTTCGTCGACGAGGCCGGCATCAAACATCGCATCCGTGCGCGCCGCGATGCGCGCATCAAGATCCGCAATCGGTACCTCAAGCGCCACCTGCACGGCAGGCTGGTGGTACTCGTGACGAGGCAAAGAACTTGTGTAGGTCCCTGCCACTTCAATGATCTCGAGCGCCCTCACGATGCGCTTCGCATTACGCGGATGGATCTTGCGGGCCGCCTCGGGGTCGCGTTCGGCAAGCTCGGCATAGAGCAAACCCGGCCCCTCCCGCTCTGCGCGTTCCTCGAGACGTGCACGCACGGCGGGATCGGTGCCGGGAAAATCGAAACGATCAAGAAGTGCGCGGAGATACAGTCCCGAGCCGCCGACGATGATCGGTTGAGCACCGCGCTCTCGTATCTCATCGATATTGGCGCGAGCGCCTTCTTGGAATTGTGCGACTGAGGCGTCCTCGTGGACGTCAAGGGTGTCGAGTTGATGGTGCGTGATTCCTGCGCGCTCCGCGACCGGCACCTTCGCCGTGCCGATGTCCATCCCGCGATAGAACTGCATCGAGTCGGCATTGATGATCTCGGCCTGGTCACCGCCACCGAGGATGTGCGCAAGACGCAAGCTGACAGCCGACTTCCCGGTCGCTGTCGCACCCACCACCGCAATGATGGGGAGGTCGTGCGCGGTGTTCACCGGCCCGCGACGCGGATGGATGGGAGGCCCAACGTGACGGGCCCCGCGGGTGCGCTGGCGCCCGTACCGCACGCGTCGCCGTGGCTGTGCTCGCCTCCTGCCGCCCGTTCCCATGCGTCGCCTGCGCGAGTCGCGCGCACCGAGTACACGCCACCTGCGATTCCGGAATCCGCGATGAGGTGATATGGAGCACCGTGAGTGACCTCGACCGTCACCATGTCGCCCGGGCGCGGCGCGGCCATACCCGTGGGCACCGTGAAATGGACGAGCCGGTTGCCCGGCTCGCGTCCGCTCATCCGATCGGACCCGGCATCCTTGCGTCCGCCGCCATCGAGCACAAGCAATTCGACGGTGCGTCCGACGAGTGCCTGGGAATCTCGCAATGTCATCTCATCCTGAAGGGCGAGAAGCCGCTCAAAGCGCTCTTGCACCACGTCCTTAGGCAGCGGCTCAAGGTCGTAGGCAGGCGTCCCCGGACGCGGGCTGTATTGGAAAGTGAACGCACTCGTGAAGCGTGCCGCCTCGACGACGCTCAGCGTCTGCTGGAAGTCTTCTTCCGTCTCCCCGGGGAAGCCGACGATGATGTCGGTCGTGATGGCAGCGTCGGGCATCGCCGCGCGCACCCGGTCGAGGATCCCTAGGTACTTATCAGAACGGTACGAGCGTCGCATTGCGCGCAGTATCCGGTCGGAACCTGATTGCAACGGCATGTGGAGGCTTGGCATCACATTGGGCGTCTGCGCCATCGCGTCAATGACGTCGTCGGTGAAAGCCGCCGGGTGAGGCGAGGTGAAGCGCACGCGTTCGAGCCCTTCGATGTCGCCGCATGCGCGCAAGAGCTTGGCGAAGGCGCCCCGGTCGCCAAACTCGACTCCGTACGAGTTGACGTTTTGACCAAGCAACGTCACCTCAACGGCGCCCTGAGACACAAGCGCCTCGACTTCGGCGAGAATCTCGCCTGGGCGGCGGTCCCTCTCTTTGCCGCGCAGACTCGGCACAATGCAGAAGGTGCACGTGTTGTTGCAGCCCACGGAGATCGATACCCAACCGGAGGCGATCGAATCGCGGCGGCTCGGCAACGTCGACGGGAAGACCTTGAGCGACTCTTCGATCTCTACCTGCGCATGGGCGTTGTGACGGGCGCGGTCGAGAAGCGCAGGGAGCACATCAATGTTGTGAGTACCAAAGACCACATCAACCCAGGGCGCCTTGTCGACGATCTCGCCACGGTCCTTCTGAGCGAGGCAACCGCCCACGGCAATCTGCATTCCCGGTCGCGAACGCTTGACCGACGCAAGTTGACCAAGATTGCCGTAGAGGCGCGTGGCCGCGTTCTCGCGCACCGCACACGTGTTGATGACAACAACATCGGCAATCTGTTCGCCTGGTGCAGCGGCCGTGTAGCCGGCGCCCTCAAGGAGACCCGCCATGTGCTCGGAGTCGTGAACATTCATCTGACAGCCGAGTGTCTTGACGAGGTAGGTGCGTGGGGTGTGAGTCATGCCTGTCCTGCAACGGAATTCGCGCGTGTTTCGCGAATTACCGTCACTTTGATCTCGCCGGCAAAGCCGAAGTCCTTCTCAATGTGCTCGGCAAGTGTACGTGCCAAGACGGCAGTGCCGTCATCGTCGACCTTGTCGGGCTGAACGACAACGCGGAGCTCGCGACCCTGTGCCATCGCGTAGACGTGGTCGACGCCCTCGTGCTCAGCGACGAGGCGCTCGAGTGCTTCCATCCGGTCGACATACGTATCACTGTCATCGCGGCGCGCGCCCGGTCGAGACGCCGAAATCGCGTCGGCGATCTGAACGATGACCGCTTCGAGCGACTCCTGAGGAACTTCATCATGGTGAGCGGCGATGGCGTTGACGATGAGGGCGCTTTCCCCAACCTCACGCGCGACCTGCGCGCCGAGCGCGGCATGGGTACCTTCGCGCGTGCCGGTCAGCGCCTTGCCAATGTCATGAAGAAATGCTCCGCGACGCGCAACCGTCGCGTCAGCACCGATCTGCGTGGCGATGTTCCCCGCGATCTGCGCACATTCAACGAGGTGCGCCAGCACATTCTGGTTATACGAGGTTCGAAGCCGTAGCGCGCCGAGCAACTCGAGCAACGGAGCGGGAACTGCCTCGACTCCGGCTTGCTCGACGGCGTCAAGCGCGGCGGTGAGCGACCGCGCCGGGGCATCTGCGCGTGCCTTCTCATAAGCAGACTCGACGCGGTGCGGCTGGATGCGCCCATCGGCGATGAGCGCGTGAAGCGTTACTTCAGCGATCTCTCGCCGCTCCACGTCAAAGCTCGACAAATACACAGCGTTATCGCCTTCGTCGACAATGACATTGACGCCAGTGAGCGCTTCGAAGGCTCGGATGTTACGTCCCTCACGGCCGATGATGCGGCCCTTCATTTCTTCGGAGGGAAGAGCAATGCGCGTGGTCGCGGACTGAGTTGTCGATGCGCCTGCCTGCCGCTGCATTGCCTCGACGATCGCCTCGCGCGCCATCGTCTCCGCCTCGCGTTGCACCTTCTTTGCGAGCCGGTGTGCGTCCTGTGCGATTGCCGCTTCCGCCTCGGCTCGCACGCGGGCGAGGAGAGACTCGCGGGCGTCATCGAGAGACATCTCGGCGAGAGCGGCGAGCCGTTCGACATACTCGGCCTCGATCTCGTCCCTTCGAGTAAGGAGTTGCTTCTCATCCCGCGCGATCGCGGCCACGCGATCATCGAGACCCCGCGCATAACTCTGAGCATTGCGCTGGTCGTCAGCGAGTTGCCGTTCCTGAAGAGCGAGGCGTTCTTCGCGTCGTTGCACATCACTTTGAAAAAGCCGGGCCTCATCCCGGATCGCTGCCGCCTCGGCCCGAGCAGACTCTCGCTCTTCGGCTGCTTCTTTACGGGCGCGATTGACAACGAGCAGAGCGGCAAGCAACAAGAGCAGGGTTGCAACCGTCACGATGGTCTGCACGCCGCCTCCTCAATTCTGCTCGGCCTCTCTATCGGCACGCATCAAGTCTTGCACGAGGGCGAATGCCAAGGATGGCGAGTACCCCTTGCGACCCAAATGACCAACAACTCTGCGAACTCGCGCCTCTTTGTCTGCTCCCGCGGTTCTGCGCCAACGGGCCTCAGCAAGACTTCGCGCGGTTTCGCGCTGCGTGTCCACCGTGAGTGGTTCCAGCGCAGCCTCAATGTCGTCCGCGGAGAAGCCTTTGCGACGCAGTTCCATGGCGATCGCCCGCGGAGCAAGCCCGCGTTCTGCGTGGCGCGTTCTCGCAATGGTGGCAGCGAGCGCCGTGTCGTCAAGAAGTCCAACCTCTTCATACCGCTCGATCAACGAGTCGGCGATCGCGGGCTCAACCTCTTTGGCGATAAGACGCCGGCGCAACTCTTCGCGCGATCGGGGCGCCCGATCAAGAATTGCGAGCGCCAACGCACGCGCGCGCTCGGCAGGATCCGTCGTGGGTGGGTCCTGCCGAGCGCGCGTGGTCATGGTGAAGAGGGGAAGGTCTCCCGCTAGAGAGAAGACTCCTCTTGCGCCATCGCGGCTTCGAGCGCCTCAATCGGGTCATCAACCGCAGGCACAGCGCCCACACCGAGCTTGGCCTTGATCTTCTTCTCGATCTCGGTGGCCAGATCCGGGTTGTCCTTCAAGAAGTTGCGGGCGTTCTCCTTGCCCTGTCCCAACTGGTCACCCTCGTACGTGTACCAGGCTCCCGACTTCTTGACGAAGCCATGCTCAACGCCCAGATCGATGATTCCGCCCTCCTTCGAAATGCCCTGTCCGTAGAGGATGTCAAACTCTGCCTGCTTGAAAGGAGGCGCCATCTTGTTCTTGACGACCTTGACGCGGGTGCGGTTACCAACGGGCTCAGTGCCCTCCTTGAGGGTCTCGATTCGCCGCACATCGAGACGCACCGACGCGTAGAACTTGAGCGCCTTTCCGCCGGTTGTCGTTTCGGGCGAGCCGAAGAAGACGCCGATCTTCTCACGCAACTGGTTGATGAAGATCGCGGTGGTACCGGTGTTGTTGAGCGCACCGGTGATCTTTCGGAGTGCCTGCGACATCAAGCGAGCCTGCAAGCCGACGTGACTGTCACCCATTTCGCCCTCGATCTCCGCCTTGGGCACCAACGCCGCGACCGAGTCGATGACAAGGATGTCGATTCCACCGGAACGGACGAGAATGTCCGCAATCTCAAGCGCCTGCTCACCCGTGTCTGGCTGGGAGACGATCAGGCTGTCGGTGTCGACGCCGAGCTTCTTGGCGTACTCGGGATCGAGTGCGTGTTCGGCGTCAATAAACGCGGCGGTACCGCCAGCACGCTGCACGCTCGCCACTGCGTGCAGTGCGACGGTGGTCTTACCCGAGGATTCGGGCCCGTAAATCTCAACGATGCGCCCGCGAGGCAGTCCGCCAATGCCGAGAGCGATGTCAAGAGCGATTGAGCCAGTGGGGATTGCTTCGACAGCGACGCGCTCCTGGTCGCCAAGCCGCATTGCCGAGCCCTTGCCGAACTGCCGGTCAATCTGTCCAAGCGCTGCCTCTAGGGCCTTTGCGCGATCCGCTGCTTGTGCCATGTGCTCATCCTTCATCGCTTGCGCCAACACCTGTCGGCTCGGGGACACCGTGAAGGTGCCGTGTCATACCTACGACGCTACGACGCGCCTCTGACATCGGCTCGACGACACTCGCCCCGTGGGGATAGTGGCCGAACATCTGCCCTGTGGACGAGAATAATCGAACATGCGTTCGAATGCGTGCGACACGCCGTGTTGTCATCGCGACGTCGTGAGGCTCCTCCGGAGAAAGGGCGCAAAGCCCCAAGGTCAGCGTCGGGGAGGAACGATATGCCGAGGATCGAGACCGCGTCGCTGAGCGTCGGGCACATCCATTTGATCGCACAACGCATGCCACACGTCGCGGGGCGCGACTCCGCGCGCCAGCGCCTCATCAACGGTGAGTGAATCGAGTCCGGTCAGTGCAACCTCGCGACACAGCGTTGTCGCATACGTATCGCCAAAGACCTCGATAACAAGGCCGCGAAACTCGGACAGCCGCACCAGACCTACTGCTCGATTGACTGAAGCAGTTCCGGAACGGTGTCGGGGATCGTCGGCATGACGGGCATACGGCCAAGGGACCGGGGATCGACGAGGCTCTCAGCAAGCTCGAATCGGTCCGAAACTTCGCGCAAGATCACCGACATCGGCACGTCAAGTGCCTCGCAGATCGAGGACAGCAACTCGCTGGAGGCCTCTTTCTGGCCTCGCTCCACCTCACTGAGGTAGCCAAGGGAAACACGTGCCTCCGACGAAATGTCGCGTAACGTCTTTCCCTGGCCCAAACGAGCGTCCCGGAGCACGTCGCCGAGTTCATTGCGAAGAATGGGCATCCGAGCTCCCTTCACATAGCGTCCATCGTGCATGTTCGTTTTAACGCAGACTACCGCAGGCCTGTTCCCGATTCCGGTGCGCAAACCTCAAGAAAACTCACGCCGCGAGCAACATGCGCAACTCGACGAGCGCCAATCGAGTGGTCTCACGTCTTATATCGTCGCGATTACCACTGAGGTGAAGTGTTGTGACGGTCTCGCCTTTAGGCCCGGCGACTGCGATCACCACAGTGCCTGGCGCCTCACCCCCATGCGGTTCTGGACCAGCAACGCCCGTTGTCGCCACCGCGACGTCCGCACCCATGAGACGTCGTGCACCGCGCGCCATGGCCAGCGCCACCGGCTCGCTGACGGGCCCAAGAGTGTCGAGCAGATCCTGCGCGACACCGAGCACGTCATGCTTCACGTCAACCACGTAGGCAACGACGCCGCCGCGCACCACGTGCGAGGCCCCTGGCACCTCAACGAGCGCTTCGCAGACCTTTCCCCCGGTGAGCGACTCGGCCGTTGCGATCGTCACACCGAGTTCGGAGGCGAGCGCGATGGCCTCGACCGCCTCAGAGCCCATGTCCGCTTCCTTCCGCCGACGCCACCCGGGCGTCAGCAGCGTCGGGCTTCACCGCGTGGGTACGCAGGATCCGCGCAATGCGCCACCCGTAGTCAATGCCCGTTGCCACTGCCACCACCACCGACGCCACAAGGATCCACCAACCCGCGGTGTCCACCCACGTGACGGCGACAGGCATGAGGAGCAAGAACAGCGCAATGACCTGCAGTGCGGTCTTCGCTTTGCCGCCCAGCGACGCTGGAATGACCACATCCTTCGCGACCGCGAGCCGGCCGAGAGTGACTCCCGCTTCACGGATCGCGATGACAATGAGTGGCCACCACGGGATTTCCTCGCGATAGGCGAGCACAGCGAGTCCGCCGAGCACAAGCGCCTTGTCGGCGAGCGGATCGGCAAGCTTGCCGAAGGCGGAGACAACGTCCCAACGTCGCGCCAGGTAGCCATCTAGCCAATCTGTGAAAGCGGCCGCGATAAACACGGCAAAGGCGAGCCACCGCAAACTTGCTTCCTCGCCGCCGTCCCACACGAGGCACAACACCATGACGGGAACCGCGAAGAGCCGCAGCACCGTCAGCAGGTTGGGGACGTCACGGACCACGCCTACAGCGTACTGGGACGCGGTCTCACTGGGGACGACCAGCCATAATGGCGGGCATGGCTTCACGCGCGCCCCGTCGGGCATCCCTTGCCCTCTGGCTTCCTGCCGCAATCGCCGTGGGCGTGATCGCGGGTGTGGCGGGGGCGCCGGCCTTCACGCCAGAGGACACGACGACACCGCCCACCGTCACGGTCGAACCCGAGTCAACGGTCGAGCGCGCGAGTGCGCCCACGCCTCCGCCCGCTCCCCCAACGAGCTTTACCCTTGTCGCCACCGGCGACGTTCTCACTCACGCGCCAGTTGTCAGTTCCGCAACCACGGGCAACGGCATCGACTTCAGTCCCCTCACTGAGCCCATCCGTCCCTACATTGCTGGCGCCGATCTCGCGCTGTGCCACATGGAGGTGCCTGTCGCACCCCCGGGCACGGCGCCGTCCGGCTACCCGATGTTCGGCTCTCCCCGCGAGATGGTCCCTGATCTTGCTGAGGACGGCTGGGATGGCTGTTCGACTGCCTCCAATCACAGCGTCGACCGCCGCAAGGCAGGTATTGAAACGACGCTCGCCGAGTTCGCTGCGGCAGGAATGGGCGCCGCCGGTACGTCGCGCACTGAGACGGAAGCGCTGAGCACGCAGATGTACGTCGTTCAGGGAGACGGCGAGCCGGTAAGCGTCGCACACATCTCGCTCACATATGACAGCCTCAACGGACTTCCGAAGCCACCCGGCGAGCCCTGGGCGGTCGACACGTTCAACGCGGAGGCTTCCGACGCCGACCCCGTCATCGCTGCGGCCCAGCGTGCTCGTGACGCAGGCGCGGACGTCGTTGTCGCGTCAGTGCATTGCTGCGTCGAGTATCGAACCGAGCCAACGCCCGCCCAGAGGCTGTTGGCGGAGCGCATTGCGGAGTCGGGCGTCGTCGACCTGTATGTGGGCCACCATGCGCATGTGCCGCAGCCGATCGAGCTGCTCCCGGGCGGCCCCAACGGTGACGGCATGTGGGTCGCGTTCGGACTAGGCAACTACCTGTCAAACCAAGACACGCAGTGTTGCGTCGCACAAACGAACTCAGGCGTTCTCCTCACCGCGACGTTCACAGTCGACAGCGATAAACGCGTGACGGTTGCGCCCGAATGGACCCCCATCACGGTAGACCGCCTCGGCAAGCACCGCGTTTATGCGCTCACAGACATTCCCGACGGCGTGGGGCGCCTCTCAGCGGCCGAGGTTGCCGCACGCATTGATCGAGTTGCAGCGGCGGTAGGCGGCCAGGCGCCGATGCGGACGACGCCGGCGCCGGCTCTTGCGCGCAGCATTGAGATGGTGCCACGGGACATGTAGCGCGGCGCGAGAGGCGTCCGTGCGAAAAGCCTCCGTGCGAGCGACTATTGCAACGTCGGTAGCGGTGGCAGATCGAACGGGTTATCGCGGTCTTGCGGCCGTGGGTCGATCCGACTATCGAGATACGACACCTGTTGCGCAATGACCGCGCTCGCTGGTTGTGCGACACCAAAGAGCCAACCCTGGCCGTAACGCCAGCCACACCGTGCGAGGAAGTCGGCTTGGGATTCGGTTTCGATGCCCTCTGCGATGGTCGCCAGCCCAAGTTCCCTCGCGAGAGCGCCAAGCGCGCGCGAGACCCGCGCGCCTGCCGGGTCCTCGGGGATCCCGGCAACAAAGGACATGTCGAGTTTCACCCCTGAGACAGGGAGGTCACGCAAGTACGACAACGGGGACACACCGGTTCCGAAGTCATCGAGAAGGATGGGCACTCCCGCGTTACGTAGCTCGGTGAGCTCATGGCGGATGCGCGTGTTCGGCGCAACCAATGACGCTTCCGTCAACTCGACAACAAGACGCTGCGGGCTCAAATGATGGGCACCGATCGCAGCCAACACGGCATTCGCGAACTCACTGTCACCGAGTTGATCGGCGGACACATTGAGGGATACCCAGCACGAGGGAGACGGGTGACGGGCCATGAAATCCGCCGCCTGCTCCACCAGCATGCTGCCCAACTGAGTGGCGAGTTTGCGATCATCCAGAAGGCCAAGGAAGGCATTCGGCAGGAGGAGCCCGCGCGTGTGGTGCTGCCAGCGCACGAGCGCCTCGTACCCCACGACGGAACGCGTCGACAGCTCGTAAACTGGCTGGTAATGCAGCACTAGATCGCCATTTTCGATCGCCTGCGCCAGTTCACCTGCCAGCGCAGTCTGATTCTCAGTCGCGCTTCGCATCGTGGGGTCATACACCTCGGTGCGCGACTTGCCGAGCGCCTTCGCCCGGTACATCGCGGCATCGGCGGCGCTGAGCAGGCTGGGCGCGCCCCCTTGGATCGTCTCGTCGTCTGCCATCGCGATGCCAACCGACGCGTGAAGGTTGAGCTGGTGGCGCTTCACCTGCAAAGGCCGCTTGAGGCCGGAGTGGATTGATGCGGCAATCTCAAACAATGCCTTCGATGCGTCAGGGTCCTGCACGACAATGACAAATTCGTCCCCGCCGATGCGAGCAACGGTGCCACGTCCGGCAGTTGCCGAGCGCAGTACTCCCGCGACATGGACGAGCGCGTTGTCGCCTGTTGCGTGGCCAAAGCGATCGTTGAGACCTTTGAACCCGTCAAGGTCAACGGCAATGACGCCCACCCGCGCGGTGGGGTCGGGCTGGTCGAGAACCTGTTGCAACACATCCTGCATGAGCGTGCGATTCGCGAGACCCGTGAGCGGATCGTGCATCGCACGGTGGGCCATCAGCTCGGAACGCAAGCGGTCATCGGTTGAGTCGCGCACTTGAACGACGTAATGGTCAGGTGCGCCGCCCGCATATCTGACGAGCGCGACATCAAGTACTGCCCACACCACGTTTCCGTCCGCGCGCACATAACGCTTTTCCAGCGAGAAATGGTTCTGCAAGCCGTCGTACAACCGCTGGAGCTGGTCCCGCTCGGCCTGGAGATCGTGGGGGTGAGAGAGCGCACTGAATGGAGTGCCCCGCAATGCCGACACGGTGGAACCCATCAGCTCTGCGAACGCCCGGTTCACTTCCATGAGGCGCCACTCAAGGTCAACAAGGGCCATGCCACTTGGCGCGTTCTCCATCGCCCGGCGGAACTGGGTATCGGAACGCTGGAGCGCCTCAGCCGCTTCTTCGAGGCCCGTTGGATCCATCAACGTGGTGATCGTGGCGCGGGAGCCATCAATAGCGTCGTCCACAATGATCGAGCGCAAGTGAACCCAGCGAATGTCATCTCGCCCGCGGCGGCCGGGCACACCGATGACGCGTGGGCGCATATCGTCCCGACCAGGGGTGAAGACTTCTTGCGGCATGAGGGGACGCATGTGCTCGTCGACCGCGCGGAGCGGCATGCGGCTGAGCGAACGGCCTACCACCGCGTCCTTATCGAGACCGACCATCGCGGCGCCAACATCGGTGAGCAACACGACCTCGCCGGAATCGGCGACAACGACGATGCCGTCGCGTGCTGAGGCAAGAATCGCATCGACTTGATGGCGGAGGCGGCGCTCTCGAGCGAGGGCGTCATCCCGCGTCCGGCGCACCTTGGCCGCGCGCACGAAGGACAGGAAAATGATGGCGCATCCGACGAGCAGGAGCACTGCGGCGCTCGCCGCAACCTCAGGCCGTTCAAGCAGGCCTAAGAATCCTCCCATGAATCGACCTCGGAATCGCTCGGATATGTGTCCCTCACGGTAGCCGAGGAACCGCCCCGCAGAATAGCCAGCGTCGAGGCCAATTCGTCCGGTGTGACCAAGACCTCACGCGCCTTTGAGCCTTGGGAAGGCCCAACAATTTCGCGGCTTTCGAGCAAATCCATCAACCGGCCAGCTTTTGCGAAGCCCACCCGCAATTTGCGTTGGAGCATCGAGGTCGAACCCAACTGCGTGGTGATGACGAGTTCAGCGGCCTGGAGAAGGTCGTCGAGATCATCGCCGATATCCTCAGCAACCTTCGCTTCCTTCGCGGCCGTGAGGACGTCCTCTCGGAAATTCGGCTGCGCTTGACGCTTCACGTGTTCGACGGCGGCGTGGATCTCCGATTCGGTCACCCACGCTCCTTGAACGCGCATCGGCTTCGACTCCCCCATGGGCAAGAACAAGGCGTCACCCTGGCCCACAAGTTTCTCGGCGCCCGGCATATCGAGGACGACGCGGGAATCGGCAAGGGAGGACGTCGCAAAAGCAAGACGTGACGGCACATTTGCCTTGATCGTGCCCGTGACAATGTCAACCGAGGGGCGCTGCGTGGCGAGAACGAGGTGGATGCCCGCCGCGCGAGCAAGCTGCGTGATGCGCTGAACAGAATCATCAACGTCCCGCGGCGCGACCATCATGAGGTCTGCCAACTCATCGACGATGACGAGCAGATATGGGTACGTGGTGATGCGACGTTCGGAACCCGGCAACGGCTTCACCTTGCCCGCCCGTACGGCCTTGTTGAAGTCATCAACGTGCTTGTAGCCATACATCGCGAGATCGTCGTAGCGCGTGTCCATCTCCTTCACCACCCACTCGAGCGCCTGCGCGGCCTTCTTGGGGTCAGTGATGATGGGCGTGATGAGGTGCGGAATGCCTTCATAGATCGACAATTCAACGCGTTTGGGGTCAACGAGGACCATCCGCACCTCGGATGGCGTCGCTCGCATGAGGATCGACGTAATCATCGAGTTGACGAATGACGACTTTCCAGCTCCCGTCGCACCGGCGACAAGGAGGTGGGGCATCTTGGCCAAGTTGGCCATGACATAGCCGCCTTCAACATCCTTGCCAATGCCGATCGCCATCGGGTGGTCATTCTTGATGGCGACGGGAGAGCGCAGCACATCGCCAAGCGACACCGTCTCGCGATCCGAGTTGGGAATTTCAATACCGATCGCCATCTTGCCCGGGATCGGCGACAGAATCCGGATGTCGGGGCTCGCCACCGCGTACGCGATGTTCTTCGACAGTTGCGTGATCTTCTCGACCTTGACGCCTTGGCCGAGTTCGACCTCATAACGCGTCACCGTGGGCCCGCGCGTGAATCCCGTCACCACAGCATCCACACCGAACTGATCAAGCACGCTCGTCAGCGCTTCGACCACGCGATCATTCGCTGCGGATCGGGTCTTGTGCGGCGCGCCCTTCTTCAGCAGCTCGGGACTAGGCAACACATAGGGCGTCGCGTTCTCGAGTTCGCCCTGCTCCCCTACCGGCACAACAGCCGTGGGCGGAGCAAGCTTCTCCGTGCGGGGCATGCCCTCGTCGCTATCTTCCGCCGCGTCGTCCATCTCGTACGACGCTGGAGTCTCGTACGGGGAAAGGCCGCCGCCATAGCCGACGCTGTCCCCACCGGGGATGGTCGGGTCCTCCTGCGTTGGCGTGTCCTCCCTCCCGGCCGGGTCAACGATGTCATCGAAATGAGTCCGTTCGCGGGATGCGGCGGACGCAAAGGCTTCGTCACCTACATAACCACCGAGACGACCGCGGGCACGGCTCGCGCGGTCACGCAGACTCATCCGGCGCGTCGTCGGTTCGAGGGTGCCGTGCTCGGGGAGGTCGAGATCATCGTCATAGTCATCGGCTGCCCCACCTCGCGTTCGGCGAACGAGGTCCACAACAAACGACACGATGTCCCTCAACGGACGCCCCACAATGACGAGGACTGCCCCGAGCGAGGCCATCAAGAATATGAAGATCGCAAGGCCGGGCGTCAGCAAATTCGCAAGCGGTGTGCCCGGCAAGAATCCGAGAATGCCGCCCGCCTCCTGCACCCGATTGAGACCCTCGGACGGCGATGGACGACCAGCGCCGATGTGGATAATCGCGGCGACGGTGATGATGAGGAGAACGAAACCAAAGGTGATCCGGTAATTCGTGTCACCCTCTTGAGGCGCTCGGAAGAGGCGAATCGCCATCGCGAACAGGAGCAGCGGCAACACGAGCGAGATGACGCCGAACGTTCCCGCCGCGACACGATGGAGAAGGAGCCCAAACCAGTTGTCGAGGCCAAACCACTCTGATGCCGCGACGAGCACCGCGAAGGCAACAAGCGTGAGCGCCAATCCATCCCGACGCACTTCCGGCGGAACGTCGCGCGCTCCTTGACCCAGGCGTCGGACGCCACCGCCGACGAGCCGCGCGGAACCCGACCCCATCCCTTGAATCGCGCGCACCGGCATCGGTTTGGTCTTGGCCACAGGCCGTGACCGCGGCGGCGTGCTCTGACGGCGCGGGCGTCCGTTTGCGGAGGAGCGAGAGCTCGAGGAACGAGATGAGGCCATGATGTCTCTCAGGCTACGACGCGCCACCCACGGGCCGCGGAAGCCACCCCGAACACCGCGTCAGTCGGTCCGCGACATCCTGAGAGCGGTCACGCCTCGATGACGATCGGAATGATCATCGGCCGACGCCGTAGTTTCGTTCCAACGAAACGCCCGACAACGCGTCGCATCACTTGCTGGAGCTGATGGTTGTCGGCAGAACCTGATCGCGCCGCGTCTTCAAGGGCTGTCTTGATGTCGTCGAGAATTGCATCGAAGACGCTGTCGTCCTCCGCGAGCCCCCGTGCGTGGACCTCCGGTCCCGACACCACCTGGCCATTCGACGTATCGACGACCGCGAGCACTGACACGAATCCCTCATCCGCAAGGATCCGGCGATCCTTCAACTCAGTTTCAGTGATCTCACCCACCGACGATCCGTCGACGTAGATGTTGTGATAGTCGATCGCTCCGACAACGCGCGCTACGCCATCGATGAGGTCGACGACGACGCCGTTCTCGGTGAGCACGATGTTGTCGGCACTCACGCCGGTCTTCTGCGCGAGGCGACTCGCCGCCAGCAGGTGACGGACCTCCCCGTGGATCGGCATCACGTTCTTGGGTCGCAGAATGTTGAAGCAGTAGAGGAGCTCTCCCGCCGATGCGTGACCCGAGACGTGGACGCGTGCATTGCCCTGGTGGACCACGTCGGCACCCAAACGCATGAGCCCATTGATGACGCGGAACACCGCGTTTTCATTACCTGGAATGAGCGACGACGCCAAGATTACGAGGTCACCCTTGCCCACCTCGACCTTGTGGTCGCGGCTCGCCATGCGGCTGAGCGCTGCCATGGGCTCGCCCTGAGATCCGGTGGACATGAAGACCACCTCGTCACGCGGCATTTGATCGGCCTTCTTCGCGTCGACAAGGAGGCCGTCGGGCACCGTGAGATAGCCAAGCTCGGCGGCGATCGCCATGTTCTTCACCATCGAGCGACCCACAAAGGCGACTCTGCGGCCGTGAGCGTGGGCGGCGTCGATCACCTGCTGGACGCGGTGAACGTGCGACGCGAAAGACGCGACGATGATGCGACCAGTTGCTGTCGCGAAGAGCCTGTCGAGGGTGGGCCCAATCTCCACTTCAGACGTGGTGAAACCAGGTACCTCAGCATTTGTTGAGTCGACCTGGAACACGTCGACTCCCTCTTCGCCAAAGCGCGCAAAGGCTCGCAGGTCCGTGATGCGCCCGTCGAGAGGCAACTGATCCATCTTGAAGTCGCCGGTGTTGAGCACCGTTCCTGCCGGCGTGCGGATGAAAACCGCGAGCGCGTCGGGGATCGAGTGGTTGACCGCGACAAATTCGAGATCAAAATCACCGATCTTCTCGCGCTGGCCTTCCTGTACGGCAAGCGTGTAGGGAGTGATGCGGTGCTCGGCGAGCTTCGACTCGATGAACGCGAGCGTCAATTGGGAGCCGATCAACGGGATGTCGGCGCGCATGCGGAGCAAGTACGGCACCGCGCCAATGTGGTCCTCGTGGCCGTGCGTGAGGACAACGGCGTCGATGTCCGCGAGCCGGTCCTCGAGGAACGTGAGATCCGGCAACACGAGGTCAACGCCTGGCTGGTTCTCCTCGGGGAAGAGCACGCCGCAGTCGACAATGAGCAGCCTTCCGGCGTACTCGATGACGTGCATATTGCGGCCCACCTCGCCAAGCCCGCCGAGCGGGATAAGACGGAGTGCGCCCTCGACAAGGGGCGGTGGGCTCGGAAGTTCAGGGTGAAAGTTCATCGAGTCATTCCCGCGGCTTCCAACGCCGCGATCGTTGCCGCGTGGTCAGCGTCCGACGCCGGCAGAAGGGGAAGCCGCATCGCGCGGCTTGAGATGATGCCCGCCCACGCGAGGGCAGACTTTGCGTTGATCGCAGCGGGACCATTGAAGATCGCGTTGTACACGGGCAAGAGGGACTCGTGCAAGCGCTCAGCCTTCTCGTGGTCGCCTGCGTCAAAGGCCGCGAAGAACTCCGCCATCTTGAGTCCCACCACATGCGAGGCGACGGACACCACACCAACGGCGCCCGCCCGCATGAAGTCGAGATTGAGTGCCTCGTCTCCGGAGTACCACGCGAGGCCTGTGCGCTTGATGCGCTCGGCCGCTTGCGCGACGTCCCCGGTCGCATCCTTGACCGCGACAACGCGATCGTGGCTCGCCATGTGGTCGAGCGCCCAGTCGCTGATGGGAAGCCCCGTCCGCCCGGGGATGTCGTACAACATGACAGGCAAATTAGTTGAGCCGAGAATCGCGCGGAAGTGTGCGACAACTCCTGCCTGTGTGGGCTTGGAGTAGTACGGGGTGAGAGCGAGGATGCCGTCGGCGCCCGCCTCTTCACCTTGCTCTGCCATCCGCACCGCGTGTGCCGTGTCGTTTGAGCCCGCGCCCGTAATGATCGTCACATCGGGACCCACTGCAGACCGGACGGCGCGGATGAGATCGACCTTCTCCGGGGCGTGCGTCGTTGGTGCCTCGCCGGTGGTGCCCGAGAGGACAAGACCGTCGCTGCCGTTTTCGACCAAGTACTTCGCCAGGCGCTGCGCACTCTCAAAGTCGAGGGCGCCGCCCTCGTGCATGGGAGTCACCATGGCGGTGAGAACTGTGCCAAAGGGCCTGGTCGTCATGCGCATAACTTACCGCGTTCGTCTCAACCCGTGACGCCCGTCATTGACCGCCCTGTCACGGCGCCTTCGCCACTGTCAGCACAAGGACCGCGTCCGTCACCGCAGTGAGCCCGTGGCGCAGTGGTGGGATGACGAGGAGGCTTCCGGCATTCAGCGCTACCTGCTCTCCGTCGGTATGGAAAGAGACACTGCCCTCAAGGACGTGGAGCGTGGCCTCACCCGGGCTCTCATGATCTTGCAATGTGGCGCCGGCTGCGAGCGCGATGAGGTTGGACCGAAGCGTCGCCGTGTGGTCACCCACCAACTTGGTGGAGCTGCGCCCGTTTGACGCCTGGCGCGCAGCATCAAGGTGTTCGCGGCTCAAGGCCGTGAGATCAAGAATGTCCATGGGCATACCCCTGTGTGGTCGGTTTGCGTGGCACTTTGACCACGTTACCCGCGGGCGCCCGATTGAAGCTGAGGCGGCGCGCGTCGGCCGTTGCCCCTGCGTGGGACGTTGCCGCGTAGGGTGGCCTTGTGAGTGCAATCCCTACGCCGTACGAAGACCTGCTCCGCGATGTGCTCGCCACCGGCACCCCCAAGACCGACCGGACAGGAACGGGAACTCTCTCCGTTTTTGGGCGCCACTTGCGGTACGACCTCAGCAAAGGCTTTCCGCTCGTCACGACGAAACGGGTCCACACGAAGTCGGTGGTGGGAGAACTGCTGTGGTTCCTCCGCGGTGACACGAACGTGCGGTGGCTTCAGGAGCGCGGCATCACCATTTGGGATGAATGGGCCGACGCTGACGGCAACTTGGGACCTGTGTACGGCTATCAGTGGCGGTCCTGGCCCACACCGAGCGGGGAGCACATCGATCAATTGGCCGAGGTGATCGACCAGATCCGCAATAACCCGGACTCGCGCCGTCTGCTCGTTTCTGCGTGGAATCCCGCAGACATTCCGCAGATGGCCCTCGCACCCTGCCATGCCATGTTCCAGTTCTATGTGGCCGATGGCCGCCTCAGTTGTCAGCTGTACCAGCGCAGTGCTGACCTGTTCCTGGGCGTGCCGTTCAATATTGCGTCATACGCACTGCTCACGCACATGATTGCCGCGCAGACCGGCCTCGACGTGGGCGATTTCGTGTGGACTGGCGGCGATTGCCACATCTACTCGAACCACCTTGAGCAGGTGAAGTTGCAACTGAGCCGGGAGCCGTACCCCTACCCGACCCTCTCGTTGAAGCCCCGCGAATCCTTGCTCGACTACGACATTGATGATGTGGTGATCGAGAACTATCAACACCACCCGGGCATCAAGGCCCCCGTCGCCGTGTGAGGTGTCCCATGCTGAAAGCAATCTGGGCGCAGGCCCATGACTCCTCTGGCCGTCCCGTCATCGGCCGCCACGGGACGTTGCCGTGGCATTTGCCCGAGGACCTCGCTCACTTCCAGCAACTGACGTCGGGCCATGCCGTCATCATGGGCAGGCGCACGTGGGAGTCGTTGCCGGACAAGGCCCGCCCCCTTCCCGGTCGAGTCAACATCGTCGTCACATCACATGACGTCCTTGACGGGGCCTCGACCGTCGGCTCGCTTGCGGGCGCTGTCGAACTCGCCTCACACCTTCAAGACACCGGCGATCTCGCGTATGGCGCAACGCTGTGGGTCATTGGTGGGCAACGGATGTACCGCGACGCTGTGGAGCTGGCAGAGGAACTGTACGTGACGGAGATCGACCTCGAAGTCGACGGCGATGCGTTCGCTCCCGAAGTCGATCCGGAGCGGTGGGTCCTCTCGAGCACGACTCCAACGCAGGTGAGTTCAACCGGACTCTCCTACCGGTTCGTCACGTATCGGCGCGCGTGACGCCATGACGTCGATGTGGTCGATGCCGTACCGGATCGAGACGCAACGCCTCGTGTTGCGCCCTTACGACGTGTCGGATGCGCCCGAATTGAACGATCTCATCGACCGCAGCCGCGACCACCTCGCGCGCTACCTGCCCTGGGCACGCGAGCCCGAAACAGTCGAGCAACGCGCTGCCTGGATTCGCCGTCAGCGCGAAGAGTACGACGCTGGAATCGAGTACACGACGGGCATGTTCGCGCGTGACGACGGTCGCCTGGTGGGCGGCACCGGTTTCCACCCCCGGACCGAGCCGGACCACCTCGAGATCGGCTTCCTCGTTGCCGCTGACGAGCAAGGCAAGGGCTTTGTCACCGAATCGGCTGCGGCGCTTTCTTGGGTTGCCCTCGCCTTCGCTCACGCACCGTATGTCGCGATCGCCCACGCACCGAGCAATTCAGCATCGGCGGCCGTCGCGCAACGGTTGGGTTTTGTCGAACTCGTCCGCGAGGGCGTCTCCTGCACAGACGGAGACTCGTCGGTGACCTCACGGGTGTGGACTGCCGATAAAGAGCACCTCACTCGCGAGCCCCTCGCCACCTATGGGCGGCCGCGGCTCTTTGACAAAGATGGCGCACCATTGGAGTGGCCCGCCTGATGACCCGTCTCACGACGCGCCGCCTTGACGCGGCGCGCCAGCAAGCACTGTCCGTCTCGTTCGCGACTGGCGCCTATGCCATCAGCTTTGGCGCCTTGTCTGTCGCAGCGGGCCTTGACCTGTGGCAAACGATCGCGCTCAGCCTGCTCGTGTTTTCGGGTGGATCACAGTTCGCCTTTGTGGGCGTCATCGGTGCGGGAGGCCACCCCGGACTCGCCTTCGCGACGTCAACCTTCCTCGGCCTCCGCAATGGCTTCTATGGTGTTGCCCTCGCTCCGATCGTGCGGCCGTGGCGCGGGCCGCGTGCATGGTGGGGCACGCAGTTCACGATTGATGAGTCAACGGCCGTCTCACTTGCCCAACCCGAGGACGATGTCGAGGCGAGACGAGCGGGCTTTTGGTGGACCGGCATCGGAATCTATCTACTGTGGAACGCGATCACCGTGGTGGGCGCGTTGCTTGGCGAACGCGTTGGTGACCCGGCGACGTGGGGACTCGACGCCGCTGCTGCTGCCGCCTTCCTCGGTCTTGTATGGCCACGCCTCACCGATCGGCGCGCTCTCGCTACGGCACTTGTTGCCGTTGCCGTCGCTCTCGCGCTCACCCCGATCGCCCCCGCCGGGTTGCCGCTCATGGTCGCCGCGATCGTCGCCGTCATTGCTGGCTGGCCCACCCCGCGTGACTCAGCCCCAGCGTCGGCCGGCACAGAAGACCCGGTCTCGCCGAGCGCTCCAGATGGGAGCGCGGCATGACGCAGTACATGTGGACGTGGGTTGCGATTGTCGGTGCCGGTATCGCGATGTGGCTCGTCAAGTCGGTGGGCCACCGGGTACCTGAGCATGCGCTTGAGCATCCGCGCCTCGTGCGCATCGCCGCGCTCGTCACCGTGTCCCTGCTCTTGAGCCTTGCGGCCGTCCAAACCTTCGCGGTGGGACAGTCTCTTCAGGTTGATGCCCGGGTACCTGCACTCGCCGTCGCAGGTGTTCTCTTGTGGCGACGCGCTCCGTTCATCGTCGTCGTCGTGGTCGCGGCGGGGATAGCCGCCGGATTGCGCGCCCTCGGGTGGGGTTGAGTAGCCTCAGGTCCTACCGATCCCGAGCGAGTAGGCCTAGGCTCGGGGCATGAGCGAGAACGCCGTGCCCGACTCCTTTGTTCGTCCCGCCCGGCCGGGTGATGAGGTAGCAATCGGACGAGTTCAGGTGGATTCGTGGATCGCCGCACTTGGAACCCGCCTTGGCCGACGCCGTCATGACGCCTTTGATCGCGATGCCGTCGTTGCGGGCTGGGCAGCCGCGATCTCGTCTCCCCCCACGCCAGGCCACCGCGTCTTTGTTGCCGAGCATCTAGGCGAGGTCTGCGGTTTTGTCGCCGTCTCCCCGCCCCGCGACATCATCGCGCTCGAGGTATGCCCAGCGAAGCGTCGGCGGGGTCACGGTTCACGCTTGCTCGCTGCGGCGGCGGACCACCTGCGCGCGAATGACGCAACCGAGATGCGGATTTGGGCGCTTGCCGATGACACGGTCCGTGCGGACTTTCTTTCTGCCGCGGGCTTTGGCGAAGCGGCAATGTCGCGCGAACTCGACGGCCCTGGTATCACGATTCCAGAGAAGCTGTGGCACTCCTCGCTTGAGTCCTAAGTGCCCCACTCAGTGGCGCTTAGCTGCCCGTTGCTCCGCACGAAAGAGCGACGCCGCGTAACGCAATGACTTGCGGGCCATCGACCGGTCCCGCGCGGCGTCGTACGCATACGCAACGTGGAACCACGCGGCCCAATCCTCGGGCGCCAACTCGACGCCGCGACGTGCCATCTCGTACATGCCGGTCTTTGCGTCTTCGGTGAAGCGACCGAAGTCGTCTCGTTCGCCGTCATGCATGGGCAATCGACCTTCGGCCTCGAGACGGGTCGCCATCCGTTGCACGGTGGTTCCCAGTCGCCACTCATTGACCATCCACCACACGCCGATAGCGGGCAGGACAAAGAGCGCCACGCCAAGAGCGATGGCGATCGGATCGCCTGTCTCGACAAACACAATCGCGCGACCCACCACCATCGTGAAATACATGGCGAGGATCGCGCAGATTGCCACTGCCCCGAGGAACGCTCGGTTGCGCAACACCCCCATTACAGGTCCATGAAGTGATCGAGGCCTACGGTGAGGCCGGGGTGGCGGCCCACCTCGCGGATTCCGAGCAATACGCCCGGCATGAAGCTCGCGCGGTCAAAACTGTCATGACGGATGGTGAACTGCTCGCCAGGGTTACCCAAGAGCGTTTCTTGGTGCGCGACGAGTCCGCGCAAGCGCACGGAATGGACGCGAATGCCATCGATGAGTGCGCCTCGTGCTCCGTCCGGGTCGCTCGTCGTTGCGTCCGGTGACGGGGCAATGCCAGCGGCCGCGCGGGCTGCCGCCACCTCACGAAGCGTGTGTGCTGCGGTGCCGGATGGCGCGTCAACCTTGTCTGGGTGGTGCAGTTCGATGAGCTCAACCGACTCGAAGTACCGCGACGCGACCGCGCTGAATCGCATGGCAAGCACGGCGCCAATCGCGAAGTTGGGAGCGATCAGCACGCCAAGCTCCGGCCGCTCCTTCAGGTGTTCGTCGACCCGTGCGAGAGCGTCGGGTCCCCAACCGGACGTACCGACTACTACGTGGATTCCTGCATCGATCAACGCGTGCACATTGGCTTCGGTGACCGAGGGCTCCGTAAAGTCAACCGCGATCTGCGCGCCTGCACGGGCAGCTGCCACGACGTCATCACCCGCATCCAGTTCAGCGACGACCGTCATGTCCTCCGCGCCATTGACGGCACGCACCACCGTCTGTCCCATGCGCCCCGCTGCGCCAATGACTGCCACATTGATCATGGGTCTAGCCTATGCGCGAGGACCGTCGCTGCTCGGCCCCACACGCACCTCGACCCGCGGGCGGGCGACAATCTCGGCGGCCAAGCCGGCCACAGCGTCGGCCGTCACCGCGCGCACTTGATCAAGTGCCTCGCCGATGCTCCATAGTTCGCCAAAGGCGAGCTCTGCCTTTCCAAGGCGAGACATCCGGGAGTAGGAGTCCTCGAGGCGCAACACCGTTGATCCCGAGATCTGGCCCTTGGCTCGCTCGAGCTCGCTATCCGTCACGCCGTCGGCGAGACGCTCAAGCTCCGCGTGGAGCAAGGTGACGACATCGTCCGCGCGGCTTGGGCTGCATGCGGCGTACATGCCGAACAGTCCTGTCTCCGCGTGCCCCTGAGTGAATGAGTACACCGTGTACGCAAGGCCGCGCTTCTCCCGGACCTCCTGGAAGAGCCGGGATGACATGCCAGCGCCGAGCACTGTCGAGAGCACACCCATTTCGTTGCGACGCGGGTCGGCGGCGCGAATGCCTTCGGTTCCCACCAGCACGTGGGCTTGCTCGATGTCGCGACCGATGATGATGCGGGGCGTCACCGTTGCGGTGACGGGTGCCAAAGCGTCGCGGCGTGCTGCCGGTGTTGCCGACTCGTCGAGATCCCAGCCCCCAGCGGCAAGTGCTTCGAGAACCCAGGCGCAGAGTTCGTCATGGTCGACGCCGCCCGCCGCCGTCACGACGAGGTTTGAGGGCGTGTAGTGGCGGCGATAGTGGGCGAGCATCGACTCGTGGGTGATCGCCTTGATGATGTCGGGGGTGCCGCCGATGGGTGCGCCGAGTGGGTGTCCCCAGTGAATCGACTCGGCGAAGCGCTCATGGGCGACCTCGCCGGGGTCGTCGTCGCTCATCGCGAGTTCCTCGAGAATGACGCCGCGTTCGAGGTCGAAGTCCTCCGCTTTGAGGGAGGCGGAGGTCACCATGTCGAGGATCACGGCGGTTGCCATGTGGAGGTCAGTGTCGATGACACGGGCGTAATAGCACGTGTACTCCTTGGCAGTGGCGGCGTTCGACTCGCCACCGACTCGATCGAAGGCCTCGGCGATGTCGAGGGCGCTACGAGTGGGAGTGCCCTTGAAAAGGAGGTGCTCAAGGAAGTGCGTCGAGCCGGCGTGCTCGGCAGCCTCGTCCCGTGAACCAACCCCGAGCCAGGCGCCAATCGTGGCGGAGCGGAGCCCCGGAATGTGCTGCGTGAGGACGCGCACACCGCCCGGGAGGATCGAGCGGCGGAGGATGGCGCCGTGATCTTGCTCGACGGTCAGATGCGCACCGGGATGACTCGATGCGACGAGTGGGAGGTCATGAGGCATGCCGTGAGCCTATCCCTCACTCCCCCACCCCGAGTTTGCGGTGAGTTGTTGGAGGTTCCGGCTCGTTCTGCGCGCGTTTGCGGTGAGTTGTTGAGGGGGCGCCGCGGCGCCGTCTCAACAACTC
>JAEYUX010000094.1 GCA_023432235.1 Actinomycetes bacterium
ATCAGCTCGAGGAGGCGGGGCTGCACGTCACCATTGCGGAGTGTGGGGAGCTTGTCACAAGTCTGGACATGGCTGGCGCCTCGGTCACGCTCACGTGGCTCGACGATGAACTTGAGGACTTGTGGCGAGCACCCGCTGCCACGCCCGCCTATCGGCGCGGGGACATCGATCGGCATCCGCTTCCCTCAACGAAAGGCACCGATCGCGCCCGTGCTGCTACTTCTCCCTCGACGTTGGAGCGCCTGCCCGCGTCGTCGCCCCGGCCTTCCCGCGCGTCGGCTCCCGCCCTCACCGCGAGGCAACTCAGCACGAACGCGGCCGTCCTGTCCCTTCTCGAGAAGTCACACTCCGCGATCGAGGCGGAGAGGGAGCGGCTGGGGGCGCTCGATGCCATTGCAGGGGATGGGGATCACGGCACCGGCATGGCGCGGGGTCTTGGTGCCGCAGTCGCCTTTGCAAGCGAACACGTCGAGGCGCTCAGTCCACGCGACCTTCTCGCAGGCGCTGGGGAGGCATGGTCCGAAACCGCAGGCGGCACATCGGGCGCGCTATGGGGCGCCGCCCTTGCGGCAGTCGCGGAGCATCTTGAGAACTGGGACGGCAGCACCGCGGCATGCGCGCGAGCGGCCCACAGCGCGCTCGATGCTGTTCAGAGCGTGGGTGGCGCGAGTGTGGGTGACAAGACGATGGTCGACGCGATGGCACCATTTGCCAGGTCGCTCGATGGGGCGCAAGGGCACCTCGCCGAGGCTCTCGCTGAAGCCGCCGCTCACGCCGAGAGGGCAGCGGTAGCCACCGCGAGCCTTGAACCAAAGCGAGGCCGTGCCCGTCCACTCGCTGCACGCAGCCGTGGCCACGAAGACCCTGGGGCCACCTCGTTCGCCCTCATCGTCACCGCTCTCGCCGAGCGGGTGGAGGTGGCGCAATGAGCGGTCTCAGAATCGTCATCGGCAGTGATGACGCGGGCGTGGGCTACTGCTCCGCGTTGCGCGATCAACTCGAGCGCGACACCCGCGTGGAGCACGTTGCTCACGTCGGCGTGCGGCAGGACGACCACACCGACTACCCCCACATCGCCGTGACCGCCGCGCGGATGGTCGCGGCGGGGGAGGCGGACAGGGCTCTCCTCATCTGCGGCACAGGGCTCGGTGTCGCGATCGCGGCCAACAAAGTGCCTGGCATCCGCGCCGTCACAGCCCACGACTCCTACTCCGTCGAGCGTGCCATCAAGTCGAACAACGCGCAGGTGCTGTGCATGGGCGAGCGCGTCATCGGGCTCGAACTTGCCAAGCGGCTCGTGGACGAATGGCTCGGCTATGTCTTTGACCCACGCTCAGCGTCGGCCGCAAAGGTTGACGCGATCTGCAGCTATGAGGAGACGTCATGATCGACACCATCGCCATCGTGGGCGCCGGCTACATGGGCGGTGGTATTGCCCAGGTGTTCGCGCTCGCGGGCAAGGATGTGGTTGTCAGTGACGTGAGCGCCGACGCTGCACTCACCAATCGCGAGCGCCTCGTCCAGGAGGCCGAGCAGTTCGCTGCCGAAGGGCTTTTCCCGGCCGACGCTGCGGCCACGATGGACGCTCGCCTCACCGCCGCGCCGTCAATTGAAGACGCTGTGAGGGACGCCGATCTCGTCATCGAGGCGGTGTTTGAGCGCATCGACGTCAAGCACGCGATTCTTGCTCGCATCTCCCAGGCAAGCAGGCCCAACACGATCATCGGTTCCAACACGTCGACCATCTCGATCAACCGGCTCGCGGAGACCGTCACTGCGCCCGAACGCTTCCTTGGGGTCCACTTTTCGAACCCCGCCCCCTTCATCCCGGGCGTCGAGCTCATCCCGCACGACACGACGGACGATGCCGTGGTGACGGAGGTCGCCACGCTGCTGGCAGCGTCGGGCAAGATCTCAGCGCGTATTACTGACGCGACCGGTTTTGTCCTCAACCGTCTGCAGTATGCGCTCTTTCATGAAGCAACGGCTCTTGTCGATGAAGGCGTTGCGTCCGTCGAGGCGATTGATGCGATCGTGCGGACCACTTTCGGTTTCCGCCTGCCGTTCTTTGGGCCGTTCGCCATCGCCGACATGGCGGGCCTCGACGTGTACGCGTTTTGTTACGCGAGTTTGCAAGAGGCCTTTCCCGAACGCTTCGCAACCCCAGCGGTACTGAAGAACCTCGTTGACAACGGCGCACTCGGTGTGAAGTCGGGCAGTGGATTCCTCAATGCCCCGCCGGAGTCCCTCGCGGAGATCATCGCCTATCGCAACCGTGCGTACGTCGCGATGGCCCGAGTGCTTGAGGAGCTCGGCCCCGCGCCTGTCACGTACTAGTCCACCCCACCCCAAGGAACGCGATGTCCACCATGACTGACCACAGCGCCAAGCCCCTCGACCTGGGCGTGCACTGGCTTGCGGAGGGCCCAGTGTGGGATGACGTGCGGTGTTGTCTCGCGTGGGTCGACATCATGGCAGGCGACATCCACGAATGGGCGCCGGATGCGGACATTCACACAGTGGTGAATTGCGGACAGCCCGTCGGTGCAGTGGGGCTACGTAGGGCGGGTGGCTGGGTTGCCGCTCTCAAGAGTGGCATCGCGACAGTGACCCACGACGGCGAGCTGACCTGGCTCGCTCGCGACATCCTCGACCCGGAGTTTCGCTTCAACGATGCGAAGGTCGACGCGGCAGGCAGGCTGTGGGCGGGATCCATCCATCGTGAGATGGGAGCTGGCAAGGGCGCGCTGTATCGCATTGAGCCCGATGGCGACGTGCGGCGCGTATGCGGCGGCCTCGAGCTGTCAAACGGCATGGGCTGGAGCCCTCAGGGGGATACCTTCTACCTTGTCGACTCGCTCGCGGCGGTGGTCTACGCCTTCGATTTTGATGCCGACGCTGGAGACGTATCGTCGCCACGCCCGCACATTCGGTGTGCGCGGGGTGATGGCATGCCGGACGGCCTCACAATCGACGCGGAGGGCGGCTTGTGGCTCGCTCGCTATGGCGCGGGGGTGGTGGAGCGGTACGACGCCGATGGTGGCCTGAGCGAACGCGTCACCGTCGCGGCGGCGCAGCCCACTTGCCCCGGCTTTGGCGGCAACGACTACCGGACGCTGTACGTGACGACCGGCTGGGAACGAATGGCAGACCCGGGCCCCGCAGAAGGCCGCATATATGCCTGCGATGTGAGCGTCGGCGGCATGCCTTCCCACCGCTTTGGTGGGTGACAGTGCGCGGCCGCGACGCGTGCGCCGCTGACTGTGAGCGCGCTGAGTCTTCATCGCATCGGTGGTTCTCCCTGTAGCGAAAAACACCCGCAAGCGGCAGGATTCGCCCCCGTAATCGCGTTAGTGTCGTGGCAACGTCCACAAGGAGGAACATCGTGAACGAGGTGACGGCGCGCGCTGACCACAGCGGCATGGGTCTCAACGACTCGATCTTTAACCGGCTGTTGCGCGAACGCATCATCTGGCTCGGTGACGAGGTACGCGACGACAACGCCAATGCGATTTGCGCGCAGATGATGCTGCTCGCCGCAGAGGACCCTGACAAGGACATCTACCTCTACATCAACAGCCCCGGCGGCTCGATCACGGCAGGCATGGCGATTTACGACACCATGCAGTACATCAAGCCCGATGTGGCGACCGTGGCCATGGGCATGGCGGCCTCGATGGGCCAGTTCCTGCTCTCGTCGGGGACGAAGGGCAAGCGGTTTGCGACGCCCCATGCGCGAGTGATGATGCACCAGCCCTCGGGCGGCATCTACGGCACCGCGACCGACATTCGGATCAACGCCGAACTCATCATGCACATGAAGAAGGTGCTCGCGGAGCTCACCGCCGAGCAGACCGGCAAGACCCTTGAGCAGATCAACCGCGACGCCGACCGCGACCGCTGGTTCACTGCCGAAGAAGCCCTCGAGTACGGCTTTGTCGACAAGGTCATCAAGCACGCCGCAGAGACCGGCGACAAGTCCCAGGGAGGTAAGGCGTGAGCGAGGAATACCGCGCGCTTCAGGCGGCAGCACGGACGGCAGGCGGCTTCAACCGTATTGCCGGCGGCGGCGCATTCGATGGGCCCTCTGCCCGGTACATCCTCCCGCAGTTCGAGGAGCGGACGTCGTACGGCACCAAGGTGCGCGACCCGTACTCGAAGCTGTTCGAGGACCGCATTGTCTTCCTCGGTGTGCAGATCGACGACACCTCGGCTGACGACGTGATGGCGCAGCTGCTCGTGCTCGAGTCTCAGGACCCGGACCGCGACATCATCATCTACATCAACAGCCCGGGTGGTTCGCAGACCGCCCTCACGGCGATCTACGACACGATGCAGTACATCCGTCCGCAGATCCAGACGGTGTGCCTTGGCCAGGCGGCTTCGGCTGCCGCGGTGCTGCTCGCTGCTGGTAGCCCCGGCAAGCGTCTCGCTTTGCCGAACGCGCGTGTGATGATCCACCAGCCTCGTATTGAGGGTGGCGGCCGTGCGCAGGCCTCGGATATCGAGATTTATGCCGAGGAGATCCTGCGTATGCGCGAGTGGATCGAGAACACGTTGGCTCACCACACCGGCCAAACTGCCGAAAAGGTACGTGAGGACATCGAACGCGACACGTTCCTCGGCGCCAAAGAGGCCAAGGAATACGGCCTGGTGGATGAGGTACTCGCGTCTCGAAAGGGTGAAGCGGAGGCCACCTCCGCGTAGCGGCGCGTCGGCGGGCGGGCGTCAGTCCCTCACGTTAGCCTGGACGGAGCATGCCCCCGGAAGGAGCACCCCGAATGACGCGGCCCACGGACAGCGGTGATCTTCTCAAGTGCACGTTCTGCGGTAAGACGCAGAAGCAGGTGCGCAAGTTGATCGCTGGTCCTGCCGTGTACATCTGCGATGAGTGCATCGGGCTGTGCAACGAGATTCTCGACGAGGAGTTTGCGGAGGCGGCTGAGGCGGAGTTCACCGACCTCCCCAAGCCGCGCGAGATCTTCAATTTCCTTGGCGAATACGTCGTGGGCCAGGACCCAGCGAAGCGGGCGCTCGCGGTTGCCGTCTACAACCACTACAAGCGTGTGCGCGCGGGTGGGGTCAAGAGCGACGATGGCATCGAGATCGCCAAGTCGAACGTCCTGTTCATCGGACCCACGGGCTGTGGCAAGACGTATCTCGCGCAGACTCTCGCGAAGATGCTCAACGTGCCTTTCGCGATCGCGGATGCGACGGCGCTTACCGAAGCCGGCTATGTGGGCGAGGACGTCGAGAACATCCTCCTCAAGTTGCTGCAGGCCGCGGACTACGACGTTGAGAAGGCTCAGCGTGGCATCGTCTACATCGATGAGATTGACAAGGTGGCCCGCAAGGCCGAAAACCCGTCGATCACGCGAGACGTCTCCGGTGAAGGCGTACAGCAAGCACTCCTGAAGATTCTTGAAGGCACCACGGCCTCAGTGCCGCCGCAGGGTGGGCGCAAGCATCCTCACCAAGAGTTCATCCAGATCGACACCACCGATGTGCTGTTCATCCTCGGTGGTGCCTTTGCGGGTCTCGAAGAGATCATCAGCTCGCGAGTAGGTCGCCAGGGCATCGGCTTCGGTGCCCAGCTGAAGGAGTCGGACAACTCGGATCTGTTTGAAAAGGTAACGCCGGCGGACCTTCACAAGTTTGGCCTCATCCCCGAGTTCATCGGGCGTATGCCAGTCATTGCGACGGTGTCGCCTCTTGACGTCGAGGCGATGGTGTCGATCCTTTCCGAGCCGAAGAACGCACTCATCCGTCAGTACCAGCGAATGTTCGAGCTTGACGGTGTGGACCTCGTCTTTGAGGACGACGCCGTGCGGGCGATCGCCGAACAGGCCCTCGCGCGCGGCACGGGTGCGCGTGGACTGCGCGCAATCCTCGAAGAGGTCCTTCAAGAGACGATGTTCGAGGTGCCGGGCCGTGACGATGTGGCACGGGTTGTGGTGACCCGCGATGTCGTGGTGGACCGCGTCACGCCGTCGTTTATTGAGCGGGTGCTCGAGCCCGCTCCGGCCAAACCCGCGCGCGCCGAGGCCGAGCGTGACGAGGGTGCCGCCTAGTATTCACGCATGACTTACGCACCGGGTGATGTCCCGTTCCATCCGTACGAACCCGAGCCCGAGCGTCGGCGCGTGCAGCCGCTCTACATCATCATGGCGGCTTCGGGATTGCTGTTCGTTGGTGTCCTCATCGCCGTCCTCCTATGGATGAACGCTGGCTCGGCGCCGCGCGATGCGGCGAGCGATATGTACGACACGTATGCGGCACTCGCGGACGATGAAGCGCTGTGGGACTACGTGCCGCAGACTGAAGAAGGCGTGCACTACTACCAGGCTTTTCTCTTCAAACTCATGGACTTCAAGGTCGGCGAATCATTCGAGCGACTCAGTTCCGAGGAGTACGACGAACTTCGCGACCTCGAGAAGAGATTCTTGGCGCTGGAGGACCTCGACATCACGGTCGAGTTCACGCG
>JAEYUX010000095.1 GCA_023432235.1 Actinomycetes bacterium
CGCCGCCCCCCCCCCCCGCCCCCCCCCCCCCCCCCCCCCCCGGGGCCGGCTGCTACTGGCACCAAGAACCGGGTTCGCAAGTCCACCCCTTGGGGTGAGATCGCGCTCTTCACCGGTCCGGCGCTGGTCGTCTTCGCCACCTTCGTCATCTTGCCGGTCGTGCTGGCCGGCTACGTCTCCTTCTTCCACTGGGATGGAGGCGGTGACCTCGGCAAGTTCATCGGTTTCGAGAACTACTCCAACGTCCTTAAGGACTCCGTCTTCATTTCCTCAATGAAGAACAACGCGTTCATCGTGGTGATGTCGCTACTCATTCAGGGCCCGCTCGCCCTGGGTGTGGCGCTCTTGATGAACCGCAAGCTCCGCTTCCGTGCGGCATTCCGCACGATGATTTTCGTTCCTTACGTGGTGGCCGAGGTTATTGCAGGTGCGATGTGGCGCCTCATCCTCGACCAGCGCGGAGTGCTCAACACCGCACTGCTTCAGTTGGGCGTATTCGACAAGCCTGCCGACGCCATCGGCTGGCTGTCCGATACGGACCTCGTGATGTGGACCATGATGTTTGTGCTCACGTGGAAGTACGTGGGCCTCGCAATCATCCTGTTCCTTGCGGGACTGCAGGGTGTCCCGGATGAGGTTCTTGAGGCGGCGTCTATCGATGGCGCGTCGTGGTGGCAAGTCCAACGACGCATCACGATTCCGCTCCTCGGACCAACGATTCGCGTGTGGATGTTCTTGTCCATCATCGGTTCGATCCAGCTCTTCGATATGGCGCGACTACTGACTAACAACGGTGCGCCATTCGATACGACGTACACAATGGCGATGTTTGTCATCGACCGAGCAGTTCGCATGCGGCAGTACGGCTACGCAACTGCCGCGGCAATCGTCCTGTTCGTGATCTCGCTGACCGCTGCGTTGTTGTTCATGCGGTTCGTCATGCGTCGTGACAACCAAGGGGAAGGCGGTGCGGCATGAGTGCCGAGGTGACATCCGTCAACAAGGGCGTGAAGCGCGGCAAGCGCAAGGCCACGAGGATTGGCGCCCCGGCGTACATCGCGGCGATTCTCGCAGCGGCGTTCTGCATCGTGCCGGTCTTGTACGTCATCTACTCAGGCTTCCGCTCGAGTGGTCAGTTGGCGGCAACGCCCGTTGGCCTGCCTCGTCCGATTGTCTGGTCGAACTACTCGCAGATCCTTGGCGATGGCGCGTTCTGGAAGATGATGTTCGCGTCGACCGTCATTGCCTTGTTCACCACGCTCGGTGTGGTGCTGCTCGGCGTGATGGCGGCGTACCCCCTTGCTCGTTACGAGTTCCGTGGCCGCGAGGGTATGTACACCTTCTTCACCGCTGGACTGCTGTTCCCGATCACGGTGGCGGCGCTCCCTCTGTACCTGGTGTTGCTCAAGCTGCATCTACCAGGAACTCCGTGGGGCCTTGTGTTGCCACAGATCGCGTTCCAGTTGCCAGTGACAGTGGTGATCCTTCGCCCGTTCGTCAAGGCGATCCCGAAGGAACTCGAAGAGGCCGCCGCCATTGACGGTGCTGGTCGCGTGCAGTTCTTCTTCCGGATTCTCTTGCGCCTCACCACCCCGGCACTCGTGACGGTGGGCGTGCTCGCGTTCGTCGGTTCATGGAACGCGTACCTGCTCCCGTTGCTCTTGGTACAGGGCTCGGAGTGGACCACGTTGCCGCTTGGCGTGGCGAGGTTCCAGACGGACCGGTCGCAAGACACCGCGCTCATCCTTGCGTTCCTCTCGTTGGCAATGTTGCCAGCCATCGCCTTCTTCACTCTGATGGAGAAGCGAATCGTGTCCGGTCTCACCGGAGCCGTGAAGGGATAATCAATGACTGCCTCAACTCCCGCCGCCCCCAGCGAGCGGGTGCTGGCCCTCGTTGCCCAGATGACGCTGGACGAGAAACTCGCTCAGATCGTCGGCTTCTGGGAAGGGGAGGAGGGCGACTCCGTCGCCCCCCTCCAGGGCGAACTCAGCTCCACGGGTCGTTTGGACGATGCAATTGCGCATGGTCTCGGGCACCTCACGCGGGTGTACGGAACTAATCCGCATGACCCGAACGAGCGGGCGAAGTATCTATGGATGCGTCAGCGCCAGCTCACGGAGAACACCCGACTCGGCATTCCGGCGTTGGTCCACGAGGAGATCCTCACGGGGCTTTCGGCATGGAAGGCTGCGACGTTCCCCACGCCATTAGCGTGGGGCGCAACCGGTAACACTGCCTTGATCGAGCGGATGGGTGAACTCATCGGCCGTTCGATGACGGAACTGGGGATCCACCAAGGTCTCGCGCCCGTGCTCGATGTGGTGCGCGATGCCCGGTGGGGCCGTGTTGAGGAGTGCATTAGCGAGGACCCGTACCTCGTTGGTGAAATCGGCGTTGCGTACGTGAAGGGTGTCCAAGCGCATGGCGCGCACGCCACCCTCAAGCACTTTGTCGGTTACTCAGCATCCAAGGCGGGCCGCAACTTCGCACCCGTTTCGGTGGGCCCTCGCGAGCTTGCCGATGTGCTCATGGTGCCGTTCGAGATGGCGATCCTCGATGCAAACGCACGGTCGGTGATGCACTCGTATGCCGAGATTGACGGCGTGCCGGTTGCCTCGAGCGTCGAACTCCTCACTGGCGTCTTGCGCGACCAGTGGGGATTCGACGGCACGGTTGTGGCCGACTACTTTGGCGTCGCGTTTCTCAACATCCTTCACGACATCGCGCCGGATCACGCCGACGCTGCCCGCCAGGCACTTCAGGCGGGCGTCGACATCGAGTTGCCGACGGGTGACGCGTACCTGGTTCCGCTCAAGGCGGCAATCGAGGATGGTCGCGTTGACGAGGCTCTCGTTGACCGCGCGTTGACGCGTGCGCTCATGCAGAAGGAAGAGTTGGGTCTGCTCGACGCTGACTTCAGTGGAGAGCCTCCGAGCGGCGTTGACCTCGACAGCCCCGAGCACCGCGAGGTGGCGAGGCTGATCGCCGAGCAGTCGATCGTCCTTGTGTCGAACGACGGTACGTTGCCGTTGCCCGCCACCGGCAAGAAGTACGCGGTGATCGGTCCCAACGCCGACAGCTACCAAGCACTCTTCGGTTGCTACTCCTTCTCCAACCATGTGTTGTCACAGCGGCCTGGAGTGGAACTCGGTTTCGAAGCCCCCACGTTCATCGAGGGCTTCCGCGCAGAGTTCGGTGACGACGTCACGGTGGCTCGTGGTTGCAACGTGAACGACGACGACCGTTCGGGCTTTGCCGACGCCGTCGCCGCAGCGTCGGCCGCTGATACGGCTGTTGTTGTGGTTGGAGACCTCGCGGGGCTCTTTGGACGCGGCACCGTGGGTGAGGGTTGCGATACCGACGATCTCGAACTGCCGGGCGTTCAGCGCGAGTTGGTCGAGGCGATTCTCGACACCGGCACTCCTGTGGTGCTCGTGCTGATCACGGGCCGTCCGTACGCGGTGAAGTGGGCTGTTGAACGCTGCGCCGCTGTCGTCCAGGCGTTCTTCCCTGGCGAGGAGGGCGCGTCGGCGATGGCAGGTGTGCTGTCAGGCCGGGTGAACCCGTCGGGGCGTCTGCCCGTCACGTTGCCGCGTTCCGCTGGTGCGCAGCCGTACACCTACCTCCACCCGCAGCTTGGCGGGGACGGCGAGGTGTCGAACCTGCTCAACAGCCCAGCTGCTGTCTTCGGCCATGGACTGTCGTACACGAAGTTCGAGTACGGCTCGCTCAAGGTCCCGGCAGAGGTGGGGACTGACGACGCGATCACAGCAAGCGTGACCGTGACGAACACGGGCGAGCGATTCGGCGGGCACGTCGTGCAGTTGTACGCGCGCGACCCGTGGGCATCGATTACACGACCGCTCGCACAGTTGGTTGGGTATGCGCGCGTTGAACTCGACCCAGGCGAATCCGCCACCGTCACGTTCTCGGTGCCGACGGCTCGCGTCGCCTTCACGGGCCGTGATCTCAAGCGCATCGTGGAGCCGGGCGAGCTGAGGCTGTGGTGTGGCGACTCCGCCACTAAGGCAGTCGAAGCGACCACCACATTGGTGGGCGACGTTCACGAGGTCACCATCCGTTCGCCGCGTCTGACGACGGCGACTATCAGCGCGTAGCGACAGAGGGGCCAGCATCCGTCACAAGGCGGCGACGCGGTGCTGGCCCCCTGTCGCTCGTCTTTTCGTGGCGGCGGCGGGCCTGCTGTCGCCCCGTGACACACTGGCGTGATGATCACCGTTTCGGTTCCTTCTGACGACGTTGCGCAGGCGCTTGGGGACATGGGCGACAACGCGCGAGTTGTCGTGTGGAACCCCGCTGAAGCCGACGCTCCTGAGGCTGAGCGCGATCGCATCACCATTGCGTGCCTCGCCCATTACACAGGCGGCCGCACCGTGTACGGCCGTTTGGGTCGGTGCGCGAATCTCAAGGTGATTCAGATCCCCTCAGCGGGTTATGAGCACGCCGCGCCCTTTGTGCCGGCAGGCGTTGTGCTTGCCAACGCACGGGGAGTTCACGACTCGCGTGTGGCCGAAATGACGCTGGGGCTCATCGTGGCTCAGCGTCGGCACCTCCCTCAGTTCTTCGATGCTCAGCGCCGCGGTGTGTGGGAGCCCGTGTGGTTCACACGGGGGCTCGCCGACGGCCGCGCGTTGATCGTTGGCTATGGGTCAATCGGGGCGGCGATCGCGACGCGCCTGCGCGCATGCGAAGTGCACGTCGAGGGCGTGGCCCGCACCGCGCGTGTCGAAGAGGACGGCACCGTGGTGCATGCCGTGGCGGACCTGCTTGAGGTGCTCCCGCTGTTCGACATCGTGATTGTGGTGACGCCGCATGACGAAAGCACCGACAAACTCTTCAATGCGGCGGCGCTCGCGGCGATGCCCGACGGCGCCATGTTGGTCAATGTGGGCCGGGGCAAAGTTGTCGATACCGATGCGCTCCTTGCCGAGCTGCAATCGCGTCGGCTTCACGCCGTGCTTGACGTCACGGACCCTGAGCCGCTGCCGGAAGGTCACCCACTCTGGACTGCGCCGCAGTGCATCATCGTCCCGCACATTGCTGGGGGAGAGGATTTGACGAACTGGCGCTTTACGTCGCTTGTGCGCGAGCAGGTTGATGCGATTCGTGAGGGCCGTCACGCGGTGAACGCCGTGATGACGGGCTCCGCACCCCGGGGCTAGAACGCCGCCAAAAGCCAAGTGGCTGAGCGCCGTTGCGCCCAGCCACTTGTCACACTTCGATGAGATGCGGTTACGCCCGGAAACGCCTCGGGTTCGCAATCGCTCCGACAAAACTGCCGGTGACGCCGGCTCGCTGCATCGCAACGGCCGCAGGTGCCGGGATCCCAACGGCGGGCGACTGCGGAACTGCGGTTGTTTCAGACACGCGCAACTGGTGGGCGACATAGCCGCGAGCGGCGTGCAGGAAGGACGCGAGTTCGTCAGCCAACTGGACATCGACAATCGTGTCGTTGTCCCCAAAGAACTCGGGAGCAACCTCGAGCGTGTATTCGGGCTGGCGCATGACGACAGCGTCAAGCGGCGTGAGCGCCGAGCGAACCTGCTGAAGCGCGGCGAACGTCGAGCTGGGGTGACGAGTGACTCCCGCGATCGCGACGGGCTTGCCCGCCAACACGCTGTGAGGCATCGAGGTCCACTCAAGAGCGTTCTTGATCGCGCCTGTCACTCCGCTGAGGTACTGCGTGACGTAGATGACCACGCCGTCGAGTTCGCTGAGGTGATCCCGGAAAGCGGATGCCTCTGCAGGCACGTCTCCAGAGGGGACAAAAGCGGGCAGGTCCGCGATGCGGACGTGTTCCAAGGTGACACCGTCTCCGATGTACCGACGTGATGCGTCAAAAAGTCGGGTGTTAAGGCCGGGGTCGCCCAACGCTCCCATAATCAATCCGATACGCACGGACCCTCCTCCATCTCTGTGCTTGTTGCATGAGATAACACCGTCTGAACACATGGGGGATTGCTCTGCATTCCCGACGGCTAGAGCTATTCGATTTTTCGGATACGTCACCTCGCGACAAACGCGGGTTAGGACCATGGTCCCCCACGCCGCGAGTTATCGCATCTTATAGGTTCGTTTCTGCCCACACAGCGGCTGCGTCGCGCAGCAACGTGGCCGCGCCGGGGGCGACCTCGTCGTAGTGGCTGCGGAAGCGTTCATCATCTACATACATCTGCGTCAGAGACTTGTAGGCCTCAGCGTCGGGCGTCCAGATCTCGCTCAGCCACGCGTGGTGTCGTTCCACGATTTCCTGGACTTCTGGGCTGTCGGGGGCGAAGCCGACGCGGACGGCGGCGCCGAGTGCCTCGACGATCTCTTGGTCGGTGCGCATGTGCCGACGCTTGCCTTCCTCTCCCAAGCGCTGCCAGCTTGCGTTCGCGTTGTCGACGGCGTCGTCGCCCCAGCGCCCGCGCGCTTCGGGTTCGTATTTTTCGTGGTCGAAACCGTCGAAAATTTGGTGGGTCGTCATCGATTTTCCTTTCTCGAGTGAGTCGATGGTGCGCGCCACCGTCGCGGCGAGACGTGCATATCGGTCTCTTTCAGAGGTGAGGCCATTGAGGTGATCCCGCAGCAAGGCAATGACTGTGGCGGGATCGTCGGCGTTGACGATCTTTGCGATGCGATCAAGGCTCGTCCCCAATTCCCGCAACACAAGAATGTGCTGAAGGCGGAGGAGTTCTGGGCGGCCGTAATGGCGTCGGCCGTCGTTGCCTGTCCATGCCGGGGTGAGGAGCCCGGTGTGGTCATAGTGACGAAGAGTGCGGCTGGTGACACCACTCATACGTGCCACTTGTGCGATGTCCCAATCAGCGTCGGCGTCGGCGGGGGAGGGCGTCGTCATAAGACAAGCCTAGAAGTTGACGCAACGTCAACGTCAAGTGGCATTTTTCGGGTGTTGCGACGACCCCGCACCGAGCAGTCCTAGACTCCCCGTATGACGCAGACGCCAGACATCAAGCCCCGTTCTCGGCAGGTGACCGACGGCCTGGAGGCGACTGCCTCCCGCGGCATGCTCCGCGCCGTTGGCATGGGTGATGACGACTGGGACAAGCCCCAGATCGGCATCGCGAGTTCCTGGAACGAGATCACTCCGTGCAACCTCTCGCTTGACCGCCTTGCGAAGGCCTCCAAAGAAGGAGTCCACGCCGCGGGCGGCTACCCCCTTGAGTTCGCCACCATCTCCGTCTCCGATGGCATCTCGATGGGGCATGAGGGCATGCACTACTCGCTCGTGTCGCGTGACCTCATCGCTGACTCTGTTGAGACGGTGATGATGGCCGAGCGCCTCGACGGCTCCATTCTGTTGGCCGGTTGTGACAAGTCGCTGCCCGGCATGCTGATGGCTGCGGCGCGCTTGGATTTGGCCGCTGTGTTCCTCTACGCCGGCTCGATCATGCCCGGGCACGTGAAGCTGTCCGATGGCACCGAGAAGGACGTCACGATCATTGACGCGTTCGAGGCGGTGGGTGCGTGTGCGCGCGGCCTCATGTCGGAAGAGGACCGGCTCGCCATTGAGAAGGCGATCTGCCCGGGTGAGGGCGCGTGTGGCGGCATGTACACCGCCAACACGATGGCGTCCGTGGGTGAGGCACTGGGGATGTCGATTCCCGGTTCAGCGTCCCCGCCCAGCGCAGACCGACGCCGCGACTTCTTTGCGCGCAAGTCGGGCGAGGCTGTGGTCAACATGTTGCGCACCGGCATTACCGCGCGCGACATCATGACCAAGGAGGCGTTCGAGAACGCGATCGCAGTGGTGATGGCCTTTGGCGGGTCCACCAACGCGGTGCTTCACCTGTTGGCGATCGCGAATGAGGCGCAGGTTGACCTCACGCTTGATGACTTCGCGCGAGTGGCGGCCAAGGTGCCGCACCTCGGTGACCTCAAGCCCTTTGGTCAGTTCGTGATGAACGACGTTGACCGTGTGGGCGGTGTGCCCGCCGTGATGAACACGCTGCTCGAGGCTGGACTCATGCACGGCGATGTGTTGACGGTGACCGGCAAGACCCTCGCTGAGAACATGGCGGAACTGAAGCCCGCCACGATCGACGGACGCGTGGTGCGCGCGCTCAACAACCCGATCCACAAGTCCGGTGGCATCACGATCCTCAAGGGCTCGCTTGCTCCCGAAGGCGCCGTGGTGAAGTCGGCAGGCTTCGACAACGACGTGTTCGAGGCGACGGCTCGCGTGTTCGAGCGTGAGCGCGCAGCTCTCGACGCTTTGGAAGACGGCACCATCCAGGCTGGCGACTGCGTCGTGATCCGTTACGAGGGACCCAAGGGTGGCCCGGGTATGCGCGAGATGCTCGCCATCACCGCAGCGATCAAGGGTGCAGGCCTCGGCAAGGACGTGCTCCTTATTACCGACGGCCGATTCTCTGGTGGCACCACCGGTTTGTGCGTGGGCCACATTGCGCCCGAGGCAGTTGACGGTGGGCCGATCGCGTTTGTGCGCGATGGGGACCGCATCACGTTGGACGTGGCGAATGGACGGCTTGAGTTGCACGTCTCGGACGAGGAGCTCGCTGCCCGACGCGTGGGCTGGGAGCCGATCCCGGCGCGCTTCACCACTGGCGTGCTCGGCAAGTACCAGAAGCTCGTTGGCTCGGCGTCGCGCGGCGCCGTGCTGAGCTGAGCTCGTTGTTGATGGAGGCCCCGGGCTGTCGCCCGGGGCCTTCGTCGCTCTCCGGTCGGCCCGTCTCGGGACGGCAGCCCAGATCGCACGCCAACCCCCACAACGCACGCATCGACGTCTCACAGTGCAAGACTGTGATCCACGATGCGAGATTGCAGCGGTTTCGGTGGACATACGCGCGCGCGGGGGCGTAGAGTCATCGCATGCGCAATCTTCTCGTCGTAGTACCCGGGCGCGCGGACCTCTAGTCCAGCTCAAACGGTTCGTTCCGCGCGCTTCCCCGAGGTCCCCCGGACTAAGGGGTTTTTTCATGCGGAGCGACGAGAAGATGCTCCGCGAGGTATCGACACAACCGGGAGTGACATGACTCAGGTGCAGCCAAAGCCACAGGCGCCGGCGAAGCCGCGGGCCTCAGTGCCCGCACGCCCAGCCGATCCGTACAACGGCAAGGACATGACGGGAGCGGAGGCGCTAGTCCGCGCCCTTGAGTCCACCGGCACCACCGACGTCTTCGGGATCCCGGGTGGTGCCATCCTCCCGGCGTACGACCCGCTGATGGATTCGACCAAGATCCGTCACATCCTCACCCGCCATGAGCAGGGTGCGGGCCACGCGGCTCAGGGCTACGCGCATGCGACGGGCCGCGTCGGCGTGTGCATCGCCACGTCCGGCCCCGGTGCCACCAACCTCGTGACGCCGATCGCGGACGCCAACATGGACTCGATCCCGCTGGTGGCGATCACGGGCCAGGTGGGCGC
>JAEYUX010000099.1 GCA_023432235.1 Actinomycetes bacterium
CGGCCCCGACACGGCCAGCACGTCACCCACACCAGCGTCGGCCCGTGTCACCGGCTCAATGCCGTGCGTCTCCCCAATCGCCGTCACCGATATCGAGATCTCGCGGGCGCCCGACAGGTCACCGCCCACCACACCCACGCCATGAGGCGCGCAGGCGTCACGCAGGCCATCCGCCAGGTCGAGCACCCAGTCGACGTCGAGGTCTCCGGGCGCAGCCAGCGTGATCTGCAGCGCGATCGGCACGGCGCCCATTGCGTCGATGTCGGCGAGGTTCTGCACCGCTGCACGCCAGCCGACATCCGCACCGCTCGACCAGTCACGCCGGAAGTGCCGGCCCTCAATGAGGACGTCCGACGAGACAACGAGGTCCCCGTCAACGGCCAACACGGCGGCGTCGTCACCGGGTCCGAGGAGCGTCGAGTCAGAGGTGGGAAGGCGGGGCGCAAAGAGCGCAATGAGGGCGTCCTCGCCAATCTCGCCGATGGTGGTCACGCAGGCAAGACTAAGCGCATCCCCTGGTCACCACAGCCGTAGGGTGGTGTCATGCCTCGTTCCACCTGGGTGCGCCGCGTGCGCATGGTTGTGCTTGCCGTCGTTGGCGCGGCCGTGCTCGCCGCCTGCTCGCAGCCCCTTGTGGTCGAGCCCGCGCCGTACGCCGGAGACCCCCGCTGTGCGGAGATCATGCTGGGTGTGCCCGACGTTGTCGGCGGCCTGGAGATGCGGCCCACCTCATCTCAGGCGACCACCGCATACGGCGACACGGCCCCCATCATCGTGCGCTGCGGCGTTGAGCCGCCCGGGCCCTCGACAGATCGGTGCGATGTGATCGATGTGGACGGCATCGCGCAAGGTTGGCTGCTCAGCGAAGACGTCGACATCTGGCGGGCCGTCACCTTTGGCCGCACCCCCGCACTTGAGGTTCAGATTCCCAAAGTGCGCGCGGACCAGGCCGTAGGCGAACTGCTCGGATACTTCAATGCCTCCGCCGTACGGGCGGACGTCAATGGACTGGAGTGCCGCTAGCGAAGCCCGAGCGGGCGTGCGAGGGCCGCCTCGAGGAGCTCCTCGATGAGCTCCGGGTATGACAGCCCACCGGAAGCCCACATCCGGGGATACATCGACGTGGGCGTAAAGCCCGGCATCGTGTTGATCTCGTTGACGGTCACCGTCCCGTCGGCACCGTAGAACACGTCAACGCGGGCAATACCCTCGGCAGAGACCGCCGCAAACGCGCGTCGCGCGATCTCCTGAATCCGCGCCGCGTCGTCCGCGGGAATGTCAGCGGGGCAATCGAGCCGCACAGCGGAGTCGTCAAAGTACTTCGACTCGAAGTCGTAGAAGGCTTGATCCCCAACGGCGACAATCTCGCCCGGAGGCGACGTGCGCACACCCTCGCGGGCGCCAAGGACAGCCGTCTCAATTTCGCGGCCCACCACGCCAGCCTCAATGAGGACCTTGGGGTCGTGCGCGATCGCGGCCGCGACGGCCGCTTCCAACTGATCCCACGAATCGACGCGCGAAATACCCATCGACGATCCCGCCCGGGCAGGCTTCACAAAGGCGGGAAGGCCCAGCGCCTCAATCTCCGTCCGACGCGCATCCACCGTCTCGCCGGCCGTCACCACCACATCCGCGGCCACGGGCAGTCCCGCCGCACGGAACGCCATCTTCATGTACTGCTTGTCCATGCCCATCGCGGACGCGAGCACTCCCGCACCCACGTAGCGAATGTCAAGCAGTTCGAGAGCGCCCTGGACAGTGCCGTCCTCACCCCACGGACCGTGGAGGAGGGGGAAGACAACGTCCACATCAGCAAGCGGCTGAACGACGCCGTCGCGCACCACACGCCACGTGCGGTCTCCGGCCGTTTCCGGCAACAAGACGCCCGACGCTGAGGGAACCACCTTCGGCATCGTTGCGTCTGTGAAGGCCCAGGCCGCAGCGTCGTCATCTTGAAGCGTCCACGAGCCGTCCTGGCCAAACCCAACGGCGACCACGTCCCACCGGTCACGGTCAATCGCACCCAGGACACCGCCCGCCGTGGTGCAACTGACGGCGTGTTCCGATGAACGGCCCCCAAAGAGCACTGCAACGGTGCGCCGCGCGCTCACGCGCCCTCGGCCTTTCGAGGGCGTGACAGCAATGCGCCCAACACGGCCTCCTTGGGATGACCCTCGTGAAGCATCGCCACCACTGCATCGCAAATGGGAACGTCAACGTTGTTGTCGCGCGCGAGCGCCTGAATCGACTGCGAGGTGGTGACACCTTCGGCAGTTCCGCCGGTGCGCGCAATTGCGTCCTGCAACGAGGCGCCCGAGCCAATGTGGGCACCGAGCGTGTGGTTGCGTGACAGCGGTGAGGCGCATGTGGCGATGAGGTCGCCCATGCCGGCGAGCCCAGAGAACGTATCGGGCCGGGCACCGAGCGCGAGCCCAAGGCGGGTGATCTCTGCGAGGCCGCGCGTGATGACGGTGGCAGTGGTGTTGTGTCCAAAGCCCATGCCGTCCGCGATGCCAACGGCCACGGCGATGATGTTCTTGTACGCACCGCTCAGCTCCACGCCCAGCACATCCGTGTTCGTGTACGGACGGAAATACCCCGACGCCGTGGCGCGGGCGACACGTTCAGCGACGTCCTGCGTGCTCGCTGCAACGACGGTGGCGGTGGGCTGCTTCGCAGCGATTTCCTTCGCCAGGTTGGGGCCGGAGACGACGGCCACGCGGCCGCGGGGCACTCGCCACACTTCGGCGAGGACTTCGCTCATCCGCAGATGGCTCGTCAGCTCCACGCCCTTCATCAGCGACACCACGGTGGCATCGGGCGAGATCGCATCTGCCAACGGCTCGATGACGGTGCGCACCTTCTGAGACGGCAGTGCGACGGCGACGATCTCGGCATCGGCCAGCGCCTCATGCGCGTCCGTTGTGCCCACCATGAGTTCAGGAAGTGTGATCCCAGGGAGGAAGCGCTCATTGGAGTGACGAAGCGTCACCTCGCTCGCCACCGTGCCATCGCGACCCCACAACGTGACGTCGCAACCGGCGTCGGCAAGCACCGCGCCAAAGGTGGTACCCCACGCACCGGAGCCGAGCACGGCCGCTTTCATGACGCGTCCTTGATCCGCATGTTGTAGCGCTCCGCAGGCGCTTTCTCACCACGCAACTCTTCGACCATCGCCGTCAACGTGTCCATAATGCGCGCGCTTGCCTCCTTGACGGCCTCGTTATCAATGGACCCCTGACGCAAGTCATCAAGCGGGATAGGCGGACCAGCAACAACAGTCACCTTCTTGCGCGGAAAGGGCTTGAGTACTTTCCCATAACTCCCGAGCAATCGGTGGGCTCCCCATTGGGCGACCGGCACAATCGGCACGCCAGTTTCAAGCGCCATGCGCGCCGCACCCGTGCGGGCGACCATCGGCCACAAATTGGGGTCACGCGTGAGGGTTCCTTCCGGGAACATCGCGATGACGCCGCCGGAGCGCAACACCTCCATCCCCTTGTCCACCGCGTCCTTTGCGCGCGTGGTGCCGCGGTAGACGGGGATCTGGTCGAGTGCGTGAAGGATGCGTCCCACCACCGGAACCTTGAACAGGCCTGATTTCGCGAGGAAGTGCGGCGGGTACCCGGAGTTGTACAAGAAGTGCGCAAGCGTGATCGGGTCCGCATACGTGACGTGGTTGGACACCGCGATGAAGCCGCCGGACGTCGGCATGCTGTCTTGGCCGTGCCAGTCCTTGCGCGTCATCAATGCCATGAGACCGCGAAGTACTGCTGCGGCCGCTCGATAGCCCGCTTTCTTAGGCGTGCGTAGCGGAATGCGTTTGGCCATCCTCAGTCCTCGACGTTCGCACCGAGAGCGGCAAGTTTGCCGCGGAAGTCTTCATATCCGCGGTCAATAATGCCAATACCCGTCACCGTGGACGTGCCCTCGGCAGCCAACGCCGCGATGAGGTGCGAGAAGCCGCCGCGCAGGTCAGGGACCTCGATGTCCGCAGCCGTAAGCGGCGTCGGGCCCGACACCACGGCCGAGTGCTTGAAGTTGCGCTGCCCAAAGCGGCACTTTTTGTCGCCGAGGCACTCGCGGTACAGCTGGACGTTCGCACCCATCTTGACGAGCGCCGCCGTGAAACCAAAGCGGTTCTCGTACACCGTCTCGTGGACGATGCTGAGGCCCTTGGCCTGGGTGAGTGCAACGACCATCGGCTGCTGCCAGTCCGTCATGAAGCCTGGGTGGACGTCGGTTTGCAACGCAATCGACCTGAGGTCACCACCGGGGTGATAGAAGCGGATGCCGTCCTTCACCACCTCGAACTCGCCGCCCACCTTGCGGAACACGTTGAGGAACATGCCCATGTGACGCTGCTGCGCGCCGTGGACAAAGATGTCGCCCTTCGTCGCGAGCGCAGCGGCCGCCCAGGAGCCCACTTCGATGCGGTCGGTGAGAGAAAAGTGGTCGTAGCCGCGCAGCCGCTTCACGCCCTCGATCGTGATCGAGCGGTCCGTGTCAACGGAGATGATCGCGCCCATCTTCTGCAGCGTGTCGATGAGGTCCTTGATCTCGGGCTCCACGGCAGCGTTTTGCAGCGTGGTGATGCCCTCGGCGAGAACCGCCGTGAGGAGTAGTTGCTCGGTGGCACCAACGGACGGATACGACAACTCGTGGCGGATGCCCTTGAGTCCATTGGGGGCGCTGAGATGGAGGCCGTCCGACGCTTCCTTCACCACCGCGCCAAACTTCTTGAGGATCTCAAGGTGGAAGTCGATGGGGCGGTCTCCGATGCGGCAGCCACCAAGGTCAGGGATCACCGCCTCACCCAAACGGTGCAAGAGCGGGCCACACAGCAGGATCGGAATGCGCGACGAACCCGCGTGCTCGGCGATGTCGACAGCGTCGGCCGGCGACAGCGTCGTCGTGTCCATCGTGATGACGCCGGAGTTGACGTCGTAGACCACATCCGCGCCGTGAAGGCGCAAGAGGGCGGACACCACATTGACGTCACGAATGTCCGGGACGTTCCGCAGCGTCGACGGCGTGGAGCCAAGGAGAGCAGCCACCATCGCCTTCGAAACGAAGTTCTTGGCGCCACGCACGGTGATTTCACCGGTTAGTGGACGTCCACCATGCACGCGCAGCGAGTCCGTCATGAGAACTATCGTGCCTTATCCCCTGCTCTTGAGTAGACGAGCACGCCCTCAGTGAACAGCCGCAGGTAGCATGCGCCGCATGACTCGTGCCGTGTTTGCAGGCCTCGCGACTCTCGACATCATTCAGTCAGTGGAGCGCGTGCCAGCGTCCAACGAAAAGGTTGCGGCACGCGACTTCTTGGTTGTCGCGGGCGGGCCAGCGGCCAACGCGGCGGTCGCCTTCGCCCACCTCGGAGGGACGCCGACGCTCGTCACCGCATTGCCCGAACATCCCCTCACCGAGCCGATTATCAGCGATCTTGCTGACTGCGGCGTCGACCTCGCGATTGCCGCCAGTTACCCAGGCCCGCCCATCACCGCGTCCATCCTCGTCACGCAGGCCACGGGAGACCGGGCTGTCATCTCCCCCACGGGCACGGCCACTGCCGCAAACCCTGACCCCACGCACGTGCCGTCACTCGACGGCGTGGGCGCCGTCCTCATCGATGGGTACTTCCGCGCGATCGCCGCTCCTCTCGCGGCGGTCGCTCGCGAGCGCGGGATCCCCGTCATCCTCGACGCTGGCAGCGTCAAGCACTACACGGATGAGGTGGTGCGGATGGCGGATATCGCGATCGTCTCGGCCGATTTCGCTCCGGCGGGGCCTCGCACGACGCCGGAGGACGTGCTCGACTACCTCGCCTCACGTGGTGTGCGGACGTCCGTCATCACGCGCGGCTCGCACAGCATCCTGTTTCGCTCCCCCACGGCGCGTGGCGAGGTGGAGGTGCCCCGGGTGGAGGTGGTCGACACGTTGGGCGCGGGCGACTTCTTCCACGGCGCCTTCACCTGGCGCGTCGCGTCACTTGGATCGGACGACGCTCGCCTCGCCGAGGACCTCGCCTTCGCGTCCCAGGTGGCGGGCTCGTCGCTTGGCAGCTTTGGCACGCGCGCCTGGCTCAGCGCGCAGCCGCCTCACGCCACCTAGGCGATCTCCCACGCCCGGTCGCGCCAGGTGAGGACGGCGTCGGCCCGTTCCCTGCCGCTCGCGACGAGAGCCGTTGTGGTCGCGTCCACGCGATCCGCCCACGCCGACGCGTCATCCGGCGCACGGCCACCCGCCACGTGACGTGCAACGAGGCGCTCGCGTGCGAGGTCCCACGGCACATCAAGCCACCACACGACGTCGAGGCATTCGCTCACTCGCGCCCACTCGCCTTCGTCGTGGGCGACGTACAGGCCGTCCGCGATGATGACCCGGGCCGACGCTGGAATCGCAATGCGGCCGGGGACCGGTTCGTGGATGGAGCGGTCGTAGTCGGGCGCCACAGCGTCGGCGGCCGGGTTGTCGCGGAGGCCGCGCAAGAGGTCCGCGAATGCGGCGGCATCGAACGTTTCCGGCGTGCCCTTGCGCTCACGTAGCCCTAAGCGATCGAGCTCAGCGTTTGTCAGGTGGAAGCCGTCCTGTGGCACGTGGGCGGCTGTGACGGGAGGCTCATCCTCCGCGAGCGCTTTGACGACAGCACGCGCAAGCGTGGTCTTGCCGGATCCGGGAGGGCCCGCGATGCCGAGGATTACTCGGCCGTTCGTGGCGCTCGCGGCGAGCCCAGCAAGCAGGCTGGGAGGAATCGATACGTCGACCGTCATGCCATCAGCATGACCCGGAACGCGGCGAGACACCAAGGGCTCACTTGGGTGCTGTGACAAAGATGTCGAACAGCTCGGGGGGGTGGGCGTGGACAAGCACCATGAACACGGCCGCATCAAAGAGCAGATGGACCGTAATGA
>JAEYUX010000122.1 GCA_023432235.1 Actinomycetes bacterium
CTGGCTGCTCAGCGATCATCATGGCGACAGCCGGCTCCGCGTCGTCTCCGTCGGGATGCACGATGACGCCGGTCACGCCACGTTGTGCGCAGTGGCGAGAGAACTCGCGCTCAATGCGAAGCGGGTAATTGGGCTCGCGTGCAAGCGTCGCGGTGCGCTGGCCAATAAGCGCGATACGTTCGTGGCCGTTCTCTGCAAGCTTGTCCACGGCCATGCGGACGGCGGCCTCAAAGTCGAGGTCGACGCAGACGAGGCCCTCGGTGTCGTCTGGCACGCCGATAAAGACGGTGGGGCAGGTGATCGTGCGAGCGAGCACAGCTCTTTCATCGTGGGCGGCCACGTCGAGAACGATGATGCCGTCCGCAAGAGCCGACGCCGCAGAGCGCTTCATCCCAGCCAAAGCGTCGTCATGGACAAGCAGGAGAGTGTCGAAATCGCGAGTACGTGCCGACATCGTCACTTCCATCGCAAAGGCCATGTGCGCGGTGGGATCCGTGTCGGGGTGAAGGGGAGCAGTGACCGCGATGATGTCGGAGCGATTCGCTGCGAGGGCCTTTGCCGAGGCGCGCGGTGCGTAGCCGAGTCGCTCGGCCGCATCGAGTACGCGTCGCTTCGTCTCGTCGGAGATCCGACGCTTGCCGGACAGGGCATACGACACAGTCGAGATCGACACATTCGCTTCGCGAGCGACGTCCTCGATCGTTGCCATGGCGGACCTCATTGTCTCCGACAACCCGACTGTCTTTCCAGTCTTCGAAGCGCTTCGATGCGCTTGCGGAGAGACTATGCCGAAGTCATCGACTCTCGCAAGGCCTATGCCGAATTGTTATCAACCGGTTCACATGAAAGGGGCGCCGCGCGCTCATCCTTGGCGCCACGGCAGGCCCGACGCCTTCCAGCCCTGGACGCCGCGATGCCCGTCCTCGTCGGGGCTTCCCTCAAAACCATCAAGGATGTTGTACGCGGGACCGATGCCTGCGGCCGTTGCGGCAGTGGCGGCGCTGATGCTGCGCGCGCCCGAACGGCAAAGAAACAGCACTGGCGCGCCCATTTCTGGGTTGATTCCGGCGTCGTGCAACTGCTCGAGGAAGCGGGCATTGTGCTCGCCGTGCGGGTAACTCACCCATTCGACAAGCACGGGTTCGCGGCCAGTCGCTGACGTATCGGGAACACCGACAAAGCGCCACTCGGGCTCACTGCGGACATCCACGAGCACGGCGCTGGGTTCACTCAGGAGCAAATCCCACGCCTCTTGTGGTGTGAGATCGCCTTCGTACGCGCTCATGTGTCCTCCATCGGCACTGGTCGCTTGCCAGTGTATGGAAGCGATTGCTATCCGGCTAGGGGCTTTGCCGCCGGTTAGCGTGCGTGACGGAGTTGCCCTCTCCCAAGACGAGCGGTAAGCCACGCAGTCACGGCCCCGCAAGTGAGGGCGAAGGCTCCCGCAATTGCACCGCAGCCGAGGCCGAACGTGCCAGCGAGAAAGCGAAGCTCACCCATGGGAACAAGCCCGGCGGGATCTCCCATCGCGGTGATCGACAGGGCGAGCGCGAGACCAACGACGAGACCCAAGATCACGCCAAGTGATTGAGGCAACCATTGCACCCACCACCATGTCACCGTGCGTTGCCGCCCCGCGAGGCCCATTGCCACGCGCGCTGTTTCTTCGGCTCGGGTGGCGCCGCGGTGCGACACCGCGATGGCGGCGATGACCACTTGCAGCGTCACGGCGCATGCGACGATCGTGACGATCGAGGTCGTCGCGGTGACATCTGCTCGCACCCACTCCCAAAACTCCGATGACCCCCGCAGGCTCTCACTGTCACTCGGGCTCCACCACCGCGCGATGTCGAGAAGCTTGGTGGCGGACCACACCACAACGAGCGCGACACCTGCGGTAAGAAGCAGGGCGGAGGCGGTTCCTTGGCGCGGGCGAGCCCGCAACTCGTCCCCGGCGCTCAGTATGCCTGGGCTTCGCCTCTTGCTGAGGAGCACGCCCACGAGCGGAATGAGGCGTCGAAGCACCTCGATGACGAGCATGACGCCACCAACGAGCGTGGCAATCCAGCCGGCGACAACCACCACATCGATGGGTATGGCAGGCGAGTTGCCGAGCCACACGAGCGCCGCACCGATCGTCACGGGTGCAAGTACCCAGATGAAAGGAACTCGACGTGAGATCTCGGCCTCTGTGAGGTCGTTGACTGGCTTAAGGGCTGCGGTGGGGGCGACGCGCGATGCCCAGAAGGCGGGCACCGCGGTGACGACGAGCGCCGCGATTGCCGCAGCGATGACCGCCACCGGAATGACGATCCAATTCATCGTGATGGCCGCATCGCCAAATGGGTGGGGTGTAAGCGCTCGTGCCACGGAAAGCGTTGCTTGCGCTCCGCCAACGCCCAGCGCGAGCCCAAGGACCACCGCCCCTACCGCCACGATGAGCGCCTCGATTGCGGCTGCCACCGCAACGGTGGCTCGGCGCGCGCCGAGTGTCCGTACAGTCGCAATCCACTGTGCGCGTGCTGAGGCCTGGGACCGGCCTACCGCGAAACCCATCACCACCATTGCGGTGACGAGCATGATCGCGGCCCCAAACCATGCGCCACTCGCCATGGGGAGGCTAAGCGACGCGGGGCTTTCCCATTGTGAGCCTTCGTCCCACCTCGTGAGCGATGGCGCGTTTCCCGTCCATCCGATCGAGACCAGCCACGTCTGCACTGTGTGACCGTCATCGAGTGGCCACCGCAGCGTGAGGGGACTCGACTCTGCGGCTGCCTCATCCCAACTGATGTAGGCGGAGGGCAACCACACCTCGAATCCCGGCAGCGAGGTGGCTGCGGCCAGGCCCACCACGCGGTACTCATGCGCGGCCGGGTCTGCGGACTCGAGGCCATCGACCCCTGAGTAGAGGGTGACCATGTCGCCTACGTCGAGACCGCTGTCCCGCGCAATATCAGCCGCGAGCACAATGTCGCCGGCAGCGGTGGGCCGCGTGCCTTCGACAAGCGGGATGTACGCACCTTCACCCATGAGCGCCTGCACCGTCCAGCTGTCGCCTCCACTGCTGTCAGTCCAAAGGTCGCCGCGAATCACTGCGAGGGCGTCGTTGCCGGAGGCCGCGTTGATCGCCGCCGCGACGACATCCGGGGTCACCGGGTCGCTCTCTTCGCCCACGTCGCCGGTCATCACATTCGGGAACCCCGTGTGAGGGGTGCCCCAGCCGCCCACACGATCCGTTTCTTGCGCGAGATTCGCTTGGGTGGCACCCAGAACAAGAGTGGCCGTGAGAATCGCGACGAGCAACGTAATGAGACTGCCAGTCCACGCCGAATAGGCCTTGTTCGCACGCACTTGGGCGAAGGCGAGCCGGGTGATCATTGGTCGACTCGCGCGAGTGCATCCAGTCCCGCGAGCACCGCCTGGCTGGATGGAGAGTCGATGTGGCCCGCCACGCGGCCATCGGCGAAGAGGACCACTTTGGCGGCGTACGACGCGGCGGCCGGGTCATGCGTCACCATGACGATTGATTGGCCGAGTTCACGGCAGGAGGTGCGCAGGTGATCGAGAATCTGGGCACTTGCGTGGACATCGAGATTTCCAGTGGGCTCGTCCGCCAGCACGACACGGGGCTTGGTGATGAGCGCCCGCGCAATTGCGACTCGCTGCTGCTGCCCACCCGAGAGTTCGAACGGCTTGCGAGAGATTTCTCGGCCAATGCCAAGCATGTCGATCAAGGTGTCGAACCAAGCGCCATCCACGGGCAACCCATTGAGGCGTAGCGGCAACACGATGTTGTCGCGCGCCGTCATTGTCTGGAGCAGGTTGAAACCTTGGAACACGAAGCCGACTATTCGTCCGCGGAGGCGGGCGAGCGCGGCCTCGGAAATGCCGGTGAGTTCGGAGTCACCTACCCACACGCGGCCCGCATCGGGTTTGTCGAGTCCGGCTAGCAGGTGCACCAGCGTCGTTTTGCCTGAGCCGGATGGCCCCATCACCGCGGTCAGCTGGCCGGGCTCAATATCAAGGTCCACGTGGTCAACCGCCGTGACGGAGGTGGCACCGGTTCCATAGGTGCGCGTCAGTCCGCGCGTGCGCAACGCAACCGAAGCCTCGGTAGGAGTAAGAGCGGTTGTTTCCGGCATGGCATGCACTTCCCGTGGTGAGATCGTGGCGAAGAAACCTGTCGTCCTCACCGTAGGGCTGCCTGGAGCGCTGCGCATCGGACTGCAGGATGCACTTGCTGTCATACCGAGGTATGAGGTCTAGCGCTGTCGTCACCTCGCGGGGCGGACGATCCCACTCTCGTACGCAATGACGACAGCTTGTACGCGGTCGCGTGCGCCCAGCTTCGCCAACACCCGGCCAACGTGGGTCTTCACCGTGGCCTCGGCAAGCGTCAGTTCCTGACAGATCTCCTGGTTAGACAGGCCACGTGCCATGAGCACGAGCACCTCTCGCTCACGCTCTGTGAGCGAGGCAAGCGCTCCGCCTGCCACGGCGTCGTCGCGAGCGTCAGGCAGTTGCACCGCGAGCCGTGTGAGGAGACGCCGGGTTGCCGCGGGTGCAAGGACCGCTTCCCCGGCGTGCACCGTTCGAATCGCCTGGAGCAAGTCCTCGGGAGGAGAGTCCTTGACAAGAAAGCCGCTGGCGCCCGCCTTGATCGCCGCAATCACGTACTCATCGAGATCAAAAGTCGTCAGGACAATCACTCGCGCGGCCGACGCTGCGGTGACGGCGGCGCACGCGTCGAGGCCGTCGCGGCCCGGCATGCGGACATCCATGAGCACGACGTCGGCAGGTGAACTAGGGTTCGCGAGAATGCGCACGGCCTCATCGCCATCCCGGGCCTCGGCGACCACGCTCATATCGGGCTGAGAGTTCACCACCATCGCAAAGCCGGCCCGGATCAGCTGCTGATCGTCGACGAGTGCCACGCGAATCGTCATGCGTTGTCCTCCTGCCAGGCGGGCAATGGCACGACGGCGCGTACTTCGAAACCGCCGCCGGTTTGTGGCGCTGCAGCGAGGGTGCCACCGAAGATCGTGGCGCGTTCGCGCATTCCGTCGATGCCGCTACCGGTCCCGTCACCGTGTGCGGCAGCGCCGCGGCCGTCATCACGCACCACGAGCGTGACGTCGTCCTCGCCCCACCGCAATTGGAGATAGGCCGTGGCTGCTGGTCCCGCGTGTTTGAGCACGTTCGTCATCGCCTCTTGAGCAATGCGATAAACCGCGAGTCCCGCGCCAATGGGAAGGGGCCGCGGGGTGCCGGTGGTGACAAATGAGACGTCGAGCCCTGACTCGCGTGTGGCAGCAACAAGAGCGGGTATGTCGCCGATGCTGGGTTGAGGACCTAATTGCATCTCGCCTTCGGGTGCGCGCAGCACCCCAAGGAGGGCACGCATTTCCGTGAGGGCAGAGCGGCTCACTTGCGCGATGGTGTCGAGCGTGCGTTCGCCCGCCGCTGGATCGGTCCGGGCGGCAAAACGGCCACCATCCGCCTGCGCGACGACAACGGAGAGCGTGTGGGCGACGACATCATGCATCTCCCGTGCGATGCGTGCACGCTCATCGCTCGCCGCGAGGACGCGAGTGGCAATCGCTTCCCCTTCCGCCGCTCGCTGCAAGTCATCTGCACGTTCGCTGTGGCGCTGGGCCCGCCGCGCATAGAACACAGCGAGACACAGTGCGATTGCGGCGATCGCCCAGCCCGCCCATTCCATGCCCACACGATACGTCCCGCCAACGCCACCTCGGTGAGATGTGTGCTCGTCTTCTCATGACGACGTCCGGCCCCACCACATGTGGGCCCCCTACCCGGGGGGCATGGTGTGGTTTTGCCAACAATCGCTGGACCTTGCGCTCATGGTGTTGTCGAATAAGAAACGGACGTAACGGGCAAGGGGAGCAAAAACGATGACATCGCACCGCGAGGGACGAATCGACACCGCTGCATTGCAAGTACTTTCACACCGTCTCGCGGACGGCTCTCAGCAGTACGCGCCACGGGACCTCGACGATGCTCCCGGGTTGCCGGGACGTACGCCGGGTCAAGCGCTCGCATCGGCACCTCGCCCTCCAGTTGGACCTCGCGCCGTCATCCTCGACTGCGGTACGTCGCGGCTCACGGGATACACCCACGTGCTGTGGATCGCTCCCAACGCTGACGCGATGATTGGCTCGCACGTTGTTGAGCAACTCGCGTTCATCGTGGGCCGCGTGGTGGGGGTGGAGGCTTTCGCCTGGGAGGGCAACGACCGTCTCCATGTGCGTGCTCCGGGACTTGCATGGGATGACCTGCTTCGCGACGCTCAGGACGCGCTCGCTCTTCACCTCGCTGCCGCATAACTGAACGGCCTTCAACGACGGGGCTCGCAGGTAGGCTGGGTCGCAGCATCGACCCCCACTTCTCGAGCCGAGGGATACGCATGACTGACGCCCCCGTCGCCGCCCCTGACCACCACCTCGACACCGTTGAGCGCGCAGCCGCGACGTCGGACCAAGAAATGCCGTACGCAGAACTTGGTCTCAAAGCGGATGAGTACGAGCGCATCGTCAGTTTGCTCGGCCGGCGCCCCACGGCAGCCGAACTCGCGATGTACTCCGTCATGTGGTCCGAGCACTGCTCGTACAAGTCTTCCAAGGTGCACCTGCGTCAGTTCGGTTCAAAGACCACCGACGACATGAAGAAGCGCCTCATGGTGGGCATGGGCGAGAACGCTGGTGTCGTCGACATTGGTGATGGCTGGGCCGTCACCTTCAAGATCGAATCCCACAACCACCCCTCTTATGTGGAGCCCTACCAGGGAGCTGCCACCGGCGTCGGCGGCATTGTGCGCGACATTCTTGCAATGGGTGCGCGCCCGGTTGCCGTCATGGACGAGCTTCGCTTTGGCGAGATCGACCACCCCGACACGGCCCGCGTTGTCCACGGCGTGGTCTCCGGTGTTGGCGGTTACGGCAACTCGCTCGGACTGCCGAATGTGGGTGGTGGCTCGACCTTTGACCCCTCGTACCAGGGCAACCCGCTCGTCAACGCGCTTTGCGTTGGCGTGATGAAGCATGAGCAGATCCACCTCGCGACGGCCGCTGGCGTTGGTAACAAGGTGGTGCTCTTTGGTGCGCGCACCGGCGGCGACGGTATTGGCGGCGCGTCGATCCTCGCCTCGGAGACCTTTGAGGACGGCGTTCCTGCGAAGCGTCCGTCGGTGCAGGTGGGTGACCCCTTCATGGAGAAGGTGCTCATCGAATGCTGCCTTGAGCTCTTCGCGGCCGACGTTGTCGAAGGCATTCAGGACCTCGGCGCTGCAGGTATCTCATGTGCAACGAGCGAGCTCGCCTCGAACGGTTCGGGCGGGATGCACGTGTGGCTCGATGACGTGCTGCTGCGGGACCCGACTCTCAACGCGGGCGAGATTCTCATGTCCGAGTCACAAGAGCGCATGATGGCCGTGGTCAAGCCCGAGAAGCTCGACACGTTCCTCGAGATCACTGCTAAGTGGGAGATCGAGAGTGCCGTGGTGGGAGAGGTGAACGACTCCGGCCGCCTCACCATCGATCATCACGGTCAGCGCATCGTTGATGTCGACCCGCGCACTGTTGCGCACGACGGCCCCGTGTACGAGCGCCCCTACGCGCGCCCGGCGTGGATGGACGGATTGCAGCAGCCGGCCGCCCTCAAGCTTCCTGCAGACGGCGCCGCGCTGGCGGAGCAGACCCGCCGCCTCATGACGTGGCCCGCGATCGCCTCGAAGGCGTGGATCACCGATCAGTACGACCGTTACGTCCAGGGCAACACTGCGATGGCTCGCCCCGATGTGGTGGGCGTGGTGCGTGTGGACGAGGAGACCGGCCGCGGCGTTGCGATCGCCACGCGCTCGAACGACCGCTACACCAAGCTCGACCCGTACTCCGGTGCTCAGCAGTCGGTGGTCGCGGCGTACCGCGCCGTCGCCATCGCGGGGGCCGAGCCCGTCGCCGTGACGGACGGCCTCAACTTTGGTTCGCCTGAGGACCCGGACGCGATGTGGCAGTTCGCCGAGGCTGTGCGCGGTGTGGCGGACGCGTGCCTCGAGATGGGTGTTCCCGTGACGGGCGGGAATGTCTCGCTGTACAACGGCACCGGCGAACCGGGCCGCATCGACTCCTCGATCAACCCCGCTGCGATTGTCGGCATGCTCGGCATCTTCGACGATGTTCGCCGTGCCACGCCTTCGGGTTGGCGTGAAGCGGGGCAGGCGCTCTACGTGCTCGGCACGACGGGCGCGGACCTTGCCGGTTCTGCGTTCGCGGGTTTGCAGGGGGTGATGCAGGGACTGCCGCCGGCCGTCGACTTTGCCGCCGAGAAGGTGCTCGCCGAGGTAATGGTGAGCGCGTCGCGCGATGGCCTTGTGGACGCCGCTCGCGAAGTGGGCGAAGGTGGCCTTGCCGCTGCCGTTGCTCACGGCGCGTTCCGTTTTGGTGTGGGTGCTCGCATCGTGCTCGATGAGGTAGTCGCTCGCGATGGCGTGTCCCTCGCGGAGGCCTGGTTCTCCGAGACGCAGGGCCGCGTGCTTGTCGCCCTGCCGCGCACCGAGGAGCCGCGCTGGACCGCGATGCTCGAGGCGCGCGGTGTTCCCTTTGCGCGCATCGGCACCACCACGGAGGAGCCGAGCATCGAGTTGCAGGGCGCCTTCACGGTGCCGTTGGCTGAACTTCGCGAGGTGTGGGAGTCGCAACTCCCGTCCCGCTTCGCCTAACCCACGCCCCGCCCCCGCCCCGCCCATCGTTTGCGGTGAGTTGTTGGTGCTTTAGGCACCTCCCGAGGCCGTTCGCGGTGAGTTGTTGAGGGTAATGTCCGATCCATGGCGAAACGCGTACCCACGGCGGCGGGCTTGACTGCGCTCGCCGAGTGGCGGGCCGGAACTACCGACCGCACCGCGCTCGCCACTGCGGTCCGCTTCACGCTCGCTCAACTCGAAGCGAGTGCGCCCGGACGCTCCGTTGAAGTGCGCGTGCCGCCATTCGGCGCCGTCCAGATCCTCGAAGGCACCAGCCACCGCCGCGGCACGCCTCCCGCCGTCATCGAGATGGACGCACACACATGGCTTGAGCTTGCGACGGGCGTCGTCTCGTGGGCCGACGCTGTGGCCGCCGCCCGCGTCGTCGCGTCCGGAGAGCGAGCGAACCTCGCGTCGCTCCTGCCGCTCGTGGACACACCCACGCCGTAAGTTTCGCGACGATGGCAGGCTTTGTGCCACGATGGGAGAGCGCTCCCACGCGCTGAGCCAAAGGAGTCTCATGCGTCGTCCCCTCGCCGTCGTTGCCGCGGCAACCGTCGCTGCCCTGTTTGCCGCATCGTGCACCTCGTCCACCGACACCTCACCCAGCCCCGCCGTCGAAACGGCGACAACCGCCCCCGCGCCAAGTACAGCGTCGGCCGCACCGCCGGTGGACCCAAATGACCCAACCGGTGGGCTCAGTGCATTCTTTGACCCCGGTTCAAGCGCCGACGCTCAGGTGCTTCTCCTTCGCGACAAGGGCCGGACGGAAGAGGCGGACCTCATTCAGCGCATTGCCGATCAACCCATCGGCGTGTGGCTTGGCAACTGGACCACGGACCCCACCACCACTGTTGGGTCGATCTCGCAGCGCGCGCTCAAGGCAGAGCAGATCGCGGTCTTTGTGGTCTACAACGTCCCGGGCCGAGACTGCGGACTGTATAGCGCGGGTGGCCTTTCGGAGGAGTACTACCTCACCTGGGTTCAAAAGGTGGCCGACGGCGTGACGCCCGGATCGGTTGTGTGGTTCATTCTTGAGCCCGACGCCCTGCCCCAGCTGGGCGACTGCGACGGCCAAGGCGACCGCGTTGGACTTATCGCGAGCGCTGCGGAGATCCTCGACGAAGCGGGCGGCACGGTCTTTCTCGACGTGGGCCACTCGAACTGGAAGTCCGCTGAGGTGATGGCAGAGCGCATCGCACTCGTCGGCACCGACCACGTGGCAGGCTTCTCGACGAACACGTCGAACTACAACGCGACTGATGACGAACTCGAGTGGGCGACAGAACTCAATGCACTGACCGGCCTGCCCTTCATTACCGACACGTCGCGTAGCGGCAACGGAGCCACCGAGGACGGCCAATGGTGCAACCCGCGCGGCCGCGCATTGGGCGAGAACCCTGAGGTATTTGGCCCACCCGGACCACTGCTCGCGTATGTGTGGGCGAAGGTGCCGGGCGAGTCGGATGGCGAGTGCAACGGGGGTCCCGCCGCGGGGAAGTGGTGGAACGAGATCGCCGTCGAGCTCGCGCGCAACGCCCAGGAGTAGGTGAGCCGAAGCGTACGCCTTAGCTTCATTTCGCCGACGCTGTGGCGGAGTCGAGTGTCGATTTGTCCGTTGTCAACGCTACGCATTTTGGGCGGCGAGAACGGCTCGGATGGCGGATGCGCTGAGCTGCCGGTTGGACGCACTTTCGCGTCGTTTGACCTGATCAATGCCAGGGCGCCTCATGTTTTTGGTGTCGTTTACAACAATCTCAGAAACGCATGCAACCGATTGCATTCTGGTAACGATAACGTTTTCTGCTGCGGTAACTGCGCGAAACCTGTCCGCAGGGTTTGCCACCACCTAGTGCCCTGCTTAGTGTGAACAGCAAGTCGCACGCATTCGCCCAGCACATGCCGGGTTACGCGGCTCGGCCAGCCGGGCATCTCCCGCCCGCTGGCCAACGCAAGTAGGACTACTCAAGGACGAGGAGGCATCAAGCCTATGAAGCGACGCATGATCATGCCGGTCGCTATCGCTGCGGCATCCGGCCTGTTGTTGGCTGGTTGCTCATCGAGCGATGACACTGACAACACCGCAACCGGAGGAACGTCAGGTGGCGGCGACGCTATGCCCGCAGGTTGCGAGGCATACGAGGTCTACGGCACCCACGAGGGCGCCGCGGTTGAGCTCTACGGCACGATCTCGGGTGTCGAAGCCGAGCAGTTGACGCAGTCCGTTGCGAAGTTCGAAGAATGCACGGGCATCGACGTCACCTACAACGGTTCCGACGAGTTCGAGACTGAGATCAACATTCGCGTCGAGGGCGGTAACGCTCCCGACCTCGCGATCATCCCGCAGCCTGGTCTTCTCCAGCGCGTTGTGGGAACTGGCGCGGTGGTCCCGGCTCCTGAGAGTGTCGAGGCCAACGTGAACGAGTTCTGGTCCGAGGACTGGAAGAAGTACGGCACCGTGGGCGAGACGTTCTATGCGGCACCGCTGATGGCGTCCGTCAAGGGATGGGTGTGGTACTCGCCCGCCGAGTTCGCCGAGAAGGGCTACGAGGTTCCCACGACGTGGGATGGCCTCCTCGAGCTGACCGAGCAGATGGCTGCTAACCCTGGCGCCGGACCGAACTACGCACCGTGGTGCATCGGTTTCGAGTCGGGCACGGCGACCGGCTGGCCGGGAACTGACTGGATCGAGGACATCGTCCTGCGTCAGCAGGGACCCGAGGCCTACGACGCGTGGGTTGCGGGTGACCTCGACTTCACCTCTCCTGAAATCACGGAGGCCTTCGAGGCGTTCGGCGAGATCGCTCTGAACGCCAACTACGTCAACGGTGGTCTTGGTGACTCGGCGTCGATCGTCGACACCGCCTTCCAGGAGGCTGGCCTGCCGATCCTCGACAACAGCTGCTCCTTGCACCACCAGGCTTCGTTCTACGAGGCACAGTGGCCTGAGGGCACCAACGTTGACCCCGAGGGTGACGTGTGGGCATTCCTGACGCCCAAGATCAACGAGTCCGACGGTGACGCTGTCACGGGTGGTGGCGAGTTTGTGGCCGCCTTCAACACCAACGACGCGACGGTTGCTCTCCAGACCTTCCTGTCCTCGGACACGTGGGCCAACGAGCGCGTCTCCATCGGTGGCGTTATCTCCGCCAACAAGGGCCTCGACCCCGCCAACGCCTCCAGCCCCATCGGCCAGGCATCGATCGAGATCCTGCAGGGTGAGGACACGGTATTCCGTTTCGACGCCTCCGACCTCATGCCTGCACAGGTGGGCGCCTCGGCGTTCTGGACCGGTATGAACGACTACGTGAGCGGCAAGCCGCTTGCCACCGTTCTTACTGACATCGAGAACGCTTGGCCGTAAGGTCAATGTAGGTCAGTAAGCCGACGGGCCCCGCGCTCAGCCGCGGGGCCCGGTCGGTGTCTCCTGCCGCATGAGGTGAAAGGAATCGACGATGACGTCGACTGAGGTGCCCCTATCCTTGTCGCGAGGGCTGCCGATGGCAGGACTCGACGGTTCGTTCTGGTCAACACAAGGCAACAATCTTCTTCTCGCCGCGGTCGCGATCGTGGCGTTTCTTATCGTCGTGGCGCTTGTCATGTTTGGCGCCGACCTTGTTCGCGGTGTGATTCGCGACAAGGTCCAACTGGTGGTCCTGATCTCGCCAGTCCTCATCCTCTTGACGGTGGGACTCATCTGGCCGGCGATCGGCACGATTTGGCTGTCCCTCAACGAGGTCGTCAAGGAACCAGATCCGGTCACTGGTATCTACACAACGGTCAACCAATTCACCGGCTTCGATAACTACGTATTTGCGTTCACTGACCCCACCACCTTCCGTTCAGTGATCAACACGGTGGCGTGGATGGTCCTCGTCCCCGCCCTCTCAACCGGCATCGGCTTGGCCTACGCCGTCTTCATCGACAGGGCCAAGGGTGAGCGCGTCCTCAAGTCGTTGGTGTTCATGCCGATGGCGATCTCGTTCGTGGGTGCCTCGGTTATCTGGGGCTCCGTGATGTACGACTACAACCAGGTCGGCAAGCAGACAGGCATGCTCAATGCCCTGCTTTCCACGCTTGGTATGGATCCAGTCAACTTCCTCACGAACTCGCCGTGGAACACGTTCTTCCTCATCATCATCCTCGTGTGGATTCAGACAGGGTTTGCCATGGTGATCCTGTCCGCGGCCATCAAGGGTGTGCCGGCAGAAATGAATGAGGCGGCCTCACTCGACGGGGCGAACTCGTGGCAACGGTTCTGGTCGATCACCGTGCCATCAATCCGCTCGACGATCGTGGTGGTGCTGACCACCATCACCATCGCGTCGCTCAAGGTCTACGACATTGTGCGAACGGTCACGCAGGGCCGCGACAACACGGACATCGTGGCAAACAAGATGTATGTCCTGAGCTTCGTTGAGGCTCGCGAGCCTCTCGGTGCCGCGCTCGCGGTCATTCTCTTCTTGTTTGTCATCCCGATCGTCATCTACAACGTTCGATCGCTCAAGAAAGTGAAGGAGACGCGCTGATGAGTGTCACGATGCCTCCCGGTGGCGCGGACGTATTGCCAGAGTCGGATGAAGCGCGCAAGAAGCGCGGCAAGACCCGAGCAGCAAAGGCGAAAGAGAACCTCACCTCGCCATGGGCCACTGCAGCAGCGATCATCATCGCGGTGCTGTGGACCATCCCCACGGTCGCCCTCTTTATGACGTCGCTGATCCCGGGCAACCGCTACCGCCGAGACGCCTGGTGGGATGTTCTCGCCGACGGCGATCTCACGTTCTCGAACTTTGAGCACGTGCTGTTCCAGTCGTTCGGTGACAACTCCACGGCACCACCGCTACTGGGCAACGTCATCAACTCGATTGTGGTGACGGTGCCGTCCGTGGTGTTCCCGTTGGTGCTGGGGCTCATGGCGGCGTACGCGTTCGCGTGGATTCCATTCCGTGGCTCGAACTTCTTGTTCGTGTTGATCTTTGCGCTTCAGGTGGTGCCGCTGCAGTTGGCCTTGATCCCGTTGCTCAAGATTTTGGGTCCACAGAATCTCGGACTCGCGGGTCAGTTCCCCGGCGTGTGGATAGCGCACACGATATTTGCGCTTCCACTCGCGGTGTTCCTGCTCCACAACTTTGTGTCGCACATCCCGAGTGACATCCTCGAAGCGGCCCGTGTTGACGGAGCAAGCCACACGCAGGTGTTCTTCCGGATCATCCTGCCGCTGTCGCTCCCGGCGATCGCCTCTCTCGCGATCTTCCAGTTCCTCTGGGTGTGGAACGACCTGCTTGTATCCGCTGTGTTCGGTGGCAATAAGACGTATCCGCTCACGTACCCGATCTCGAACTTGGCGGGTGACTACGGCCAGTACGCCTATCTTGTCCCGGCCGCAGCGTTTATCTCGATGATCATTCCGCTCATCGTGTTCTTCTCCCTCCAGCGCTACTTCGTTCGCGGCCTGCTGGCCGGTTCGACCAAGGGCTGATTCTCAACTCGGCCAGGGTGCCCGCGTCGGTCCGCACCGGCGCGGGCGCCCGAGCGCCTAGACTTCTGCCGTGAGCGACGGTCCCGAGCCCACCCCTGAGCGGTTGAGCAAGCACGCCATTCCGGCGACGTACCGACGCGCCCCCCGCACCGAACGCTTCATCCTGTCGGGTGTTGGCATCGGCGCGGTGGTGGGCGTCATTCTCGGTTTCATCCTTCCCAGCGGCACATCGATTGGCCGCGGCACCGCAGCAGTCCTGCTCGGTCTCGCAGGCGCGCTCGCTGGCGGACTCATCACCGGCGCGCAAGCCGCCTACATCGAGTACACATCGGGCCGTTCCGCCGATCGCCAGCGAGCAAAGCTGATGGCCGATGCGGACGACGACAGCCCGTACAAGCCCGGCGATCACGACGACGACAGGACGGCTGATGGCACGCGGTGACGGAAGACTGAGCCATGACCTCATGCCGGGCGAGAAAGGCCCCCAGGACGCGTGTGGTGTCTTTGGCGTCTACGCCCCAGGCGAGGAAGTCGCCAAACTGACCTTCTTTGGACTGTACGCCCTGCAACACCGTGGCCAGGAGTCGGCGGGAATTGCAGCGTCGGACGGCGAGAAGATCCTCGTGTTCAAGGACATGGGCCTGGTATCGCAAGTCTTCGACGAGGCCGCACTTGAGGCCCTGCAGGGCCACATCGCCGTTGGCCACACGCGGTACTCGACGACAGGCGCGTCCACGTGGGCAAACGCCCAGCCGACGCTTGGGCCCACGGCGCACGGCACCGTCGCGCTTGGCCATAACGGCAATCTGACAAACACCCAGGAGTTGCTCGACCTCCTTGCGCAACGCGAAGGCGTCGCCAAGCGCCTCGATCTCAAGGGTGGCAAGTGCACCGACACGGCGATTGTCACCGCTCTGCTGGGTTCCGATCAGTTCGACACCCTTGCCGAGACGGCACTTGAGCTGCTCCCGCATGTGCAAGGTGCCTTTTCCTTTGTCTTCATGGACGAGCACGCGTTGTACGCGGCGCGTGATCCGCACGGGGTGCGGCCGCTTGTCCTCGGTCAACTCGAGCAGGGCGGCTGGGTGGTCGCATCCGAAACGGCCGCGCTGGACATTGTGGGCGCGCAGCAGCTGCGCGAGGTGGAGCCGGGCGAACTCATCATCATCGATGACGAGGGCGTGCAGTCTCACCGATTCGCGGAGGCGATCCCGCGCGGCTGCGTATTCGAGTACGTCTACCTTGCCCGGCCGGACACGACCATCGCGGGCAGGTCAGTCCAGGCAGCGCGCCTCGAAATGGGCCGCGCGCTTGCACATGAGCATCCGGTGGACGCCGACCTCGTCATCCCCGTTCCCGAGTCCGGTACGCCTGCCGCCGTTGGCTACGCCCAGGCATCGGGAATCCCATTTGCTCAAGGCCTCACGAAGAACGTCTACGTTGGCCGCACCTTCATCCAGCCATCGCAAACGTTGCGCCAACGGGGCATCCGCCTCAAGCTCAACCCGCTCCGCGACGTCATTCGTGGCAAGCGACTCGTGGTGGTCGACGACTCGATTGTGCGCGGCAACACCCAGCGCGCGATCGTCCAGATGCTGCGCGAGGCGGGCGCTGCGGAAGTGCACGTGCGCATCTCCTCCCCGCCGGTGCAATGGCCGTGTTTCTACGGCATTGACTTCCCCACGCGCGAGGAACTCGCCGCAGTGGGCCACTCGCTCGAAGACGTACGGCAGCAGATCGGCGCAGACACGCTCGGCCACATTTCTCTTGACGGCATGATCAAGGCGACGGCCCAGGCCGAGGAGCGCCTCTGCACCGCCTGCTTCTCCGGCACCTATCCAATTGAGCCGCCTGTCGATGCGCGGCAGTTGTTGCTTAGCCAACAGGCGGTGATCTCAGCATGACGGGCGAGGGCATCACGTATGCCTCGGCAGGGGTGGACACGGCGGCGGGGGACCGCGCCGTTGAACTGATGAAGTCGGCCGTTGCGCGCACGCACGGACCCGAGGTGCTTGGCGGCATTGGCGCCTTCGCGGGCCTTTACGACGCCTCGGCCCTCACGAAGTACAAGCGGCCGCTTCTTGCCTCGTCTACCGACGGCGTCGGCACCAAGATCGTCATCGCCCGTGCCCTCGATATTCACGACACCATTGGTAAGGACCTCGTTGCCATGGTGGTCGACGACATCGTGGTGTGTGGCGCCACGCCGCTCGTCATGACCGACTACATCGCGTGCGGCAAGGTGGTGCCGGAGCGCATCGCAGACATCGTCCGCGGCATTGCCGAGGGTTGCGAGATTGCGGGCACGGCGCTCGTTGGCGGCGAGACCGCCGAACACCCGGGCGTGATGGATCCCGATGATTACGACGTTGCGGGCGCGGCGATCGGCGTTGTTGAGGCCGACGCTCTGCTTGGGCCCGAGAAGGTACGTGCGGGTGATGTTGTGGTCGCCATGGCGTCGTCCGGCCTTCACTCGAACGGGTACTCCCTCGTGCGGCGCGTTGTGGAGCACGCGGGCTGGTCGCTCGAGACCTCGATCGCGGAACTCGGCCGCACCGTGGGTGAAGAGTTGCTTGAGCCGACCCGCATCTACGCGAAGCTGTGTGTCGAAATGGCGGCCTCGATTGGGGGCCTCCACGCCTTCTCGCATGTGACCGGGGGTGGGCTTGCGGCCAATGTCGCCCGAGTGATCCCGGCGGGCCTTGCTGCGCATGTGGCGCGCGACGCCTGGGAGTTGCCGCCCGTCTTCTCGGTCGTACAAGCGGCCGGTGGCGTGCCGTGGTCGGACCTTGAGGCGACACTCAACATGGGCGTCGGCATGGTTGCGATCGTCTCGGCGGATGACGCCGACGCTCTGATCGAGTCATCGCGCCAGGCGGGCGTCGGTGCGTGGGCGCTTGGCGAGATTACTGCGGATGACGGACGTGCAGCGTCAGCCGATGTGGTCCGCGGAGGTAAGGGCGTCGATGGCGGTGCGGTGTATCTCGGCGGTGCCTACCGCGCGTAGAGCCGACGGCCGCATCCTCGTGAAAATGACGAAGCGGCGTGCCGAGGCACGCCGCTTTATCGCGTCAGGTCAGTCGTCGTCGTCCGCCCAAGGGTCGCGCGACTCGTCGTCGTCTGGCTCAGCGGCCGGAGACTTCCCACCGATGAGTTCACGTTCCAACTCCCGCAGGTCACTGCTGTGGTTCGTGTACTTCAACTGTCGCGCGATCTTCGCGTCTTTTGCCTTTTGACGGCCGCGCCCCATGGTCGCCCGTCCCTTCTTCGACTACGGAGGACGCGCGAAGGAGCGGTCCTCGGCCTCGAGTCCTTGGGCTAACTGTACAACCTCCCACCGGGGGCGGCGAATCTCCCCTCATTTGACCCAAATGAGAAAAAGTCGGGAGAACCGCGTCATAGTTGACGAACCAACCCGTCTCATCGGTCAAGGAAGTCCACCGTAGGGCTCCCGAGAAGACTGAGGGATTGAACATGATGGCTGACGCTCTCCAAGAACCGGAGAAATTGCTGACCCCAAGCGAGGTTGCTGCGATCTTTCGCGTTGACCCCAAGACCGTGACCCGCTGGGCCAAGGTGGGCAAGCTCTCTTCGATTCGGACGCTGGGTGGCCACCGTCGCTTCCGCGAGCAGGAAGTGCGCTCACTGCTCGCCGAGGCACAGGAACAGGCCCACTCGGTATAACTATTGCTCGATAACCGGCCCCCGTCGTTCGCGGCGGGGGCCGTTGTTTTTGTCCGCCCGACGCTTGGGGGCGCTTCACAACGCTCGTCGCCAGAAGAGGAATGAGGCCACGAGCGCCAAGGTGGCGTGAGTTCTCAAGAGGTGATCTCCCACTGTCAGGGAGAGGTCGTAATCTGAGCGCATGCGAGCAGCATTGACCCACGCGCAGTATGAGACGCCCTTCGGGCTGCTCCACGTGTTCGCGGATGACCGCGGCGTGGTGCGCGCGTCGGGCTTTGGCGACATCGACCGCATCGCGGCACACCTGCCAGTTGACGTTGCGCGCGCCGGGTGGGCGGAGGGAACGCTTCCTCATATCGAGCGCGCGGTGGCGGCGTGGCTGAGTGGCGATGCCGACGCCATCACCGCCGTGCCCGTCGAGCAACCAGGTAGCGATTTTCTCCACGACGTGTGGCGGGCCATGAGTGCGGTGAAGGCAGGTGAACCTGTGACGTACGGAGAGCTCGCAGTTGCTGCGGGCCGGCCGGGTGCGGCCCGCGCCGTCGGCACCGCTTGCTCGCGCAACGCGGTGGCGCCCTTTGTGCCGTGCCATCGAGTGTTGAGCTCGGGATACCGCGTGGGCGCATACGGCTACGGAGGTGCGCCGGTGAAGGCCGCGATGCTTGCCCTCGAAGCGGGTGCAAGTCCCGCAGAAATCGCCGACGCTGGACGCACCGCTACCTCGCAGACCCGCCTCGTCGTTCCCGCCCGTCAGCAGGGAGCATGAGCGCCCAGCACTACCCCATGCGGGCATGGATGCCGTCGCTCATCGTCGCATCCGTCGCGTGGGGCTCGTCCTTTGTTTTCATCAAGATGGCGCTCGATGCATTCAAGCCGGCGCACATCGGATTCATTCGTCTCGCCGTTGGTGTCGTGGTGCTTGTCCTCATCGTCGCGTTCCAACGCGCCTGGCCACGGTTGTCATGGAAGACCGTCGTGGCGATCGGCGTTGTCGCGATTGGGATGTCAGGGGTGCCGATGGTGCTCATTCCGATGGCGGAAGAGCGCATCACGTCAATTCTGGCGAGCCTCCTCAACGCGACAACGCCGTTGTGGACGGCCCTGTTCGTCGCCTTGTTGATTCCGCATGAGCGCACGTCACGCGCTCAACTGGCTGGCCTTGGCGTGGGAGCCATCGGTATCGCGGTGCTTGTGGGTGCGTGGGACGTGAAGAGCCTGCCCCTTGCGGGCACCGTCCTCATGCTCATCGCCACTGCGTTCTACGGCATCGGCGGCACGTTGTCACGGCTCCTCCTCAACAAGGTCGACGCGGCACCGTCTGCCTTGTCGATGACACAGGTCGGATTGTCGGCGGTCATGCTCGCGCCGTTCGCTCTCATCGCGGGAGAGCCGGGGGATCACGCCTTCTCGCTCTCGCACCGCGCATTGTGGGGCGTGCTCGCGCTTGGAGTGTTCGGTACGTCGTTTGCGTACGTGCTCTTTTGGCGTGTGGTGAAGATGGCGGGTGCCACCACCGCGTCCTCGGTGACGTATCTGTCGCCAATTGCGGCCACCGTGCTCGGAATCGTCATCCTCGGCGAGACGCTGCACTGGTACGAACCCGTGGGTGCGCTCATCGTATTCGCCGGCGTCTTCCTCGCTGGCCGCGCCCACACATCACGAAGTAGGCGTATTGCGGTGCAACCAACCCCCGTGCCCGCGCTCGAAACTGAAGCGAGCGTCGATGCCGCTGTCAGCGCCGGTGAGGCTTACGAACCGAAGTAGCGGCGCAGGTTCCGAATAGCGCGCTCAGGCTTGAGGTTCTTGTTGCGGTTAATCGCGGAAACGCCGATCGCCAGCAGAATGAGCGCGATGAGGAGTGCTCCACCGCCAATGACGAGCGCCGACAGCCACGCGGGCCACACTGTGGCGAGGCCGAGCACTGCGGCGGCGAGCAACACGCCAGTCGTGAAGAACATGAGCACCGCAGCAGCGCCCAAGACGGCGACGCCAACGGCGAGGCCCTTCGCCTTTTCCTGGATCTCCTGCTTTGCCTCATCGAGTTCCTCGCGAACCACACCCATGGCGCGTCCGGCCACAAGGGTGACGAGGGTGTTCAGCATGTACTTGCCGAATCCACCTGATTTCATGCGAGAACCTCCTTGGAGCGATTGCTTCCAGTCAACCTGCTATCGGCATGAATGCGCAAACGCGTGAGTGCTGGTGTGTATGCCCGGGAGTGCACGGAGGTGTGCCCAGATCGCGGCCGCTGGGTGGCCACGGCGCGAGGACAGGCCCGGGAAGCGTCGGCCCCGAAACGACAAAAACCCCGGATCACCCGGGGTCTTGCGCTGGTGGCTCCGACGGGCGTCGATCCCGTGACCTCACGATTTTCAGTCGTGCGCTCTACCAACTGAGCTACAGAGCCGTGGGGTTTCCCCCGTTTGACGAGAAAGCCCCTTCGATGAAGGGGCTGCCTAGCCGCGACCCTGACGGGACTTGAACCCGCGACCTCCGCCGTGACAGGGCGGCGCGCTAACCAACTGCGCTACAGGGCCTTACGGTCCGCGAAGCGAACCGAAGATAAAGTGTAGACCATCGCTATTGGTGTGTTGTACCCCCAACGGGATTCGAACCCGTGCTACCGCCGTGAAAGGGCGGCGTCCTAGGCCGCTAGACGATGAGGGCCGGCACACCACAATTGCCTGGTCGCCAATGATACGTGCCAGAGCGCTTCGGAGCCAATCGCCGTCTGTGACGGGCTATCGCGAACGGGGACGCGGGCCTTCCGTGCCACGATTGACGCATGATGGCGATGTCGCGCGAGGAGTTCGAGAGTGCTGTCGATGACGCCCTCGACATGGTGCCCGAGGAGCTTCTCGACCTCATGGACAACGTCGTCATCCTCGTCGAAGATGATGCCCCCGACGGTGACCCGGATTTGCTCGGCCTCTACGACGGTGTCTCGCTCACTGACCGCGGCGCCGACTGGGGGATGGGCGAGCTGCCGGATCGCATCTTCATCTACATGAACCCCACCCTTGCGATGTGCGCCGACGCTGATGAGGTTCGCGATGAGGTCGCTGTCACCGTGGTTCATGAGATCGCGCACCACTTTGGCATCGACGACGAACGGCTTCATGAGTTGGGTTGGGGCTAAGGACACCATGCCGAGGGCCGACGCTGTGTGACGGCCGCGCACAACGCCGCCGACGCGGTGGCGGGGAAAGCAAAGAGCCGCGCCACCCGAAGGTGACGCGGCTCTTCTCAACAGACTTAGCCGTCGGCTGCTTTCTTTGCCGGGGCCTTCTTCGCTGCCGGCTTCTTGGCTGCCGG
>JAEYUX010000063.1 GCA_023432235.1 Actinomycetes bacterium
GGCGCCTCCCTATGGCGGGGCCAGCGTGTCTTGCGCCTCAGCGTCTCCGATGCGGCAACGACGGCGGACGATATCGACGCGTCTGTCGAGGCGATTCTCACGTGCTGGGAGGGCGTGCGGACGCGGGCGACGTAGGTCGTGGGCGGATTACGCGCTTTCGTCCGTATTCCGGCGTGCGCTGTCCACAACGACGCTCCACGACGGTTGTGCTGAAGCGCTATGGTCACGCGCTGCCCCCAGTTCTAGGGTTTTCGGCATGACAACCTCCGCGCGGACGCCCGTCGCGGAGGTGCACATCGATCCCGAACTCGTCACCGAGCTGCTGCGCACGCAGGTGCCGGAGGCACAACAGTTCGCGCTCGGCGAGCCACATGCAGGCCGCGATGCCGTCGTGTGGCGCCTCGGCAGCGATTGGGCCGTGAGGCTCCCCCGTCGCCAGCTCGCCGCGGATCGGCAATCCACTGAACTCGATTGGCTGCCTCACCTTGCTGGGGGGTGGCCGTTTCGTGCCCCCGTCCCGGTGCGCGTTGGCCGCCCAACGCCGCGTTACCCATGGCGCTGGAGCATCGTCCCGTGGGTACCCGGCACCCCCATGACCCACGCGCCGCTCTCCCTTGGCGGCGCCGCACAACTCGGTCACGCGTTGGCCGCACTCCATACGCCCGCGCCAGCACAGGCGCCGCGTCACCCGCGTTGGTCGCAGCCTTTGCGGTCGCGAGCGGCACGCACGGAAGATCGGCTCGTCACCTTGGGGCGGCGTACCGAGGTGGGTCCGTGGCGACTCAATGTCGCGGCGGCGTGCCGGATCGTGAAGGCTGGCGTCACCCGGCCCATTGGGCCCGAGCGGTGGTGCCACCTCGACCTGCGCGCTGAGCATGTCATGACCGTGAATGGCCACCTCGCGGGCATCATCGACTGGGGCGACGCGGCGGTGGCGGACCCAGCCACCGACGTCGGCCAGGTGCTTGCATCCATTCCCATCACCGCATGGGACGCCTTCATCACGGGCTACGGCGGCATCGATTCCGACACCTTCACCCGCGCACGCGCTGCTGCCGTTGAGTTCGCTGCGAGCCTCGCCCTCACCGGCAGCCCTCACGATCTGCACGCCGGATGGGCTGGGCTTGTCTCCCTTGGCGTCGCTCACCGCGCGGCCTGACCTCCCCAAGCCTGGCGCACGACGACATTAGGCTGAGCCCATGAGCACGGCAGTGGAGCGCGTCTATGTGGCACGGCTGGCCGGAACAACCGTCTTCGATCCCCTCGGAGACGCAGTGGGCCGCGTCCGCGACGTTGTCCTGCTCATGCGCAGGACTGGCGCCCCCTCCGCCGTGGGCCTCGTTGTCGAGGTCCCTGGGCGTCGGCGCGTATTCTTGCCCCTCACCCGGGTCACGTCGATCGCGCCGGGACAGGTGATCTGTACGGGCGTCGTCAACTTGCGCCGCTTCCAAGCGCGCGCCTCGGAAACTCTTGCCGTTGGCGAGCTCTTTGACCGCTCCGTCACTCTCAAAGAGGACAAGACGACGGCGTATATCGAAGACATCGCGATTGAGCAGACGCGCGGGCGTACGTGGCAAGTGACCAAGCTGTATGTACGTAAGGGCGAGCGCCGCCGTGGAGTCCTCGGTTTGTCGCGCCGTGGTGAAGCTCTCGTTGTGGACGTTGACGCGGTAACCGGGCTCGCGACCCGCGATGCGATGCAAGGCGCGGCGCTCGTCATTCAGTCATTTGCCGACTACAAGCCGGCTGACCTCGCCGCCGCGCTCATGGAGATGTCCCCCGCACGTTCCGCGGAGATCGCAGCAGCACTCGATGACGAGCGGCTCGCCGACGTGCTCGAAGAGCTCCCCGAGGAAGACCAGATTGCTTTGCTCAGCACCTTGCGTCACGACCGTGCCGCAGACGTGCTCGAAGCAATGGAAAGTGACGACGCCGCCGACCTGCTCGGCGATCTGCCGCCCAACCAGGCGCAAGAACTGCTCGCTCTCATGGAGCCGGAAGACGCCCGCCGCGTCCGTCAGCTCCTCGGTTATGAGGACGACTCCGCAGGTGGCCTCATGACGACCGATCCCGTCATCGTGGGGCCAGAGACAACTGTCGCCACGTGTCTGGCGCTCGTACGCCGTCAGTCTCTTGCCCCCGCTCTCGCGACGATGGTGTTCGTGGTGCGACCGCCGCTCGAGACGCCAACCGGTCGCTACATCGGCCTCGTGCACTTCCAGCGACTCCTGCGCGAGCCGCCTCACGACTCCGTTGGCAACTACGTGGACCCGACGATCGCAGCACTCAACCCGAACGACCACCTCTCAGAGGTCGCGCGCCGCATGGCGGCTTACGACATCATGGCGCTACCTGTTGTCGACGAGGACCACCACCTCGTCGGGGCGATTTCAATCGACGACGTGCTCGACCACATCCTCCCAAGCGACTGGCGCGAGCACGATCCGAGCGACCAGCAGGAGGACCGCACCGCGACGTCGGACGAGGGGGGCGACAATGTCTGAGGGCCGCCTCGACCGTCCCAAGCGCGAGCGCGGCCTCTTCCGCAATCGCCTCCCTACCGCTAAGCGCACCGACCGCTTCGGTCGAATTTCCGAAGGCATCGCGCGCTTCCTCGGCACGCCTCGCTTCTTGCTCTATCTCACGATCTTCTGCGTCGCATGGTTGGTGTGGAACACATGGGCTCCCGAGGACATGCGCTTCGACTCGTCCGAGTACGGCTACACGGTCCTCACGCTCATGCTGTCCTTGCAGGCCTCGTACGCCGCACCTCTCATCCTCCTCGCGCAGAATCGTCAGGACGACCGCGATCGCGTTTCAGCCGAGCAGGATCGTCAGCGCGCCGAGCGCTCACTTGCTGACACCGAGTACCTCGCACGAGAAGTTGCGGCACTACGCCAAGCGCTGGGAGAGACGGCAACACGCGACTTTGTTCGCTCCGAGCTCCGTGCGCTCCTCGAAGACTTGCGTGAAGATCTGCGCGATGAGGATCGTAGCGATCACCGCGAATCGCGCACTTCCTGAGTCCTGAGTCCGTCACGTGGCCCCTTGAGCCGTGCCTACGATGGACGCATGTCGACAGTTGAGCTCGTGACCGCTGCCCTGGCGCAGGTGATTGACCCCGAGATCCGGCGCCCCATCACGGAGATCGGCATGGTCCGCTCGGTAGAGGTCACCGCCGACGGTGTCGCCGTTGTGGGGATCGACCTCACCACTCAAGGCTGTCCCATGAAGGACCGCATCAGCAGGGATGTCGAGGCCGCAGCGGCAAGCGTTGACGGCGTGAACAGCGTGCGCGTCGAGCTCGGCGTCATGACCGAGGAACAGCGCCTGTCGCTGCGATCGCAGCTTCGCGGCGGCAAGCCCGAACCCGTCATCCCGTTCACCCAGCCAGGCAACCTCACCCGCGTGTACGCCATCGCGTCGGGCAAGGGTGGCGTCGGCAAGTCCACGGTGACCGCGAATCTTGCCGCGGCGATGGCCGCCGAGGGTCTCAAGGTTGGCGTGCTCGACGCAGACATCTTTGGCTTCTCAATTCCCGGAATGCTCGGCGTTGAAGGTCAACCCACCCGCCTTGACGACATGCTGCTGCCCCCAATCGCGCATGAGGTGAAGGCGGTATCGATCGGGATGTTCGTGCCCGACGGCCAGCCGGTGGTGTGGCGCGGACCCATGTTGCACCGGGCACTTGAGCAATTCCTTGCCGATGTGTTCTGGGGTGACCTCGACGTTCTCCTCCTTGATCTTCCCCCCGGCACCGGCGACATCGCGATCTCCGTCGCGCAGCTCTTGCCGCACGCCGAACTCGTCGTGGTGACGACGCCGCAGGCAGCAGCCGCTGGAGTGGCCGAACGCGCGGGTTCGATTGCCACGCAAACGTCACAGTCGGTGGTGGGCGTCATTGAGAACATGTCGTGGATGGAGCAGCCCGACGGCAGCCGTCTTCACCTGTTTGGCGAAGGGGGTGGCCAGCGCGTTGCCGATCGCTTGAGCTCCACACTTGGCACCTCGGTGCCGTTGCTCGGACAGGTGCCCATTGACGTTGCGCTGCGCGAAGGTGGTGACATCGGCGAACCAGTGGTGATCTCGACGCCCGAGTCCCCTGCCGCCCAGGCACTGCGAGAGGTTGCGCGCACTCTAGGCAACCGCCGACGTGGCTTGGCCGGTCGCAACCTCGCCGTGACGCCCGTGTCGGGTTCTGCCGCCAGCTCCTAGACCCGCCGGCCCCACCCGGCGATGATCGCCGCCACGAGACCCGCGACAACTGCACCAGTCGAGATCGTTGGCGTTGCAAGGGCGGTGAGGACGGCGTCGTCCCATCCGAGACCGCTCGCCTTGCCCCCACCCAAGAACTCAGCGACGCCATTGGCGTCGTCAATCACCTGATTGGCCACTCCCGTCGTCGCCATGAGGTGGGTGCCAATAGCCGCTGCCACGAAGGCCGTCACCTGAGGCGCAAGACCGCGCGTCCTGTCGAGGGTGCGCACGGTGAAGCCCACCGCTGCCGCAACCAACGTGCCCAACATGACGAGCGCAAGGAGCACATGCGAGTCGGGAACAAGAATCGACAGCGCGAGCCCCACCACCACGGCAACGATGAGAGCACCGAGAGCCACGCCCATGCGGTTGCGGCGCAGGCGCTCAAGCACTGACGGCGCAGGAGCCTGTGGTGCCGGCACCGGCTCTGTAGGAACTTGTCGTGCTTTGTCCGACGCTGCCATCGCGACTCCTCCACGTAGTGACTCAGACGTTTACCTCATCTTGTCACGACGTACCGCAAGGCGTCAGCGCGGTGCGCTGGCACAATACAGATATGGGACGCGTCGAGGAGGCCGCCGGACCGCGCTGGGTCGAACCGTGGCCGCGTGATGAGGGTCGCCGCGCGGCGCGAGACCTGCTTGCCGCTGCTTTTGAGTGCAAGCCCGATGCCGAGGCGTCCGCTCCCGGGCGCATCACCATCATGGGCGAGTACACCGATGTTGGCGGCGGCTTGAGCCTCCCAACTGTCATTCCCCACCGCACCTACGTGGCTGTGCATCGGCGCGACGATGATCGAATCCGAATCGCTCATGCACCTCACGAGAGTTCACCTGACGGCCCAGGGGTGTGGACTGGGTCGCTGGCTGATCTCGTCGAACCTCGCGACGGCCGGTGGGTGGGCTACCTCGCTGGCCCGCTCTGGGCTTTGCAGGAACGCGGCTTCGCGGGACCGGGCCTCGACATCGCCGTCACCTCATGTGTGCCCTTCGGGGCGGGAGTGTCCTCGCTCGTCTCAGCCACGGCAGCTGTCGCGCTCGCCACGAATGACGCGTGGGGGCTTGGCCTGCCGGTTGGACCCGACGCACACGAGATCGCTGACCTCTGCGTCGACGTTGAGAACGACTTTGTTGGCGCAGCCACGGCGGGCCTCAGTCAACACGCGATTGTGCGCTGTCGCGAAGGAGAAGCACTGCTGCTCGACTTCAGTGAAAGGCCTCCCCGAGCCGAGCCATGTCCACTGTATTTTCCCGAGTACGGCCTCACGCTTCTCATCATCCACGCGGTTCCACGAGCAGCCACGCAAGTGGAACTCGTGCGCAGCCGCGTTGGCGAGATGGACCAGGCCCGTCAAGCACTCGGCCTCAGCAGTCTGCGGGAACTTGTTGGCAACCCTGGGGCCCGTCAACTCCTCGACACGATCGACGATCCGCTCCTGCAACGGCGAGCGCGCCACTTCCTGACGGAGAACGAGCGGGTAGAACTCATGCGCGATGAGTTCTCCGGCACTGGCCCGGCCCACGAGCGCTTTGTCGAAGCGGGCAAGGCGATGTACCGCTCGCACGCGTCACTTGACGCCAACATTGAAGTGTCGAGCCCGGCCCTCAACCTTGCGGTGGAAACGGCGTTTCGCTCGGGTGCACTCGGCGCGCACATGATGGGAGCGGGAGTCGATAGCTCCGCCGTGGCGCTCGTGCGCAAGGCCGCTGCCGAATCCACCGCTCGAATGATCGACAAAGAGTTCGTTGACGCGGGACTTCCGCGGCCCGCGTTCTTGATGCTCTAGGGCTCTAACCCAACGCGTAATCAACGACCAGCGGTGCGTGGTCCGTCCACCGCGCATCCCACGATGACTGGCGATCGACGCGTGCGGCAGTCGCCGCTTGAGCAAGCGCGGGACTCGCAAACTGGTAATCGATGCGCCAACCCGAGTCCGTGTCAAAGGCCTTGCCTCGCATTGACCACCACGTGTACGGGCCGTCTTGCACGCCCACGAGCGTCCTGTGGACATCGACCCAGCCGGCCCCGATCCACCGGTCCAGATAGGCGCGCTCTTCTGGCAAGAACCCGGCGGATTTGAGATTCCCTTTCCAGTTCTTGATGTCATGCTGCGTGTGGGCAATGTTGATGTCCCCCATGACAACAACCCGCTCATACTCGGCAAGCAACTGCTCCATGCGGGCCGTCATCGCATCGAGGTGCTCATACTTGAGGTCCATCTTGGGTGTGCCCGCCTCGCCAGAGTGGACATAGACCGACACCACCCGGACGGGTCCAGCAGGAGAGTCCACCGTCGCCTCGACCCACCGCCCCGTGTGAAGAGGCAAGGCGGCAACACCCCCGAGTGCCGCCGCGTCAATGAGGACATCGCGCATCGGCATGCGAGAGATGAGCGCGACGCCCGCGCGCCCCTTCACATCGCACGCGATCCGCTCAACATGCCAACCGTCAAAGGAGGCGTCAACGATGTCGTCCGGAGCGCGCACTTCTTGAAGCGCGATGACATCAGCCTCGACGACGTCCAGCCACTCCTGCATGCCCTTTCGGAGGGCAGCACGGATTCCATTGACATTGGCGGTGACGATACGCATGCGGTCACCCTACCGGCGGCCTCTGACGCTACTGAGCGATGCGCTCCGCACGCTCGACGACGTTCGCAAGGAGCATCGCTCGCGTCATCGGTCCAACCCCACCGGGGTTCGGCGAGTACCACGACGCCTTGTCCCGAGCGTCGGCCGCAATATCCCCTGCGACCTTCGCCTTTCCCGTCTCTGGATCGGTCACCCGGCTCACGCCCACATCGATGAGGACGGCACCGTCCTTCACCATGTCAGCCGTAACGATGCCGGGCACGCCAGCAGCGGCAACGATGACATCGGCCTGACGCGTCAGCTCCGCGAGGTCCTGCGTTCCGGTGTGGCACAGGGTCACCGTCGCGTTCACTGCCTTGCGGGTGAGGATGAGGCCGATGCTGCGACCCACCGTGGTACCGCGGCCAATGACCACCACGTGCTTGCCGCGCAACGACACCCCGTGACGCTCAATAAGCTCGATAATGCCCTTCGGCGTGCATGGCAGCGGGCTGTCGATCTCCTCATTCACGCGCAACACCAACCGCCCCAGGTTGGTGGGATGAAGACCGTCCGCGTCTTTGTCAGGATCGATGAGTTCGAGAACACGGTGAGTGTCGATGCCTTCAGGCAGCGGCAACTGCACAATGAAGCCCGTGCACGCGGGGTTCTCATTGAGCCGGCGCACCGCCGCCTCAATCTCGTCTTGCGTTGCCGTCGCCGGAAGATCCTCACGAATCGAGGAAATGCCGACCTCGGCGCAGTCCTTGTGCTTGCCGGCGACGTACCAGGTTGAGCCCGGGTCTTCGCCCACGAGGATGGTGCCGAGGCCGGGGACGACGCCACGCTCAGCGAGCGCCGTCACCCGTGCCGTCAGTTCCGCCTTGATCGCAGCGGCGGTCGCCGCGCCGTCGAGCCGTTCCGCCATTACTGGGACAAGCCCGGGTAGAGCGGGAAGTCAGCAGCCAACTTCGCGACCCGCGCACGGAGAGCGTCGACATCGGCGCCACCCTTGAGTGCCTGCGCGATGATGTCGGCCACCTCGGTGAACTCGTTTGCACCAAAACCGCGGCTTGCGAGAGCCGGGGTGCCGATGCGCACACCGGACGTGACCATCGGCGGGCGGGGGTCAAAGGGCACTGCGTTGCGGTTGACGGTGATGCCTACCTCATGGAGGAGGTCCTGAGCCTCTTGGCCGTTCATCTGCGAGTTGCGCAGGTCCGCGAGCACCAAGTGGACGTCGGTGCCGCCGGTGACAACATTGACGCCCGCCTCGATTGCATCGGGAGCGGTTAGACGCTCGGCGACAATTCGCGCGCCCTCAAGGACGCGAGCCTGACGCTCCTTGAACTCCTCGCCCGCAGCCACCTTGAGGGCGACGGCTTTGGCGGCGATCACGTGCATGAGCGGGCCGCCCTGCTGGCCCGGGAACACCGCGGAGTTGAGTTTCTTCGCAAGCGCCTCGTCCCGCGACACGATGAGTCCGGAGCGAGGGCCGCCGATGGTCTTGTGGATCGTCGTCGAGACAACGTCCGAGTGCGGCACCGGGCTGGGGTGCAGGCCAGCGGCAACGAGGCCTGCAAAGTGGGCCATGTCGGTCCACAGCGCGGCGCCCACCTCATCAGCAATGGAACGGAAGGCCGCAAAGTCGAGGTGACGGGGGTATGCCGACCATCCCGCGATGATGACGTCGGGGCGCTCGGCGAGCGCCTGCTCGCGGACCTGGTCCATCTCAATGCGGTGCGTCTGCTCGTCAAGACCGTATGCCGCGACCTCATAAAGCTTGCCCGAGAAGTTGAGCTTCATGCCGTGCGTGAGGTGGCCACCGTGCGCAAGCGAGAGGCCCATGATCTTCTGGCCAGGGTTGATGAGCGCGTGGAGCACCGCAGCGTTCGCGGTCGCACCCGAGTGGGGCTGGACGTTCGCGTATGCGGCACCAAAGAGGCTCTTGGCACGGTCGATCGCCAGCTCTTCGGCGATGTCGACAACTTCGCAGCCACCGTAGTAACGCTTGCCTGGGTAGCCTTCGGCGTACTTGTTGGTGAGCACCGAGCCCTGTGCCTGCAGCACGGCGCGCGGCACAAAGTTCTCAGACGCAATCATCTCGAGGTAATCGCGCTGACGGTCGAGCTCCTGCTCCAATACGGAGGCAATCTCAGGGTCGAGCTCAGCGAGGCTGGCGTTCATGATCTGCTGCGTGGCAGAGGAGGTCGCGGTGTCGGTCATCGCTGTCCTTCGCATCGGTCGGCGGCGGGCGCCGAGGTGGAGTGTTCGGCGACCGTGGCCCAGGCGTACGACCGTGGTCTGACGTCACCACGCGAAGCGGCACGTCGAGTCGCTCCCTCGCGGTAAACCGCGTGCGCCAGTCGCGACCCGGTCAGTGTATCCGAAAGCACTCCCCTCCTCTAGACCTGGCACCTGGCCAACGACTCTTCTGACAGGAGCTGGAATCTTCGCGTCACCTGCCGATGAGGCATGCGAGGGGCGAGGAGGTTTCATGCTCAGGTTGTCGCGCCCTCAAGTGACGACGGCACCCCGCGCTTTATGGCGCGCGTTATCGCCGCGACGAATCATGGCCGCTCCTGCCCTCTTTGCGAGGGCGCTGAGCCATCCGGGCAGGTTGAGCGCGCGTGCACTGTCATCCGTGGCGATGTGGATTCGCTTGACCGCGCTCGTCGCGTTGCTCGTCATTCCGACGCTTGTCGCCGCGACCTTCTATCTGTCCGTCACGCGTGAGCAAATGTCGCTCAATGCGCTCGAACGAGCGGGACTTGACGTCATCGAGCCGGCCCTCATCGCGATGGGCACCACTCTCACCGGCACCGAACCCGACCTCGACGCCATTACCGCGGCGGTCGACGCGCATCCTGAACTTGGCGTCGGCGACGTGTGGGAGGAGATCTCGTCCCGGGCGGTGGACGTGAGTACCGAGTCGGGCAGGTCATCGCTGGCTCTTCGTCTACACACGTTTATCGAGGAGGTGGGAGATCGCTCGCGCCTCATCATGGATCCATCGTTGGACGCCCATTACGTCATTTCGATTGTCGTCATTCAGCTTCCCGAGGCTCTCGATGTCGTGTCGGACGCGGCGGTCCCCGTAACGAGCGCATCCGCCTCCGGCAAGATCACAATCCACGCCGCCACGCTGTCCTCCCTTGCGACATCAATCCGGGACAACGAGCAGACCGCGTTGTCATACACCACCGACCCGCAGCTCGCGGGTGACCTTAACCGCCTGGCATCGATCGCCGATGACTTGCGCGCCGCCGCCACCACGTTGGCGTCAATGTCGAATAACAACGACGTCACCGTTGACCCCCGTTCGGTTGGTCAGCGCGTCGCGGACTTCACCCCACAGGCAATCGGCGCCATCGACCGCATCATCGCGGAGCGCAACTCTGGCGTTGAAGCCGGGGTCAGGATCGCCGTTGGCACGATCGGCGCAAGTCTCTTTGTCGCTCTCGCCTGGGCAGCCGTGGTTCTCCTCGCCACGCGCACAAATGTCAACGACCTCATCGGCGCGATGTCGCGCCTTGCCAAGAGAGACCTCACCCCGTCTCGTGTGCCCTCCGGCAAGGACGAATTTGGTCGTCTCGGCACCCAACTCGAGACTGCGCGGCAGGACTTGGCCGACGCTTTTGCGGCGTTGGCTCGTCAGGCACAGCGAGTGGCAGGAGCGTCGGAGCAGGTCACCGCCACCACCGAAGTGGTGCACGGCTCTGCACGTGACACGTTGTCGCTCACGCGCGAGACGGCATCCGAGGTGACGGGCGTGGAGCGCCTGCTCGAGGGCGTCGCCGCATCGGGGCACAGCCTCGACAACGCGACCGATGATGTGACGCGCGGCATTCAGCGCGTCAATGACTCGTCGCAGCGCGTCTACGACGAGATCGAGGCTGCGGTGGCCCGCGCCGAAGTCCTCGGCCGCTCGTCGCAAGGAATTGCTGCGTCGGTCGAGGCGATCACCGCAATCGCAGCACAAACGCGACTCCTTGCTCTCAATGCGTCAATCGAGGCGGCCCGTGCAGGAGACGCAGGTAAGGGCTTCGCGGTGGTTGCGCAAGAAGTCGAAGTGTTGGCGAGCCAGTCCCGTGACGCTTCGGCCGCGATCGGATCCGTAGCGGCTGAACAGCATGCCGAGATTTCGACGGTTGTTGACGCGTTGCGCCGCGCGCAGGTCGCTGTCAATGAGGCGGCACATGCACACGACACGATGTCCGCTGCGGCGACTCAACAACGCACATCGGTTCAAGAGATATCTCGGTCCATCGGCGGCACCGTTGACGCCACAACCAGGATCACTGCTCAAGCCGAGCGGGTTGCCTCGGAGGCGGACGGAACTGCCACAACGATGCAGGAGCTACGCGGTGCGGCGGAAGAGCTCGATGTCATCGCCCGCACTCTCGCCGAGCAGGTCAACCAGTTCCGCTTCTGACCCGGGTCACTCTCCTGGCGCCGGGAGATCGTGCCAGACCACGGCGGCGGAATCCGCCGATTGTGAGAAGGCAAAACCTGTCCACATGAACATGGCGAACACGATGCCAATGACGAATGCAAGGGCCCCGGTAATGAGGCCCGTCGCGGACTTGCCATCGAGGCCGCCGCGATGGACCGCGATCCACCCAAGGATCATGGCGAGGAGACCCAGAATGAGCCCTCCCACGAGCGTCATAAGGGCGATGATCCCAATCACCATCGAGGCCGTTGCAAAGCCCTGTCCGTGACGCTTGATCTTGCGCGGACTTGACGGCGAGGACGGGCTCATGCCGATGGCGCCACTACTTCCACCTGAAGGTTTCCTCAAAGCGGGTGAGCACGTCCTCCCACGCATTGACCCATTCGATCTCGTTGTGGACCGCGCCGACAAAATACTCGGCGCCGCCAGCAGCGTCGTACGCCTGTGGTGCTTGCATCACGTAGTAGCGGAAGTTCTCGGCGCCCGCCACGACGCAAACGAGGGCGTAGGCGGGCTGACCGTCGATCGTGGTCTGGTTGACAGACATGACGTCGACCCCGATGGCGGGCAAGTACTCCTCAGCGATGGCGGTCGCCAGCGAGTCGAGGTCCGTCGCTTCGTATTGCTCGAACGCCTCCTCTGAAACGCCACCCACGACGATCCCCGCCCCCGCACCGCCGCTACCGAACAACTTGATGGTGTACGGATCGGCCGACGACGTTTCCCACCACAGCTCGTGGGCAGCGTCGCAGGTCTCGGGCTCACCCTGAAGCACCCACCATGGCGCGCCGTCGAAGGTGAAGCACGGAGTATCGACGGCGGCGCCTTCGTAGATCCCGTCCCACACGCCACTCGGGTTCATTTCTGCGGCATAGGCCTCATATGCGGTGTCGTACTGCGAAGCCGCAACGCTCTCTTCTGTAGCAAACGCCGGTGATGAAACGTCGGACGCGACGACATCGTCCGGAATGTCGATGAGTTCCTCGATAGGCCTATCCAGAATCGGGTCTTCATCTGCGGCTGCGAGAAAACCCACCACCATCGCGAACGCGATCCCTGCGCCGATGAGAAAGCCCACCGCGCCCGTAATGATGCCTGTGATCGACTTGCCTTCGAATCCACCCTTTCGGGCAGCGACAAGTCCAAGAATGATGGCGACCGGACCGAGAAGGACGCCGCCAATGCACGTGACGAGCGTCACGATGCCGATGATCATCGAAGCCGTAGCCATCCCTGAGCCGGGGCGCGGCGGGCGGGGCATGCCCGGTTGCGGCGGCAGGGCTCCTCCGGGTGGCGGACCACCGTACGGCTGAGACCCGCCGTGTGAAGGAACATCACCAAACGGTGGAGGCGGTGGAAGGGTCGTCATTGGTCCTCAGGTTCGCTCGGCGTCGCGGGTACTACGCGTCGTCGACGATGTTGCCGGCTTCAAGAATCTTGCGCAGGTACGCATACGTGAGGTCTCCCGAGACCTCATCAAATTGGTGCTCGTAACCCGCCTTGTTGTAGAGCGCGATGTTGTGCTTCGAGTTCTGGCCCGTGAACACCCACACCTCGGTCGTGTCCTCCGGCAAGTAGCCCAGCACGGCAAAGAGGAGTTTGGTGCCGATGCCGCGCCCCTGCAGGTCCGGTACCACTGCCAAACGCCCAATGGTCGCCTTGGCGCCCTCAAGCCCCACGCGAATCGAGCCGACCAAGCGGTGGTCAATCCACGCGCCGAGCGTCACGACGTCGTCACGCTGGATGTCCTCGATCAGTTCTTCGTATGTCTGCGTCAAGGCGGGGATATGCGGATCGTTGTACAGCTGCGCCTCCACCACGAAGGCCGCGCGTCGCACGGTTAATAGCTCGCCAGCGTTCGCGATGTCCATTCGCTCGATTCGCACGTCAACGTCGTCACTCATGCGCCTATGGTGTCAGGGATTGAGCCCCAAGACGACTACCGTGGGGGCTGTGTCCACAGAACCGACCGCCTGGGTGCTTTCGTTGTCCTGCCCCGACCGACCGGGGATCGTTCACGCCGTCTCGGGTGTGCTCGCCGAAAACGGCGGCAACATCACCGAGTCACAGCAGTTTGGCGATCCCGACACCGGCTTGTTCTTCATGCGAGTCGAGTTCGCCTCGCCCGCAGGCAAAGCCGTGCTCGATGAGGCCTTCGCCGACCTTGCCGCACGTTTTGGAATGACGCTGAACCTCGACGTTGCTGGGCGCAAGATGCGCACCATTGTCATGGTGTCGAAGGCCGCTCACTGCATCAACGATCTTCTCTTCCGTGAGCGCAATGGTTCACTGCCGGTCGAAATCGTCGCCGTTGTCGGAAACCACGCAACGCTCAAGCCGCTCGCTGAGTTCTACGGCAAGCGCTTCATCCACCTGCCAGTGACGCCCGAGACCAAACCCGCTGCCGAGCAAGAGTTGCTCAACCTCGTCGACACGCTCGACGCGGAGCTCGTGGTGCTCGCGCGCTACATGCAGATTCTGTCGCCGCACCTGTGCGAGCAACTCAAGGGTCGCGCCATCAACATCCACCACTCGTTCCTGCCCAGCTTCAAGGGCGCTCGCCCGTACTTCCAGGCGCACGATCGCGGCGTCAAGCTCATTGGCGCAACGGCTCACTACGTGACCGCGGACCTTGATGAAGGCCCGATCATCGAGCAGGACGTCGATCGAGTCGATCACACATACACGCCCGAGTCGCTGACTGCGATTGGTGCGGACGTGGAGCGTCGCGCTCTTGCGCGCGCCGTTCATTGGCATGCAGAGCATCGCGTGTTGCTTGACGGTCACCGCACCATCGTCTTCAGTTGATCGAGAGGCTTCGCTTTCGCGGCGCACCGCGCTTTTTCCTCACGACTCTCGACTTTTTTCCGCCCGCTCCCCTAGTCTTTGCGCCAAGTCGGCACTGTAGGGGTGGCGCTTGAACGGGGAGAGCGTCATGACGCGTCGTCCAATCGCGCTAGCAGCAATCAGTTTCGCGGCCGCAGTCGCATTGGCCGGGTGCTCGAGCAGTTCGCCGACGCCTGAGGCAGTTCCTTCCTCATCGTCACCAACGCCGTCGGAGCAACCGACGGTCACCGTCGACCCCTTGGCTTGGGGCACCGAGTGGACACGGGTCGATTCCGGCGGCCCCAACATCGGGGACGCTCAGTACACCGAGTCGTTCTACGGTGCGGGTGAGTATTGGGTGATCGACACCGCTCTCCCCCACCTCTGGCATCACACGTCGGACGGCGTGACGTGGGCGACGCTCGACCTTTCGGACCATGGACTGCCGCAGGACGCGATGTTCGTGACGGGCAACTTCGAATGCGTAGAGGATGCAGTCACCACTGATCGCGGGTCGCGTCTTGACGTGATCGCATACACCTACACCAACTCCAGCCACCCCGCCGGTCTTCAGAACGCGCCCTGGCTCATCAGCGTGGGCGACGAGGTCAGCGTCACATCGGGCGCTGCGATCGGCCTTGAGACGATGCCCGGGCCTATTGACAGCTACAGCTTTGCGACGATCTGCGCGAGCGGCTTTACTGACTTCAACGGATCTCATCACATGGTGGGAAGCGGACGGTGGTCGACGCCGAACAGCACGAGCGCCTGGGACGCCTTCGTCGCCACGGCATCTGCTGACGGCACATGGACTGTCGCGTCATCACGCGGTGCCTTCCTCGGTGGCGACGAGATGGTGCGGCCAGGCCCCGCCGGCGTCATCAACGGCAGCCTCACAGTTTTCTCCTACGCGATGGACGCGGAAATGCGCGACCTGCACGTATGGTCTTCGCCCGATGGCGCGGCGTGGGACCTGAGTGTGGCAACGGGACGCGAGGACACCTACACGAGCCTTGAATACCTCACCTCAGGTGACGCCCACGTGGTGATCGCGAGCGCGTACTTTGGCTCGGCAGGCGCGTGGACGTCGAGCGACGGCGTCACGTGGAACTACACGAATTTCGCAGCCGACGCCGATTACGTGGGGGCGGTCGCAGGCCCCTATGGCCTTGACGTCTTCCTCCGAGCCGACGGTGGGGAGGTCGCGTGGCGCCTCGATGCTGACGGCGGATGGTCATCTCGCGAGGTCTCCGGGATCCCGAGGAGCCACGCTAAGCCTGCCGTACTGCCCAACGGCACACTCATTGGCTTTGCCGACAACACCGTCTACGTGGCCGCTTCCCCCGAGTAACGGCCTCATCGAGCGCAGCGTTCTAGATGAGCCCGAGCTCCTTGACGGCGTCCCGCTCCTCGATCAGTTCACCGACCGACACATCGATACCGGCGCGCGCGGTGTCGGAAATGTCGAGCCCCTGAACGATCTCCCACTGTCCGTCACGCGACACCGCGGGGAACCCCGAGATGACGCCTTCAGGCACGCCGTACGAGCCGTCGGACGGCAATGCCACCGAGACAAACTCGCCTTCGGGGGTGCCGTTCACCCAGTCATAGACATGGTCGATCGCGGCATTAGCGGCCGACGCTGCGGAAGAAAGCCCACGCGCCTCAATAATCGCCGCGCCGCGCTTGGCCACAGTCGGCACAAAGGTGTCGGTGACCCACGCGTCGTCGCCAACAACCTCGGGCGCGGGGCGTCCGCCGATCTCGGCGTGCGCGATGTCCGGGTACTGCTTAGCCGAGTGGTTACCCCAAATGATGACGTTGCGCACGTCGCTGACGGCTGCCCCGGTCTTGCCTGCCAACTGCGCGAGCGCGCGGTTGTGGTCAAGGCGCATCATCGCGGTGAAGCGATCTGCCGGCACATCGGGCGCATGCGCCGATGCGATGAGGGCATTCGTGTTGGCAGGGTTGCCCACGACGAGCACGCGCACGTCATCCGCGGCGCCTGCGTTGATTGCCTCGCCCTGCGGACCAAAGATGCCGCCATTGGCTGCGAGAAGATCGCCGCGCTCCATGCCGGGGCCGCGCGGACGCGCACCCACGAGCAACGCAATATTGACACCATCAAAGGCGGCCGTCGGGTTGTCGAAGATGTCGATACCCGCGAGGAGCGGGAACGCGCAGTCTTCGAGCTCCATCGCCGTGCCTTCAGCGGCTTTGACTGCCTGCGGGATTTCCAGCAGGCGCAAGCGCACCGGCGTATCAGCACCAAGCAAGTGTCCCGAGGCAATCCGGAACAGCAGGGCGTAGCCGATCTGGCCGGCGGCGCCGGTGACGGTGACGTTGACGGGGACGGTCATAGTCGTGCCTTCCTGCGGGCCACGTTGCCCGCCGGTCATGTGGAGCCCGATGGGCGTTTAGCCCAGCCGGGCCTGCAGGTTCTCGTCGAGTGCGGCGAGGAAGTCCTCGGTGGTCTTCCACTCCTGGTCGGGCCCCACAAGCTGCGCGAGGTCCTTGGTCATCACACCGGACTCGACAGTCTTGATGACGACATCTTCGAGCGCCTCCGCAAAGCCGATCACCTCAGGGGTGTTGTCGAGCTTGCCGCGGTGCTTGAGGCCGCCGGTCCAGGCAAAGATCGAGGCGATGGGGTTGGTCGAGGTGGGCTTGCCCTCTTGGTGCTGACGGTAGTGGCGCGTCACCGTGCCGTGGGCGGCCTCCGCTTCAACCGTCTTGCCGTCGGGCGTCATCAGCACGGACGTCATGAGGCCGAGCGAGCCGAAGCCCTGGGCCACCGTGTCCGACTGCACGTCGCCGTCGTAGTTCTTGCAGGCCCAGACGTAGCCGCCTTCCCACTTGAGGGCGGAAGCGACCATGTCGTCAATGAGGCGGTGCTCGTAACTGATCCCAGCGGCGTCGAATTCGGCCTTGTACTCGCGGTCGAAGACGTCCTGGAAGATGTCTTTGAAAGCGCCGTCGTATGCCTTGAGGATCGTGTTCTTCGTGCTGAGGTACACGGGGTAGCCGCGCTGCAGACCGTAAGCGAAGGAGGCGCGCGCGAAGTCGGCGATCGACTCGTTGAAGTTGTACATGCCCATCATGACGCCGCCCGCTTCGGGCATCTTCGCTACCTGGAACTCGACAGGCTCGTTGCCGTCCGAGGGCGTGTAGGTAAGCGTCACCGTACCGGGACCGGGCACCTTGAAGTCGGTCGCCTTGTACTGATCGCCGTGAGCGTGACGGCCAATGATGATCGGCTTGGTCCAGCCGGGAACGAGGCGCGGGACGTTCGAGATGATGATCGGCTCGCGGAACACGACGCCACCCAAGATGTTGCGGATGGTGCCGTTAGGCGAGCGCCACATCTGCTTGAGGCCAAATTCCTCGACGCGCGCCTCGTCAGGGGTGATGGTGGCGCACTTGACGCCCACGCCGTGCTTCTTGATGGCGTGCGCGGCGTCGTGAGTGATCTGATCGTCCGTCGCGTCGCGCTCTTCAATGCCAAGGTCGTAGTACTCAAGATCCACATCGAGATAGGGGTGGATCAGGCGGTCCTTGATGAACTGCCAAATGATGCGTGTCATCTCGTCGCCGTCGAGCTCGACAACAGTGCCTTCGACCTTGATTTTCGCCATGCGGGCGCTCTCCTCGTCGTCGTGGGGTGCTGCGTATAAGGCTAGTCCACGCTCAAGGCTCGCTGTACCCGACGCTCGTCCTGGCCACCATCCCCTTTTTCTCGTGCTGAGCGTTATGTAGGTGCAAAGATGAAGCGGGCATAGGTGCCCACCGCCGAGCCGTGGAGGTTGCCGATGAGTCCCGACGCCGACGCTGACTTCAGGGACGATCTCGCGCCCGTCGAACAGACGTGGCCGGTGGCAGAAGTGAGCCGCGGTTTACCGGGGCGCCTCACCGCCGAGGCAGTCGGCACTTTTGTGCTCGTCGCGGCTGGCCTCAGCACCGTGTCCTTGGTCCAGCCCTTCAACCAGGGCATCACGATTGTGCCGGGGCTGGGTTTTGGCCTTGCTCTCTTTGTCGTGATGGTGGCGCTGCAACGCGTCTCAGGGGCGCATGTGAACCCTGCCGTCACTCTCGGCATGTGGGCAGCAGGCCGTTTCCCTGGGCGCGACATTGCGCTCTACGTCCTTGCACAGGTGATCGGGGCACTTGCAGCGGGCGCAGCGCTGCTCGGGGTCGCGACCTTGCGCCCGGGGGCCGAGGTAGGCCGCACGTCGCTCACCGCCCTTGCAAATGGCTGGGGCGATCATTCAACGTGGCAGATCTCTGTCTGGGAAGCGCTCGGCATCGAGACCCTCGTCATTGCGGCGTTTGTGGCCGTTGTCCTTGCCGCGACGTCCCTGACAGCCAATGCGAATCACGCACCGGCAGCGATCGGCATCACCTTTGGTGCGCTCGTGACGCTCACGATTCCGCTGACGAACGGAGCGATCAATCCTGCGCGATCAACAGCGACGGCCGTGTTTGCCGACACTTGGGCTCTTGGTCAGTTGTGGACGTGGTGGCTCGCCGCAATCGTGGCGGGGGTCCTCGTCGGCCTTGCCTTCCGCGCGTTTGGACCGTCCGAGGATCTTGAGGACCCGAAGGCCCACGTCTCCCCGCCTGCCTCATAGCCGGTTCGGCGCGCTGGACGCCCGCTCAGTCGAGAGGCGTGGTGAAACCGAGGTAGAGCAGCGCCGCCCCAAAGGCCGCGAGCACCGCCACATCAATCACGCGGTTGCGCACCACGAATGCCCTGCGTAGTGGAGTGAAGAGGCGCGCCGCCGCACCGGCGAAGGCGAACACACCCATCCCAATGATCGCGACCCGGGCCGACACGACGAGGGCAACAACAACGAACACGAGAGCGCCCGTGAGTACGAGCACGGCGACGCGCCCCGACGTCACGACCGGTTCCGACATTGCCGCTCCTAATGGAAGAAGTGCCGCGCACCCGTGTGAAACAGCGCAATGCCTGCCTGCTGGGCCGCCTCGATCACTGCGTCATCACGAATCGATCCGCCAGGCGATACGACAGCGGTGACGCCCGCGTCGATGAGGACCTGGAGACCATCGGGGAAAGGGAAGAAGGCGTCCGACGCTGCGACGGCTCCGGCGGCACGTTCGGCCCCGGCACGCTCGACGGCAAGGCGGCAGGAGTCCACGCGGTTCACCTGTCCCATGCCGATGCCGACGGCAGCGCCGTCCTTGGCCAAGAGGATCGCGTTCGACTTCACCGAGCGGCATGCGCGCCAGGCGAACTCCAGATCCGCCATCACCTCATCCGACGGTTGCTCACCCGCGACACGTGTCCACGTCGATGCGGGGTCACCGGGAGCGTCCACGGCATCGGTCTGCTGAACGAGCAGACCGCCCGAGATCCGGCGAAACTCGAGGCCAGCCGTGAGGGGATCAATCTCAAGAATGCGGAGGTTCTTCTTCGCCTGGAGGACCTCAAGCGCCTCGGGCTCGTAGCCGGGGGCAGCGATCACCTCAGTGAAGATGTCGGCGATCTGGCGGGCCGCCGCTGCGGTCACGGTGCGGTTGGCCGCAATGACGCCTCCATACGCAGAGACGGGGTCCGTCTCATGTGCGCGCCGGTGTGCCTCGGCAATGTCGCTACCAACGGCAATGCCGCAAGGATTCGCGTGCTTGATGATGGCGACAGCCGTCGACTCGTGGTCGTAGGCGGCCCGCACAGCAGCGTCGGCGTCGACATAGTTGTTGTAGCTCATCTCTTTGCCGTGCAACTGGCGGGCATGTGCGATGCCGCCTTCGACGAGCGGGTCGCCGTACACGGCGGCACGCTGGTGCGGGTTCTCGCCATAGCGCAAGGTCCCAAGGCGTGAGTAGGACGAAGCGCTCCACGCCGGAAAGCCCGTGCCTTCGTCATCGGGCGCAACGACACTGCCCATCCACGATGCGACGTGGATGTCGTAGTCGGCGGTGTGGCGAAATGCCCGTGCGGCAAGCGATTGGCGCTCGGCAAGAGTGAAGCCTCCAGCGCGCACCGCATCGATGACGGCCCCGTAATCGCCGGGGCTCACCACGACGGCCACCGACGGGTGGTTCTTCGCCGCCGCGCGCACCATCGAGGGTCCACCGATGTCGATTTGCTCGATCACGTCATCCTGACCAGCGCCGGACGCCACCGTTTGGGCAAACGGGTAAAGGTTGACCACGACAAGGTCGAACGGCTCAATCTCGAGATCAGCGAGCTGGGTGCGGTGCGACTCAAGGCGACGGTCGGCGAGGATGCCCGCGTGCACGCGGGGGTGCAGCGTCTTGACCCGGCCATCGAGGCACTCGGGGAAACCGGTGAGGCTTTCGACGGCGGTCACGTCGACACCCGCCGACGCGATCCGCGCCGCCGTGGAGCCCGTCGAGACGATCTCAACCCCGGCGTCGGCCAAAGCGGCAACGAGTTCCTCAAGGCCCGCCTTGTCGTAGACGGAAATCAACGCCCTCTTGATTGCGAGGCGCTCGCTCATGCTGTGGGTCCTTCCAGTGCCGTGCCGAGGCGCGTGCGGCGTCCCTCGACCGTCCAACCATGTCGCACCATCGTGCCGATAGTGGTGACCACAAGATCTCGCTCAACGCCCTTAATGCGCTCATGCAAGGTGGCCTCGGAGTCATCCTCTCGCACTTCGACTGGCGCCTGTGCGAGGAGCGGCCCGGTGTCCACTCCCTCGTCAACGAGCATGACGCTGCAGCCGGTGACTTTCACTCCAGCCGCGAGCGCATCCCGGACGCCGTGAGCGCCTGGGAACGAGGGCAGCAGGGCCGGATGAGTGTTGACGATGCGCCCTGATTGCGCCGCGAGCAACGGCGCGCCAATGAGGCGCATGAATCCCGCGCAGACCACGAGGTCGGGCTCAAAGGCCTCGACCGTGCGGGCGAGCGCCTCGTCCCACATCGCGCGATCTGGGAAGTCGCGCGGACTGACAACGGCCGTTGGAA
>JAEYUX010000168.1 GCA_023432235.1 Actinomycetes bacterium
AGCGATGACGGTGCTGTGTGTTCCGTGGAGACCACGGACGGCACCGTGTGGGTCCGTGCCGAACGCGTTTATGACTCCGTCGGCATCGGCCGTCATCATCACAACGCTACGTCACTGCCGCGCCTTGACTTCATCGGCTGGAAAGTTCACGCGGAGACCGCGGTGTTCACGCCCGAGGTGATGACGCTGATGGACTTCCGCACGGATCAGTCCAATGGCCTCGCCTTTGTGTACGTGCTCCCTGTCGGTTCGCACGACGCACTCATTGACCACACGGTCTACGTCACCGATGCTGCGGCGACTCCCGTCGACCACGAGCGCCTCACGCGCGACTATCTCGCCACCGTTTACGGCAGCTTCGACGTGACGCTCGTCAAAGTCGAAGAGGGCCCGATTCCTCTCGATGAGCCACGGGTTCAGTCGTCAGCGGCGACGCTCATCGGCGTGGCGGCCGGCGCGGTCAAACTGAGCACTGGATACGGCTTTGCACGGATTCAGCGACACTGCGGGGCCATCGCCGACGCTGTTGCCGCGGGAGAGCCCGATCCGCCACCTCCTCAGTCACGCGGCCTTGCACGCCTTCTTGACCGAATCCTTCTCGGCATCATTCACGCGCAGCCGGGGGCCGCGCAGACGATGTTCGAAGCGTTCGTCAGACGTCTCGATTGGGAACACTTGCTCGCTTTTCTCGACGAGGACGCGTCACTTCGCGATCAACTCCGCGTGTGTGTGCGTGTTCCCCCCACCGTCTTTGTGCGCGCCGCTTTCGGGCGGCCGCGGCGTCGGTCTCAGGCACTCGCCACAGCGCCCGGCTCCAGTGCGACGCTCCCGGCGGGGGAGCGCGTCACGGACGGCGTCGAGGGTTAGTCTCGGCGCGTGACGTACCGATCTGGCTCCGAGGAGCCGCCGCCACGGGAGCGTCGGCCAATGCCGCCGTCAGTGACGCCGCGCAGTCGTCCCAACGTGCCGCCGTCGGTTCCGCCTGCCGGGCAGCCGCGTACACCGGCGGGCCCTGTTCGCAAGTCAACTCGCTCGACGCCGCGCGCCGCTGCCCCGAGAGCCACATCGCAGCAGCGCCCGGCACCCACGTCTGCACCTCCCCGGACCTCATCGCCCCGGACCTCATCGCCGCGGTCGGTTGCGCCGCGTCGGGACCGCCTCGACCGGGCCGTTCAAGGTTCCGCTCCTTCCGCACGCCCGTCCGGTGCGCCTCGCCCGTCCGCTCGGCGTCGGCGGCGGTGGCCCCGTGTGGTGGGAGTGCTCGCCGCGATGCTCGGTGTCATTGCCCTCATGTCCGGCTGGTGGGTGGAGTCCCAGATCCAGCACGTGAGCGCCCTCAGTGGAAGGCCTGGAACGCCGGGGCAGACCTATCTCATCGTTGGCTCGGACGCGCGCGATGGTTGGCGCGAGGACGGTACGGAGGGCGCTCGCACCGACACGATCATGCTGCTTCATCAGCCCACGAGTGGACCGACAGCGCTCATTTCATTGCCGCGCGACTCATACGTCAACATTCCCGGCTACGGCGGCAACAAGATCAATGCCGCCTTCGCCTATGGAGGACCGCACCTGCTCGTCGAAACGGTCGAGGAGCTCACGGGACTCACGATCGACCGCTACGTCGAGGTGGGCTTCCTTGGTGTGGAAGGCATGGTCGACGCTCTCGGCGGGGTTGAGCTCTGCTACGACCACGACGTCAACGATCCGTATAGCGAGATGGTGTGGACGGCAGGTTGCCACAAAGTCGACGGCACTGGCGCGCTTGCGTTTTCTCGAATGCGGTACTCGGACCCGATTGGCGACATCGGTCGCGTGCAACGGCAGCAGCAAGTTGTCGCTGCGGTCGCAAAGGGCATCACAAGTGCGTCCACCGTGACAAACCCTGCGAAGGCCCGTCGCGTTGCGTCGGCCGGGCTTGATTCGTTCCGCGTCAGCGATGGCACTCACGCATGGGACCTCGCACGGATGGCGCGCGTGTTCAAGGCTGCGCAGGGTGAAGGCGCCGTCAAGGGCACCCCGCCGATCGCGACGATCGACCACCGCGTTGATGGTGTGGGCTCGACGGTGTTGCTCGACCCAGATCAAGCCTCAGCCTTCTGGGCCGCGATCGCCGCGGGGACGTTCGAGCCCGGCACCGTTGTGGGCGGGTACTAGCGCGTTCTCGCGTCAGCTAGTTCCCGTTCTGGGAGATCGGCTTCGCCTTCCAGATGCGGTCGAGGTAGTCCCTGATTGAGCGGTCCGAGCTGAAGAAGCCCGTCCGTGCGACGTTGAGCACCGCTGACCTGCTCCATGCCTCCTGGTCGGCATACGCGGCATCGACACGCTGCTGTGCCTCAACGTAGGAACGGAAGTCGGCAAGGGCCATAAAGCGGTCGCGCTCGGTCCACGAGGCAAACAGGGACGCGACCACGCCGTCCTTGACGCCATCGGTAAAGAAGCCGGAGGCAATGAGGTCGAGTGCTGCCTTTAGTTCTGGGTCGGACTCGTAGAAGTCACCGGGGCGGTACCCACTGGCCTGAAGGTCGGCGGCTTCAGGCTCAGACATGCCAAAGAGGAAGAAGTTGTCATCACCGACGAGTTCGCGAATCTCGACGTTGGCGCCATCGTCAGTACCAATCGTGAGAGCACCGTTGAGAGCAAACTTCATATTGCCCGTGCCGGAGGCCTCTTTGCCCGCGAGAGAAATCTGCTCGGATAGGTCGGCGGCCGGAATGAGCACCTCGGCAAGCGTCACGTTGTAGTTGGCAGGGAAGGCGACCCTGAGGCGTCCCTCGAGGGCAGCGTCGGCGTTGATGACGCGGCCCACGGCGTTGATCAGTTCGATCGTTTCCTTGGCGCGCACGTAGCCCGGAGCGGCCTTCGCGCCAAACACGAACGTGCGTGGCGTGACCGACTCCAAGGGAACGCGACCGGAGCGAATGCCCTCGTAAAGCGACACGATGTGTAGAAGCTTGAGCGACTGGCGCTTGTATTCGTGAAGGCGCTTGACCATCGCATCGACCATCGCGTCTGTCGAGATGTCGATGCCGTCGCGGGCGGCAAGTACGCGGGCGAGCCGCGCCTTGTTTGCCTGCTTGATGTCGCGGAAGCGCCGGCGGAACTCCTCGTCATCGGCGAGGGGCTCGAGGCGACGCAGTTGGGACAGGTCGGTGATCCACTCATCGCCAATCGCTTCTGTGATGAGCCCCGAAAGTCCAGGGTTCGAGAGGCGAATAAAGCGGCGGGGGGTCACGCCGTTGGTCACGTTGGTGAACTTCTCTGGCCACAAGTGGGCGAAGTCGACGAGCACCTTGTCGGCTAGCAGTTGCGAGTGAAGCTGGGCCACACCGTTCACTTTGAAGGCCGCAACGGTGGCGAGGTGAGCCATGCGAATGGAGCGCACTGGTTGCTCCGCGACGATCGACATTCTCCGCACACGCAACTCGTCACCGGGGAACTCCTTGCGGACGTCCTCAAGGAACTCCTCGTTGATCCGGTAAATGATCTCGAGGTGGCGGGGGAGGAGTTTGCCAAGGAGGTCAACTGGCCAGACTTCCAGCGCCTCCGGCAGCAAGGTGTGGCAGGTATAGGCGAACACGTGCTTGGTGACGCGCCATGCCTTGTTCCACGACCAGCCGCGCTCATCGACCAACAGGCGCATCAACTCCGGAACGGCGATCACGGGGTGCGTGTCATTGAGTTGCCAGGTAATGCGGTCGGGGAGCTGCTCAAGCGGGTAGTCCTCGGGGAGGACGTTCTCAATGAAGTCGCGAAGAGACGCCGCGACAAAGAAGTACTGCTGCTGGAGTCGTAGCTCCTTGCCTTGGGGCGTCGAGTCTTCGGGGTACAGGACCTTCGAGATGTTCTCCGCAAAGGTCTGTGCCCGTACGGCTTCCTCGTATTCGCCCTTGTTGAAGGTGTGGAGGTCGAAAGCGCTGGGCGCGGCGGCGCTCCAGAGCCGAAGCGTATTGACGCGACCGTTGCGGTAGCCCGGAACCATGTAGTTGTACGGCACCGCGGTGACGTGCCATTCGGGTTTCCACGTCATCGCGCCGTCAGGAGCGCCCGCCTCGGGGCGCTCGGTGTGGCCACCAAAGTGCACGTCAACGGCGTACTCAGGGTGAGGGATTTCCCACGGCGAACCGAGACGTAGCCAGTCGTCGGGCGACTCGAATTGCTTGCCATTGACGAAACTCTGGCGGAAGATTCCGTACTCGTAGCGAATCCCATAGCCAACAGACGGCACGTTCAGCGTGGCCAAGGAGTCGATAAAGCATGCAGCGAGGCGGCCGAGGCCACCGTTGCCGAGGCCGGGCTCGATCTCTTGCGCCCGCAGTTCGTCGAGATCGATGCCGAGGCCGCGCATCGACTCCGCTGCGATCTCGTTGAGGTCGGCTGCGAGCAACGCGTTCTCGAGTTGGGGTCCGAGCAAGAACTCCGCTGACAAGTACGCAACAGTCTTTGCCTGGTCGCGGTGCTGATTGCGGAGAGTCTCGAGCCAGCGCGTCATCAGGTGGTTGCGAACCGTCTTGGCAAGCGCCAGGTACGTGTCGTTCACCGACGCGCGCTCGAGATCGACGCCTTGACTGAAGTTCAACTCCCGCAGGAACTCGCGAGTGAAGCTCTCAACGGTGTGTTCGCGGGCAGTGACCGGCGGGATGTTCTGGCTCACAGAGATGAATGTAACCGCTTCCACTGGGCCTAACGGTCACGACTTGGATACAACTCGTCCACGAGTGCGCTGAAGTGGTCAACGACAATGTGGCGGCGCACCTTCATCGAGGCAGAGAACTCGCCCTCGGCTTCCGTGAGAGAGCGCGGCACGATTCGGAATTTTCGAATCGCCTCCACCGAAGAGACGCGTTCATTGGCACGCTTGACCAGCGCGCCCACGTGAGCGAGTACCTCGGGGTGTTGCGCGGCCTCGGCGACCGTCATCTTCTCGAGGCCGTGTCGCTGAAGCCAGCCCGGAAGCATCGCCTCGTCGAGGGAGATGAGGGCGGCGATGTACGCCTTGCCGTCACCAATGACGACGACTTCTTGAACAAGGGGATCGGGTCGGATCGCATCTTCAAGCCCTGCAGGCTGCACATTCTTGCCTGAGTCGAGGACGATGATCTCCTTCTTGCGCCCCGTGATGACGAGGTGGCCGGCATCGTCTATCGAGCCAAGGTCACCCGTGGCAAACCAGCCGTCTTTCAGCGCGTCCGCAGTCAACTCGGGTGCGTGGCGGTAGCCCGCGAAGATGTTCGGTCCCTTGAGGAGCACCTCGCCGTCCGCGGCGATACGAACAGCGCATCCGGGCAGCGGAGGACCCACCGTTGCGAGGCGCTGACCAGATTGCGGGTTGCATGTGGACGGCGCTGCCGACTCGGTGAGGCCGTAGCCCTGCAGCACGGAGATGCCGATGCCCGAGTAGAACGCTCCGAAGTCGGGCGAGAGGCGTGCGCCACCGCACACGATGAAGCGCATCTGCCCGCCCATCGCCTCGCGAATCTTGTGCAGCACGAGCTTGTCGGCGATAGTGAGCCTGAGGGCGAGGACAGGTCCAATCCGGCCCTTCTCTTGCCGGTAGGCGACGCGACGTGACACCCCAGCCGCCCACCGGAAAAGCCGCTGCTTGACGCCGCCGCCCGTGCGCGCGTCGACCGTGTTGTAGAACGCCTCAAGCACGCGTGGCACCGCAATGATCCAGTTGGGCCGGAAGGACTTGAGGTCATTCGCCAACGTGGCAGGGGACGGCGAAAAGCCGATCGTCATTCCCGAGACAAGGGAGAGAATCTCGAGGTGGCGGGCAAGTACGTGGGCGAGCGGCAAGAACAGGAGCAAACGGCTACCTGGATGCGTGAGCTCGTAGAGATCCGGATACGCGGCCGCATTCATCGCGTGCTCAACAAAGTTGCGGTGCGTCAGTTCAACGCCCTTTGGATTGCCCGTGGTGCCGGAGGTGTAGACGATCGACGCGATGTCATCGATCCGCGCATTCTCGGTGCGTGCGAGGACTTCGTCGTCACTAATGCGGGCGCCAGCGTCGGTGAGTGTGGCGACCGCACCGTGATCGCCATCGATCGTGAGGACGCGTGGGAGGCCTTCTATTCCGTCGAGCGCCTGAGCCATCCGCACGGTTTCGACGATGACGAGCGCAAGCCGCGCGTCCTCAGCGATCCACTCCACTTGCGCACGCGACGACGAGGGGTACAGCGGCACCGTCATCGCGCCCGCCGTCATAATCGCCATGTCGAGAAGGGCCCATTCATAACGAGTGGCGGCCATAAGCCCCACTGTGTCTCCAGCGCCAATTCCCGACGCGATGAGGCCTTTCGCTACGGCAGCGACGCGCGCGGAGAAGTCTTTGAGACTAATGGGGATCCAGTTGCCGGATGAGTCCTTGTATTCGCAGTACGTGCGGTCCGGAAACTCGTTCGCACGTGCGCGCAGGATCGAAGCGACGGTTTCATTGGGGGCGAGCGTCACCAGTGCTGGCGCGCTGACCTCCGTGAGGGCGACGTTGTCCACGCTTCGCAGTGTAGGCACGGGGCTGGCCGGCGTGTGGGCCGGGGGTCCCGTACAGTTCGGGACCTTCGATATCTAGTTGAAGCGTGCGGCCTTCGCCGCCTTCTTTGCGGCCTTCTTTGCGGCGGCCTTGCTCTTTGCTTCACGGCGATCACGTTCGCGTGCTGCAGCGGCCGCAGCACCCACAATGCCGGCGCCATTGAAGAGTTCTGCAGGAACGATGGGCGTGCGCAGCGATAAACGTGGCAGGAAGAGATCGTGCTTTTTCGACACGCCGCCACCCACGATGATGAGGTCCGGCCACAGGAGGCGCTCGATCTCCGAGAAGTACGCCTGGAGATGCGTGGCCCATTCATCCCAATCAAGTTGATGGCGCTCGCGAGCGGAGTCAGCGGCGAACTCTTCGGCGTCCTTGCCAGCGACAATGAGGTGGCCGAGCTCGACATTGGGGACGACCTCGCCGTTGACGATGATTGCCGTGCCGATGCCGGTGCCGAGCGTGCAGAGGAACACGACGCCATCGCCGCCGTGCGCCGCGCCAAAGAGGTACTCGCCGTATCCGGCAGCGTCCGCGTCGTTGAGGGTGTGAATCTCGCGGCCCACGTAATCGCGCATCACTTCATCGACGTTGACGCCCACCCACGATTGATCCACGTTGGGGGCAAAGCGCACGACCCCACCCTGGATGACGCCGGGGAAGGTGATGCCGATGGGCAAGTGCTTGGCTGGTTCGAAGGCAGAGACTACCTCGGCAACAGCGGCGCCTACAGCGTCGGGCGTGGCCGGTTGCGGCGTCTCGACACGGAAACGCTCCGCCGCGAAGATGCCCTTCTTGAGGTTGACAGGGGCCGCCTTGATACCGGTACCGCCAATGTCGACCCCGAGTGCGTGTGCTTTGGTCATGGCGTGGTCAGCACCTCCGGGCCGTCGATCGTGATGAGGATCGTGTGCTCAAATTGGGCCACCCAGGAGCCGTCGATGGTGACAACTGTCCAGCCGTCGTCCCACTCGACATTGTCTTGAGAGCCCATGGCAAGCATCGGCTCGACGGTGAAAACCATTCCGGGCTCAATGACGTCCGCATGGTGCGGCGCGGCGTCGTAATGCGGAATCACGAGGCCCGTGTGGAATGCGGGACCAACTCCGTGGCCCGTGTAGTCACGCACAGATTCGTAGCCGTGGCGCGTCGCATACTTCTCGATGACGCGGCCGATCACGTTGACCTCGCGCCCTGCCTGGGCTGCCTTGATGCCGCGCATCATTGCCTCGTGGGTCACCTCAACAAGGCGCCGGGCCGATTCACTGCCTTCCCCAGCGATGAACGATCCGCAATTGTCCCCGTGTACCCCGTTCATGAAGGCGGTGATGTCCACCTTGACGATGTCGCCCTCTTCAATGACGGTGGAGTCGGGGATGCCGTGGCAGATCACTTCATTGAGGGACGTGCATAGTGACTTGGGAAATGGTGGACGTCCCGCCGAACCGGGGTAGCCAAGCGTTGAGGGGTACGCGCCGTGATCGAGCAGGAACTCGTGGCCGATGCGGTCGAGTTCATCCGTTGTCACACCGGGGGCGACGTGTTTGCCGACCTCCGCAAGGGCCTGAGCCGCAAGCCGTGCGCTGAGACGAATGCGCTCGATCGTGTCGGAATCGTGGACGTCTCCGCCCTTCCACCGCGCCGCCGCTTTTTGGCCGACATAGGGCGGACGTTCGATCGATGCGGGAACGGCGCGCACGGGGGACACCGAACCCTTCGAAATTCTCTCGCGCACAGGGCTCATAGTTGGCAGTCTAGGGGGAGGAGGCTCACAGCATGAATGACGCAGACGGCAAGGTCGAGTACTACTTCAACACCGCTACCCGCATGGTCGAGAAGGGACGGCAGAGCTCGTGGGAGCACTTGATGGGGCCGTACGAGACCCACGAAGAGGCACAGCAGGCGCTCGAGATCGCGCGCGAGAAGTCAGATGACTGGGATGAGGACGACGCTGCCTGGCGTGACGATGACTAAGCAGCCCGCGCGGTCGGTTTGTCGCTATTACTCGTCAAACGTGTGCTCGAGCGATGGGAAAGCGCCTGAGCTCACCTCGGCCACGTAAGCCGCGGCAGCATCGCGCATCGCCTGGCCAACGTTGCCAAAGTGCTTCGAGAAACTGGGGCTCCAGTCCGTCATGCCGAGAGCGTCAAGCCACACGAGCACTTGGCCGTCGGTGTACGGGCCCGCACCAATTCCGATGGTGGGGATGTCAAGCGCCGCGGTGATCTTCTCGGCGACCGGCGAAATCACCATCTCGAGCACGATCATGCAGGCGCCCGCTTCCTGCAGTGCGACGGCATCGGCGAGCATCTCGTCGTACGCGCCGTCGCCGCGGCCTTGAATTCGCCGCCCACCGAGCATGTTCTCGGACTGCGGGGTAAAGCCGAGGTGCCCGACAAACGGGATGCCCGCGTCGGTGAGGGCCTTCACCTGCGGGGCTACGCGGCGGCCGCCTTCGAACTTGATCGCATTCGGTTGGGCGAGTTTCATCATGCGAACCGCGGATTCAACGGCCTGTTGAGGCGAGGCCTCGTACGTGCCGAAGGGGAGGTCCGCCACCACGAAGGCTCGTTGCGCGCCGCGCGACACTGCGCGAGCGAAAGGGATCATCTCGTCGAGAGTCACCTCAGAGGTGTTCGAGTAACCGAGGACATTGTCAGCGAGCGAGTCGCCAACCAACAGCACGTCCACGCCAGCCTCATCAAAGGCCTTCGCCGTCGGGTAGTCGTAGGCGGTCAGCATCGTGATCTTCTCGCCGCGAGCCTTCATGTCGCGGAAGTGGTGGATGCGCACCTTCTTGCGATCGGTCATAGTCTCACTCTCTCACGCACACGACGCCGGGCCGCTATCCCAATTCTCGCCAGCGACTCGTCACGGGCAGGCGACGGTCGCGACCAAAGGCGAGAGACGTCACCTTGGGGCCGAGCGGATACTGCCGACGCTTCCACTCGGCTCGGTCGACAAGGCGCAGGACGGTATCGACGACAGCGGCGTCGTATCCACGGGCGAGCAGGTCCTCACGCCCTAGTGCGTGTTCGACGTAGGAATCGAGCACTTCGTCGAGCAGCTCGTACGGCGGCAACGAGTCCTGGTCGGTTTGGCCGGGGCTCAGTTCCGCACTCGGGACCTTCTCGATCGAATTGACCGGGATGGGAGGAGTCTCGCCGCGGCGCTCGGCCTCGGCGTTTCGCCACCGGGACAGGTCCCACACGCGCGTCTTGTCGAGGTCTTTGAGCGGCGCGTATCCGCCGATCGAGCCGGCGTCGTAAATCGTCGCGTAACCGGTCGCAAGTTCCGACTTGTTACCAGGGGCGATGACAAGGTGGCCCTCCCTATTCGACAGCGCCATGAGAACCACTCCGCGAACTCGAGCCTGAAGGTTCTCCTCAGCGACCCCGGTGAGGGCGAGTTCACTCTGGAAAGCGTCAACCATCGACGCAATCGGCTGGACACGGAAGTCAGCGCCGATGCGTGTGCACAGGTCTGCCGCGTCGTCGTGTGCGTGTTGCGATGAGTAGACCGACGGCATGGAGACGCCCACGACGTTCTCGCCGCCGATCGCATCTGCGGCAATCGCAGCAGTGAGCGCCGAGTCGATCCCGCCCGAGACGCCGAGAATGACCGAGGTGAAGCCGTTCTTCACGGCGTAGTCCCGCAGTCCGGTGACAACGGCGCGGTAAGCCTGCTCATCGTCGGAGGCGAAGTCGACAACTGCTGTCTGCGTCGGGGCCTCGCCACGGTTGGGAAGCGTCCAGGTGAGAAGGTCGTCGCCGAAGCCGGGGGAGTTTGCGAGCCATTCGCCGTCCTTGCCGACGATGAACGAGTGGCCGTCGAAGACGAGGTCGTCTTGCCCGCCCCACATATTGACGTAGGCGAGCGGCGCACCTACCTGAGCGGCGCGCCGGCGGGCGAGGTCCGTCCGCACACGCCCCTTGCCCTCTTCAAAGGGTGAGCCGTTGAGGACGAGGAGGAGGTCGAGGCTGGCATCCGCCAGTGCGGCAACGGGGCCGCCCTCTTGCCAGATGTCCTCGCAAATGACGATGCCGATGCGGGCTCCGTCGACATCGATAACGAGCGGGTCAGCACCCGAAGCGAAGATGCGCCGCTCATCGAATACCCCGTAGTTGGGCAAGTGGTGTTTCGCGTAGCGATGCGTCACGTGTCCGTCACGAATGATTGCCGCCTGGTTGAGCGGCGCCCCTGTGGGCGACACCCCGAGCGTGCCGACGACAACGGTGAGACCGCCGAGACCATCGGTCGCGAGGTCGGTCGCGAGCGTCATGAGGGCCGACTCAGCGGCGCGCTGAAAGCTACCTCGGATCGCGAGGTCTTCGATCGGGTAACCCGTCAGCACCATCTCGGGGAAGGCAACGAGGTGTGCTCCGGCGTCGGCCGCTCTTTTCGCGTAATCGCGCACGAGTGCGGCGTTGCCTTTGAGATCGCCAACACACGGGTTGACCTGGGCAAGTGCAAGGGTGGGACCAGCCATGCCGTAAGCCTACGCAGAGAGCCGGTTGACATCCGCGTGGTGAGAAAACAGCGGCAACTTCACACGGCGCGCGACACACGAACGCAACATGGATGCGGCAGGATAGGCACCATGGACAAGCAGCAGGAATATGTGCTCCGCAGTGTCGAGGAGCGCGATATCCGCTTTATCCGTCTGTGGTTCACGGACGTGCTCGGCATTCTCAAGTCAGTCGCGATCGCACCAGCCGAATTGGAGAACGCCTTCAGCGAAGGCATCGGCTTTGACGGTTCGGCGGTTGAGGGTCTCACCCGTGTGTCGGAATCCGACATGCTTGCACGCCCTGATCCCACCACGTACCAGGTGCTTCCCTGGCGCGGCGACAGGCTGGGTGCTGCCCGCATGTTCTGCGACATCCACTTGCCGGATGGCGAACCCGCGCTGTCCGACCCTCGTCAGGTGCTCAAGCGCACCCTCGACAAGGCGTCAGAACTTGGCTTCACGTTCTACACGCACCCCGAGATCGAGTTCTATCTCTTCAAGCCGCTTGAGGACGGCCAGCCGCCGCGACCCGTCGATCAGGCAGGCTACTTCGACAACGTCCCGCGCGGCACGGCGCACGAGTTCCGCCGCACGGCGATCACCACTCTCGAGGAAATGGGCATCTCGGTTGAGTTTTCTCACCACGAGGCGGGCCCGGGCCAGAACGAAATCGACCTTCGCTACGCGGACGCGCTGACGACGGCCGACAACATCATGACCTTCCGCACGGCCATCAAAGAGGTCGCGCTTGAGCAGGGCGTGTTTGCTTCCTTTATGCCCAAGCCGCTGGCCGACGCGCC
>JAEYUX010000029.1 GCA_023432235.1 Actinomycetes bacterium
ACGGCAGCGCGGTGCTTGTCAACCTTGGCTGGCAGCCTCGCGCCGATGCGACGGGCCCTGCGTTGCCGGACGGCCCCGTCACCGTGACGGGCATCGTCCGGTCGCTGGAACCGGTCAACGACCGCCCTGGCACACGCATCACGCCTCAGCACATGGCGGACCCGCGAGCAGACGTCATTCCCGCCTATCTGATGGCACGCTCCGCATGCGGTGAGTCAGGTTGTGTTGGACATGTGGAGCCCGTCCCCGAACCAAGCCTGTCGCTTGGCCCCCACATGAGTTATGCATTCCAGTGGTGGCTGCTTGCCATCGCGGCGGCTCCCATCGCGATTGCGCTGACTCGGCGCGATGCGCGCCTCGAGCGCGAGCGAATGGCCCAGGAGGCGGACGCAGAAGCACCATCCCGTGACGAGGAGGTGCCAGCGGCCGCAGCGCCCCCGCGAGCCAAGAAGACCCGTCGTTTTCTTGACCGCCACAACGGCCCGTCTGACGAAGAGGTCGAAGACGCGCTCTAGTGGCACCGTCTATGCGAGCGAGACGAGTTCGCGGTACGTGTCGTTCCACAAGTCCTCCACCGCGTCGGGCAAAAGCAAGACGCGATCGGGCTCAAGTGCCTCCACGGCGCCTTCATCGTGGGTAACAAGAACAACGGCGCCCTCGTAGGTCCGCAGAGCGCGGAGGATCTCTTCGCGACTCGCCGGATCGAGGTTGTTGGTCGGCTCGTCAAGGAGAAGAACGTTTGCCTGACTCACCACAAGCGTCGCAAGCGACAACCGCGTCTTCTCGCCACCCGACAGCACTCGCGCCGGCTTGTCGACGTCATCCCCGATGAACAAGAACGACCCGAGCACGCCACGCATATCGGTGTCGTTGAGATCCGGCGCCGCGTGACGCATGTTCTCAAGCACGGTCGCACCGAGATCGAGAAAGTCATGCTCCTGCGCGTAATAGCCAAGCTTGAGCCCATGTCCAGGTTCGATCTGACCGGTATCGGGTGTCTCGACTCCCGATAGCAACCGCAACAGCGTCGTCTTGCCCGCCCCATTCAGACCCAGCACCACCACCCGCGATCCCTTGTCGATCGCGAGTTCAACGTCGGTGAAGACCTCAAGCGAGCCGTAGTACTTCGACAATTCCGACGCTCGCAGCGGCGTCTTTCCGCACGGCGCCGGTGTGGGAAAACGCAAATGTGCAACGCGGTCCGCCTGGCGTTGACCTTCAGTCGCGCTGAGCAGACGCTCGGCCCGCTTTGCCATGTTCTGGGCAGCAACGGCCTTCGTCGCCTTCGCGCGCATCTTGTTTGCTTGCTCCATGAGCGCCGCGGCCTTCTTTTCGGCATTGTCGCGTTCACGCTTGCGGCGCTTCTCATCGTCCTCACGCTGGCGTAGGTAGAGATCCCAACCCATCGCGTATTGGTCAAGCTCACCGCGGTTGGCGTCGAGGTGGAACACCTTGTTCACCACCGCGCGCACAAGATCGACGTCGTGGGAGATGACAACGAGCCCCCCGGGGTAGGACTGCAGGAAGCCACGCAGCCACACAATCGAGTCCGCATCGAGGTGGTTGGTCGGCTCATCGAGCAGCAACGTCTCGGCGTCGGAAAAGAGAATGCGAGCCAACTCGACTCGCCTGCGCTGACCACCTGACAAGGTGTGCAACGGCTGGCCAAGCACTCGCTCATCGAGCCCGAGGTTTGCCGCGATCCGGGCCGCGTCCGCCTCCGCTGCGTAACCTCCGGCAAGGCGGAAACGCTCTTCGAGCTTGGGGTAGCGGTCCATCGCCTTCGCCGCGACGTCGGGGTCCTCGCTCGCCATCAGCTCTTCGGCTTCGCGCAGCTTGCGAGTGATCGATTCAAGGTCGCGAGCCGCGAGAATCCGGTCGAGCGCCTTCATTGTCATATCTGCGGTGCGGGGATCCTGCGGCAAGTATCCGATCGATCCCTTCGACGTGACAGAACCGCCCGACGCTTGTCCCTCCCCCGCGAGAATTCGCGTGAGCGTCGTCTTCCCCGCCCCGTTTCGGCCCACGAGACCCACGCGGTCACCCTTGCCGATCGTGAAGGTCGTCGGGTGCAACAGCACCCGTGCGCCGATGCGGACCTCAAGTCCTTGAGCAGAAATCACAAGAAGTCCTCGCGTTGCATTTTGTAGGGTTTCGACAAGATCGGCCGTATTGTCCGGCGAACCGCCAGCGTCCCATTGTAGTGAGGGTAAGTTGGCTTTCGAACGTTTCCGACAAGAGGAGTGACATGCCCTTCGTCCCCAGACTCACTGGCCAGAACATGGCGCTTGTCGCGGTCTTTGCAGGCCTTATTGCATTGTCCACTACGCCGCCCGAGTTCAGTCTCGCCTCGGGCGTGCCGATCTCGCTGCAGACGCTCGCCGTGGTGCTCACAGGCCTGGTCCTGGGCGCGTGGCGCGGCTTCGCCGCCGTGCTGCTGTACGTCGCGGTCGGCCTCGCCGGTGCACCCGTGTACTCGGACGGCGCATCGAGCTGGGGCGCGTTCGTGGGCCCCACCGGCGGCTACTTGTGGTCGTTCCCCATCGCCGCCTTCGTCGTCGGATGGATTGCCGAGCGGATCCGCACGAGCGCGAATGGCATTGTCGGATTCTCTGCGCTGATGGGCGCGGGGCTCATCTCTTTGCCCATTGTGTACGCCGTGGGCGTTCCGTGGCTCGCCTTCTCCCTGGATTTGCCCGTGTTCACTGCCGGCAGCCCGGGTGAGCCCACGGCGATTGCGTGGGGCCTCATCCCGTTTGTTGTGGGCGACTTCCTCAAGGTGGTCGCGGCAGCCGCTGTGGCGTCGGCAATTCACCGCTCTTTCCCGCACCTGCTTTCGGCCACATCGGTTCACTTCGCCGCGTCGACCCCCGCTGATGAGGCCCGGGACGCTGTGTCAGCGCCAAGCGAGGAAGCCGCCGCTGCGGCGAACTCCTAGCGATCGTTCGTGACCACGCTGGGGATGTACCGCGATCGGCGCACGCCGTTGCATCGCGCCCCCGCGTGGTCAAAGATGTTGGGCCTCGCCGTCGGTGCAGTTGTTGTCTTCCAACTCAACGGCCCTGTACCGATGGCAATTGCCGCAACCATCGCTCTCGCGCTGCTCGTGTCCACCCTGCCGACGCCGCGAGCGACGTTGCGTGGCGGCACGACGCTCGCAGTATTCGCGGCCTTTGGCGGCGCGTATCACTGGATTTTCGGAGATGCGACCCGTGGCACGGAGATCGCGCTGCGCGCTGTCACCATCGTCTTAGCCGCCTTGGCGGTCAACACGTCGACATCCGCCGATGACACGCTCAACGTCTTTCTCCGTCTCGCCCGCCCGTTTCGCCGGTGGCTGCCCACCGCTGCGATCGGCCTCATGTTCTCTCTCGTGGTGCGCTCAATCCCTGAGGGCGCGCGGATCCTGAGCCAGTCGCGCTCCGCCGCTCGTGCCCGTGGACTTAGCCGCAGTCCCCGCGCAATCCTCGTCCCCACTGCCCTGCGCACCGTTGGCTTCGCGCTCAGCGTCGGCGACGCGATCACAGCGCGCGGTCTTGCCGATTTCAATGCGGAAGACAGTCGCTGACGTGAGGCTGGACGTCATGCCCGGACACCGCATTCACACGACTCCCGTAGCCTTGTCACCATGATTGAGTTCAGGGGAGCCTCTGTTGTCGCGCCCGATTCCGGCGCACCGATCCTTCTTCCCACCACGTTGACGATCAGCGAGCAGCGGGTGACGATCATCGGC
>JAEYUX010000117.1 GCA_023432235.1 Actinomycetes bacterium
CTCCGTGAACGTAGGCCTCACGCATGCCCGTCGTGATGAACAACTGGTAGTCCATCGCGAGGCCAAAGAGGATTCCGGTGAGCAGGATCGGTAGGAACGCGAGCAGCGGCGCTGGGTCGTGGACGTCAAAGAAGCTACTCGCCCAGCCCCACTGGTAGACCGCGGTCACAACGCCGAGTGCGGCGAAGAGCGACAACACGAAGCCGAGTGTCGCGAGCGCGGGCACCACGAGCGAGCGGAACACGATGATGAGGATGATGAGCGAGAGGGCGACGACGACAATGAGGTAGAGCGGGAGTGCGTCGTTGAGTTTCTCGATGACATCAATGGAGCCCGACGCTTCTCCCGCTACACCAAGCACCGTTCCGTCGTGGAGCGGGCTGAGACCGCGAAGTTCGTGGACGAGGTCTTCGGTGGACACGCTGGACGGGCCCTCCGCGGGGATTACCTGGAAGGCCATGTAGGTGCGGTCAGCGGATACGCCGACGGGTGCGATGGCGGCGACATCCTCATTCGCGGCGAGCACGCGTTCGATGGCCACTTGCGTTGCCAGCACCTCAGACTCGTCAATCGCCTCGGGCAGCGTGGCGGTCACGAGCATCGTGCCGTTGAAGCCGGGACCAAAGGTGTCTGTCACCGCGTAGTACGCCTTGTACTGGGTGGACTCCTGGGGCTCCTGCGTGCCGTCGGGCAGGCCGAGCCGCATCGACAAGGACGGAATAGCGATGATGAGCAAGGCGAGCACGGAGCCGATGCCGGCGGCGACCGAGGTGATGCGACGCATCGGCCTAATGGGCGCTTCCGGCTTGGGGGCAGAGATTGCCGCACGGGCCTTGCGGCCAAGGACGCGCGGTCCAATAAGGCCGAGAAGTGCGGGCGTGAGCGTGATGGCGCTTGCCACTGCGACCGCGACGCAGAACGCGGCAACGGTGCCCATGATCCCAAGGAAGGGAACACCTGTGACATTGAGGGCGAGCAACGCAACCATGACGGTCGAGCCGGCAAACACGACCGCGTTGCCCGCGGTGCCGTTGGCGAGGCCAACAGACTCGTAGAGGTCCATGCCCTGCCGTACTTGCGTGCGGTGGCGGTTGAGGATGAAGAGTGAGTAGTCGATGCCGACGGCGAGCCCCAGCATGATGCCGAGCACTGGTGTCACGGACTGCATCTCAACCACGCCTGAGAACGCAAGCGCGGTCGCGACACCGACGCCCACGCCCATGACGGACGTGATGAGGGGCTGTACGGACGGGAGCACGGCGCGCATCATGACGGTGAGGACGAGGAAGGCGATGAGGACACCAACGACTTCACCGATGCCGAGAACCCCTGATACGTCTGTGGTGAGTTCTGCTGAGAAGTCGACGACAACGCCCTCGATGGGAGCGGACGAAATAGCGTCGATGACGGCCTGCTTGTCCTCGGGGGTCAGGGCGTACGCCTGCTCAACGAAGGTGATGGCGGCGAGCGCCGTTGACCCGTCCTGTGAGACGGTGCGGATCTCCTGGGCGTAGCCTGCAAGTTCGCTGCCGAGAGCGAGGGCCTGCTCCTGGGCAGCGAGTTCCTGCTTGCCAGCCTCGAGCTCCGCAACTCCCGCATCGATTGCCGCCTGCTGTTGCGCGAATTGCTCGGCGGCGGCGTCGTACATGCCGGCCGCCTGCGCCTGCGCGATCGCGGCGTCGAGCTGCTCCTGACCTGCGGCCAGTTCTGCCTCACCTGCGGCCAGTTGCTCCTTGGCGGCAGCGATCTGCTCGGGTGCTTGTGCGAGCTGAGCCGCCTGCTCGTCGCGTTGGGCCTGCAGCGCAAAGGGATCGAGAGCGCCAGTCACGGGCTCGAGCTCCGCGGCCTTGGCGAGCGCGGCTCCGACCTGCTGCTTCTGAGCGTCAGTGAATGGGCTGTCATCCTCGGTGCTGAAGACCACTCGTGCGTTGCCGCCGCTGAGTTCAGGAAGCTTGAGGGCGAGGTCCTCCGTCACTCGCTCCGTCTCAATGCCCGGGATTGAGAATGAGTCGGCGAGGGTGCCGCCAACGGTGAGATAGGCCCCCGCGGTGGCGCCAAGCGTGAGGAGCCATGCAGCGATCACCAGGAAGGGGCGGCGCGCGCTTCCGCGCCCGAGTGCAAAGAGAAGGGGGGCCACGAGCGGCCTTTCATACGGAGGTACAGGGGGGCGGCGTCGTTGCCTGTGTCAGTGTACGCGCCACACGCGTAGATTTCCAACACTTGTTGGTTATCTCGAAGCGTGGCACCATACTCCGCGTGGACATCCGGGTTGAACGCACGCGCAAGCGCCTCCAAGAAGCGCTCTTTGAGCTGGCTCATGAGCGCGATTTCGACCTCATCGCCATCAGCGACATCGCGGAGCGGGCCGGCGTCAACCGCAGCACCTTCTACCAGCACTACTCGGATAAAGAGACGGTCCTAGCCGACGCTCTCGACGGCGTCGCGGCAGAGGCGGGGGCTACTCTAGACGCGCCGCTGCTGCTCACCGCGGGCCCGCCCGCCGCGCTCTACAAGTTCCTCGAACACATTGAGGCACACGCGGACATCTACCGCCGGATCTTTGTGGGCGCAGGTTCAGGTGCAGCGCTTGCGCGTTTACGCCAACACATTTACGCCGCAACCGAGGAAGTTGCCCGACAAACGCATCGTGAACACGAACTTATCGCGCCGATCGACGTTGTCGCGGCCGGGGTGGCGGGCTCAATGGTTGGCGTCATCGGCGCGTGGCTGAGCCGAGACGACATGCCCCCGGCGGCGGACGCCGCGCAGTGGATATGGGCCGTTGTGCTGGGGCCGCCTACGCCTCCTGCGCGGTAAATTCGCATCGTGCCTGCTGTTCGCGTACCTCTCCACCTGCGTTGGGCCGATCTCGACGCCTACGGCCACGTCAACAACGCCGCAATTGTTGGCCTGCTTGAACAGGCCCGCGTGCTCGCCTTCTGGAACGACGCGGACCCGGTCCTGCCGCCGCTCACGGCCGACGCTTCGACGCGGGTGCTCGTCGCAAACGTCGAGGTGACGTATGTGAAGCCGATTGACCACCGCACTGAGCCGATTACGGCTGAACTGTCGATCACGAAGGCCGCCGGAGCAACCTTCGTCATCGCGTACCGCCTCCTCGTCGATGAGGTTGAGTGCGTGCGCGCAAGCACCACGATGGCGCTGGTAGATGCCGCGACGGGCACACCCACGCGCATGACCGCCCACTTACGCGAGCGACTTCTCACCTACGGGGACTAAGTCCCGGCGCCTAGGCCCTTTCCCGGGACCCCAACCGGGACTCTAGGACCCCATCTCGGCGCAAAGCGGCACGTACCGTCGGTATATGCGCACTCTGCCCGAGACGGTCGACACCCACGCCGACGCCGCCGTGCACAAAATTGAGCTCTTGCGAACGCCCACACGCTTCGTCGTGTCCGCCCTGCTTGCCGGAATGTGGATTGGCGTGGGTGACGTGCTCATGTGGTCCGCGGCAGGCCCCTTCGTTGCACAGGGCAATCCCGCCGCCAAGCTCATCGCGGGCGCGGTGTTCGCCGCCGCGCTCACCATCATCGTGTTCGCGGGATCGGAACTCGCCACGTCCGCCATGATGATCCTCCCGATGGGCGCCGCCCGGCGCGTCATCACGTGGTGGCAGGCAGGCGGCGCGCTACTCGCCGTGTTCTTTGGCAACATGCTCGGATCCTTTGCCTTTGCGTGGGTCATCATCCAAACCGGCGTTCTAAACCATGGCGCCGCCCAGGAGTACTGGATGAGTTACCTGGCCGGCAAGCTTGACCTCACAGCGGGCCAACTGTTCTGGCGTGGAGTGCTGTGCAACGTGCTCGTGTGCGGCGCGA
>JAEYUX010000118.1 GCA_023432235.1 Actinomycetes bacterium
TTCTCGATGACATCGATCGCACCCGACGCTTCGCCCGCGACGCCAAGCACCGTCCCGTCCTCAAGTGGGCTGAGGCCGCGAAGTTCGTGTACAAGGTCTTCCGTCGACACGCTCGACGGACCCTCCGCAGGGATCACCTGGAAGGCCATGTACGTGCGGTCCGCCGACACGCCAACGGGCGCAACGGCCGCGACATCCTCAGTAGCGGCGAGGACGCGCCCAATGGCGACCTGCGTCGCAAGCACTTCGGTCTCGTCAATGGCCTCGGGCAGCGTGGCGGTAACGAGCATCGTGCCGTTGAAGCCGGGGCCAAAGTTGTCGGCCACCGCGTAGTACGCCTTGTACTGGGTGGACTCTTGCGGCTCCTGGGTGCCGTCAGGGAGGCCAAGCCGCATCGACAGCGACGGGATCGCAATGATGAGCAGGGCGAGCACTGAACCAATCCCTGCGGTGACCGACCTCATGCGGCGCATCGGCTTGATCGGTGCCTCTGGCTTGGGCGCTGAGATTGCCGCACGTGCCTTGCGGCCCAGCACGCGAGGTCCAATGAGACCAAGCAAGGCAGGGGTGAGCGTAATGGCACTCGCGACGGCCACCGCGACACAGAATGCGGCGACCGTGCCCATGATGCCGAGGAAGGGCACGCCAGTGACATTGAGTGCGAGCAGTGCGACCACAACGGTGGAGCCGGCAAACACCACCGCGTTGCCCGCGGTGCCGTTTGCGAGGCCGACGGATTCGTAAAGATCCATGCCCTGCCGCACCTGCGTGCGGTGTCGGTTGAGGATGAAGAGCGAGTAGTCGATGCCGACCGCGAGCCCCAGCATGATCCCGAGCACCGGTGTCACGGACTGCATCTCGACCACACCCGAGAAGGCGAGCGCAGTCGCGACGCCCACGCCGACACCCATGACGGACGTAATGAGCGGCTGCACGGAGGGCAGCGCTGCCCTCATCATGACGGTGAGGACGAGGAAGGCAATGAAGACACCGACGATCTCACCGATGCCAAGAACTCCGGACACGTCGGTGGTGAGTTCCGCCGAGAAGTCGACAACAACGCCGTCGATCGGCACCGAAGAGATTGCCTCGATGACCGCCTGCTTGTCCTCAGGGGTGAGCGCAAAGGCCTGTTCGACGAAACTCACCGCTGCGAGCGCAGTGGAGCCGTCCTGGGACACCGTCCGGATCTCTTGCGCGAAACCAGCAAGTTCGCTGCCGAGAGCGAGAGCCTGCTCCTGGGCAACAAGTTCCTGCTTGCCCGCCTCCAGCTCGGCATTTCCCGCATCGATCGTTGCCTGCTGTTGCGCGAATTGCTCAGCCACAGCGTCGTACATGCCAGCGGCCTTTGCCTCGTCGATCGCCGCGTCAAGCTGCTCCTGACCTGCGGCAAGGTCCGCCTCGCCCGCCGCAATCTGCTCAGCGGCGGCTGCGATCTGCTCAGGTGCTTGTGACAGCTGCGCGGCCTGCGCGTCGCGCTCCGCCTGAAGCGCAAAGGGGTCGAGAGCCCCTGTCACGTGCTCCAACTCGGCAGTCTTCGCGAGCGCTGCGCCCACCTGCTGTTGCTGCGCCTCGGTAAAGGGGCTGCCGTCTTCGGTGCTGAAGACCACGCGCGCATTGCCGCCGCTCAGTTCGGGCAGTTTGAGGGCGAGGTCTTCCGTCACTCGCTCGGTCTCAATGCCCGGGATCGAGAAGGAGTCGGCCAGGGTGCCGCCAATCGTGAGATAGGCCCCCGCAGTGGCGCCAAGCGTAACGAGCCAAGCGGCGATCACGAGGAAGGGGCGGCGTGCGCTTCCGCGCCCAAGTGCAAAGAGAAGGGGGGCCACGAGCGGCCTTTCATTACGCAGTTACAGGGAGGCGGCGTCGTTGCCGGTGTCAGTGTACGTGCCGCAAAGGCAGATTTCCAACACTTGTTGGTTATCTCAATGCGTGGCACCATACTCCGCGTGGACATCCGGGTTGAACGCACGCGCAAGCGCCTCCAAGAGGCGCTCTTTGAGCTGGCTCATGAGCGCGACTTTGACCTCATCGCCGTGAGCGACATCGCGGAGCGGGCTGGCGTCAATCGCAGCACGTTCTATCAGCACTATTCCGACAAAGAGACGGTTCTTGCCGACGCGCTCGACGGTATTGCGGCAGAGGCGGGAGCGACTCTCGACGCACCACTTCTCCTCACGGCGGGACCACCCGCCGCGCTCGTCAAATTCCTTGAACACATCGAAGAGCATGCGGTGATTTACCGCCGGATCTTTGTGGGCACAGGGTCCGGCGCGGCATTGGCCCGCCTCCGTCAGCACATCTATGCCGCCACTGAAGAATTCGCCCGCCAAGCTCATCATGATGACGATCTCATTGCGCCGATCGACGTCGTTGCGGCGGGTGTCGCCGGCTCAATGGTGGGTGTGATCGGCGCATGGCTGAGTCGCGACAACATGCCTCCGGCGGCGGACGCTGCCCAGTGGATTTGGGCCGTGGTGCTCGGGCCACCCACGTCTGTCACGGAGTAGATTCGCGTTGTGCCTGCTGTTCGCGTACCTCTACATCTGCGTTGGGCGGATCTCGACGCCGACGGCCACGTCAATAACGCCGCGATAGTCGGTCTGCTTGAGCAGGCCCGCGTGCTTGCCTTCTGGAACGACGCTGACCCCATCCTGCCGCCCCTCACCGCCGACGCTGACACCTGGGTTCTCGTAGCTGGGGTTGAGGTGGCGTACCTCAAGCCCATTGATCACCGCACCGAGCCGATTACGGCCGAGCTGTCGATCGTCAAGGCGGCAGGAGCGACGTTTGTCATCGCCTACCGCTTGCTTGTCGATGAGGTTGAGTGCGTTCGCGCCATGACGACGATGGCGTTGGTGGACCCGGCGACTGGGGCTCCCACACGCATGACTTCGCGCCTCCGCGAACGCCTGCTTGCATACGGGGAGTAGGTCCCGGTCACTAGGTCCTTTCGTAGGACCTCAACCGGGACTCTAGGACCCCCTCGGGGCGCGAATCGCCACGTACCGTCGGGGTATGCGCACTCTGCCCGAGACGGTTGATACCCACGCGGACGCCGCCGTGCACAAGGTCGAGCTCCTCCGCACCCCCTCACGCTTTGCTGTCTCAGCCATGCTCGCGGGCATGTGGATCGGTGTGGGTGACGTGCTCATGTGGTCCGCAGCGGGCCCCTTTGTTGCACAGGGCAACCCGGCCGCCAAACTCATCGCCGGGGCGGTCTTCGCCGCCGCGCTCACCATCGTTGTCTTCGCGGGATCGGAACTTGCTACGTCCGCCATGATGATCCTGCCCATGGGTGCGGCACGGCGCGTCATTACGTGGTGGCAGGCAGGCGGCGCACTGCTCGGCGTGTTTCTTGGCAACATGCTCGGATCCTTTGCCTTCGCCTGGGTTGTCATCCAGACCGGCGTTCTAAACCATGGCGCCGCCCAGGAGTACTGGATGAGTTACCTGGCCGGCAAGCTTGACCTCACAGCGGGCCAACTGTTCTGGCGTGGAGTGCTGTGCAACGTGCTCGTGTGCGGCGCGA
>JAEYUX010000140.1 GCA_023432235.1 Actinomycetes bacterium
ACCCCGTGCTGTTCCGCTCCTATGTGATGAACGTGCTCAACGACAACCGCGCATGGGGGTCGGGCGACTCGATCCAGTACGTCCACACTGACGGCGTCGCCGATTACCGCGTGATTCTCGCGAGCCCGTACACCGCCGCCACGATGTGCCCGGACGATCACGAGGCTGTTCAGTCGGGGCCGGTGGTGCCCGTTTCCCCAAGTCCGGTTGCTACCCCCGAAAGCAACACGACGGCGGTCACCCCGCCGGCTGTCTCTGGAATGGACTCTCTCGAGGCCGTCGGTGACAACATGTGCGCTGACGACAGTGTTGTTGTCGTGTCGATTTATGACTGGACTGCGGGTATTGCCACGTTTGCTGACGATTACCAGGCCGCGCGTCAGTTCCTCTTGCTCCACCGCCTCGGTCACCTCACCGGAAACCCCGATGCGACCTGCGTGGGCGGACGGGCCGATGTCATGGTGAATCAGTACATCGAACTCCCTGAAGGCTGTGAGCCCAATCCGTGGCCGTTCCCCGATGCTCCTGTAGAGGTCGAGGTCACCACTCCCACGCAGGCTCCCGGCGCAACCGCGCCGCGGTAAGGCGTCCGCGTCAGTCCCGCATGGTGGGATAGGGCCATGACCGCATTGCGCCTGGTCGCGCCCCAGACGTCGAAGGCAGAGCCTGCGCCCGACGCTGACCAGGTGCGCGCACTCGAATTGGTGCGGACATCCGAACGTGTCGTGGTGACGGGCGCACCCGGCACGGGCAAGACCACCTTTGTTGTTCACGCCGCGGCCGACGCTGTGGCGCGGGGAATCGCGCCCGATCGCCTTCTTGTGCTGGCCTCCTCCCGAGCGGCAGCGTCGGAGCTTCGCGACCGGGTCACGGGTGCGATTGGAACTGTCACGACAGCGCCTCTCGCGCGCACCGCTTCGTCCTTCGCATTCTCGGTGCTGAGCGCGCGCGCCCGTCAGCTCGGCACACCGCGTCCAAGCCTCATCACGGGCGCCGAGCAAGACGTCACGTTGAGGGAAATCCTGGAAGGGCACGCCGTGGGTCGCGTCGCGCCACTCGACTGGGGGCCACATATCCCGATTGAGGCAACGGCGCTGCCGGGTTTTCGGGAGGAACTGCGCAACCTCCTCATGCGCGCTGCCGAGGCGGGTATCGGCCCTGATCGTCTCGCTCAACTTGGAGAAGCTGCGGGGCGCCACGAATGGGTCGCGGCCGCACGGCTTTATGAGGAGTACCTCGACATTGTCGACCTGCAGGGCATGACCCCTGATCAAGGAGAGCGCTACGACCCCGCCACCATCATTACCCGCGCCACCGAGGCGTTGATCGATTGGGAGAGCGAGGTCGGCCCGGCGCGGCCGCACGTCGATCTCGTGCTTGTCGACGATGCTCAAGATGCGACTGCCGCCACCGCTCGGCTCCTTGAGTATCTCGTGAGCACGGGGACTCGTCTTGTCCTCGTCGGCAATGCCGATGAGTCGGTTCAGGGCTATCGCGGGGCAGTGCCGGGCATGCTCGGCGATGTGGCTGCTGCTCCGGGCGCGGGCCATATCGAGTTAACGCATGACCACCGCCAAGGTCCCGCACTTGCGCGAGTAAGCGCGGCGATCGCGACGCACATTGGTGTCAAGGGTGCCGGGTCTGCACGAGCGGTGGCGCGCCGTGTGGCGATGGAGGCGGGGGACGCTAGTGCCGTGGCCGCTCCGGTGGTCGTCATCACCGCACCGCATCGGTATGGCCAGTCCCGCGCGATTGCTGCAGAACTTCGCAGGGCGCGTCACGGACTTGATGGGCCACCGGTGCCGTGGTCACACATGGCGGTGATCGCGAGGTCGGCCGCGACATTGCGCGCCGTGCGATCGGACCTCTTGGGTGCCGATATCCCCTGCGAGTCGGGTGGCGATGGTGTTGCTCTTCACCTTGAACCCGCGGTGGCGCCGTTGCTCGCGATTGTCCGCCACGCACTTGGTGAACGCTGGGATGAAGAACAGGCCGTCGAGGTGTTGAGCTCACGCGTCATCGGCCTTGATCCCGTGAGCCTACGCCGCTTGCGCCGCGAGCTCGTGAGAGAAGAGCGAGCGGGCGGTGGAACGCGATCGTCGGGCGAACTCTTGCTTGATGCCCTCGACAGCCCCGAGCGCTGGGCGACTCTGACCGGACCGGAGGCGCGAGCAGCGCATCGACTCGCACGGGCCGTACAGGCGGCGGCCCAGCGCGCACAGGAGCCGTTCCCCACGCCAGGTGCCGTGCTGTGGGCCGTGTGGCACACGCTTGACCTCGCCCAGACGTGGCGCCAAGGCGCTCTTGCTGGCTCGGCGCGGGACGACTCCGACCTCGACGCCGTGATCGCGCTCTTGCGCGCGGCGCAGACCTTTAGCGAGCGTCTTCCTGACGCGAGCGCGACGACGTTTCTCAGTTATCTCGAAGGTCAAGGATTTGCCGCTGACACTCTCGGTGCACACGCAAGTACGGCCGATGCCGTTTCGTTTGCGACACCCGCCTCGGCCTTGGGGCGCGAGTGGGACGTCGTGGTCATTGCGGGAGTTGAGGAGGGCGCGTGGCCAAACCTCGCCCTGCGGGACTCGGTGCTTGGTGCACAGCGTCTCGCTGATGCGTTGCGCGATGGGTGGGACGGGGCTGCCGAGCGTGCGGATGGTCCAGCCGACGTGCGAGCCGCGCGTGCCTCGGTGCTTGACGACGAAACCCGGACGATGTTGGTGGCGCTGTCGCGAGCCCGGTCACGGCTGATTGTGACGGCGATCGACGATGGCGAGTCCCGCCCGTCGAGGTTTGTCGCGGCAATTGAGGCGGCCGCGGGAGTGACGCGTGAGCGAGCCTCCGAGCGGCGGGCCATCGCTGACGCGCGCAGTGCTGTTGCGTACCTGCGTGCGACGGCGGTGGAACAGCCGGACGAACCCGCCTACGCCCAGATGCTTGCGGCACTCGCCCGCCGCGGAGTACAGGGCGCGCACCCTGCGCAGTGGCACGGCGCTCTTGATGTGAGCACCACGGAACCATTTTGGGAAGACGACGAGTCCATCCGAGTGTCGCCGTCCAAGGTCGAATGGGTGGAGAAGTGCACGCTGCGATGGGCCTTCGAGTCAGTGGGAGGTACGCGCGAGGCGACGGACGCGCAGCAGGTGGGCACCTTGATTCATGCCTTGGCCGAGAGGCATCCCCATGGGGGAGCCGAGGCGATCCTCACCGATTTCGACGCGATGTGGGCCGAACAGTTCTCCGTCGAGTCGTGGCCCGATCGCGTGGCGTACGACAACGCCCGCCTCATGGCGGAACGTCTCGCTGCCTACCTCGACAAGCGCGCTGATGTGGACGTGCGAACTGAACTTCCGTTCCGCGCCGAGCTGGGCCGCGCCGTACTCAGCGGTGTCGCCGACCGCATTGAGCTTCACGATGATGGCGCGTACGTCGTCGACATCAAGACGGGGCGCTCGATGCCAACTCAAGCGGAGGCGCTTGAGAACCCTCAGTTGGCGATGTACCAACTTGCCATCGCGTCGGGAGCCGTTGACGGCGTCGATACCCCTCTCGGAGCGGAGCTCGCATTTGTGTCGAGCGGCAAGGCGGGCGCAAGTCGCGCCCAGCCGCCCATTGACCCTCAAGCAGCGCGAGAACGACTCGACCACGTCGTGGGGCTCATGACGAGTTCGGTGTTTCCCGCCGTGGTGGATCAGCACTGCAGTACCTGCCCAGTGCGGCGTGCATGCCCCGCCCACGCTGAGGGGGCACAGGTGAGCGACTCATGACCACTCACGACGGCTTCGTCAACGGTTTGGGGCGACCACCATCGGAGATTGCGGGCGAGATTGCGCAGGATCGACTGCTCACCGCGGAGCAAAGCGACGTCATCGGCGCTGGACTTGAGCCGACGCTCGTGGTGGCAGGAGCGGGTTCCGGAAAGACCGAGACGCTGTCTTTGCGCATCCTCTACTTGCTTGACAACGCACGGACACTCTTTGGCCGTGACATTTCTCCGGAGGAGATTCTTTGTCTCACCTTCACGCGCAAGGCGGCGGCAGAGATTGCGGAGCGTGCAGAGAAACGCGTGACGAGGCTCTTTGGCGCGGATCCGGCACGCGCCCACGTCAGCGTGTCGACGTACAACGCCTATGCGGCGGCTCTTGCGGCGGAACATGGCCTCCGCGTGGCCGTCGACCCGGGAGCCACTGTCCTCACCGATGCTGCGTTGTGGCAACTGGCCGACTCCGTCGTCGGCTCGTGGGATGGCGACGTCGAGACCGATTCGGCCGTCAGCTCGATCGTCACGGCGGTGCCACGCCTTGCCGCGCAGGCCCGTGACCATCGGGTCACTCCACATCAATTGCGCACGTGGGCATCGGCGGCGCTTGCCTTTATGGAGGCACTGCCGAAGAAGGAAGGCGGCGGCCCTGGTCCGTTTACTCAAGATCTCGGCCGGGTCGTGGGTAAAGTCCGCTCTCTCATCTCACTCGCCGCTCTCATTGAAGAGTTCGACGCGCGCAAACGGGCCAACTCTCTTCTCGACTTCTCCGACCAAGTGGACATCGCGGTCAAACTCGCGCAGATCCCGGCAGTGCAGGAGATCGAACGTTCGCGTTACGTCGCGGTGCTCCTCGACGAGTTCCAAGACACGTCGCCACCGCAACTCGACCTATTCGCCCACCTTTTCGGTAGCACTCATCCCGTCATGGCCGTCGGAGACCCAAACCAAGCGATCTATGGTTTCCGCGGAGCCTCTGCCGACGCGTTACGACAGTTCATCGATCGCTTTGGTGGTCCGCGGGTGAGACTTGGGCACTTGTCCGTCAGCTGGCGCAACGAGACAGGCATCTTGGCTGCCGCCAACGCGGTGGTTGCGCCGCTTGCTTCGGGCGAAGTGGCAGGGGTGCCATTGCGCTCGCGCGCAGAAGAACTCGGCACCGCCGAGCCCGCTCGGCGTGCGCCAGGCGTGATCGCGACGCGGCTTCTCACAGAAGAAGATGAAGCGGCTGCCGTAGTCGGGTTTATCAAGGGACGCCGGGACGAATTGGGCCACCACCCAAGCAAGCCCGTAGAGGCGGCGATTCTGTGTCGCCGACGCGCACAGCAACGGGCCATTGTCGATGCGCTCGCGGCGGCGGGCATGGATTACGAAGTCGTCGGCCTCGGGGGGCTCCTTGATACCCCTGAGGTGGCCGATCTTCTCGCCCTTCTCGAAGTGGCGCACGACCCCTCTCGCGGTGACGCCCTCATCCGCTTGCTAACGGGCGAACGCGTCGCGCTTGGTCCGCGGGACCTCGCCGCCCTGCACGACCGCGCACAAGAGCTGGCCGGTCCGCGTGACACGCGGGAAGGTAGTGCAGCGATCATCGATGCTCTTGCGGAACTCCCCCCGCGCGGATGGGTTTCTTCTCAGGGACGCGAATTGAGCGACACCGCCCACGCACGGCTCACCTCACTCGCCGGCGTGATTGACGCGATCCGACGCCACACGTATCTCCCGCTCAACGAGCTCGTGCTCTTCGCGGAGCGCGCCTGGGGGCTCGACATTGAGACCGCGGTTGCGCGGCCGGACGCTGCGCAGCGGCGGGCAGTAGATGCATTTGTCGATGCAACTCGTACCTTCTCGATGGGAGCCGAACGCGCGACCCTCGGTGCCTTCCTTGCATGGCTCGATGCGGCGCGGTCGGAAGAAAACGGCCTCGATGCACCTGTGCGAGAGCCCGACCCAGGCGCCGTGCAAGTTCTGACGGTCCACGCCTCGAAGGGGCTTGAGTGGGACATCGTTGCCGTACCGGGACTGAACGACGGGCAGTTTCCCTCGGTGGGAGTGCCTTCTGCGAGCACCCCCCACTACAGCGACTCGGCATGGCTCGATCGCGTGGGTCAACTCCCGCATGAACTTCGACTCGATCGCGACAGTCTCCCCGCGTGGGCGTTCCGCGACTCCCGCGACCACCGGGGCCTCGCAGAGTCGATCGCCCTGTTCAAGGAGGCGAGTGGGATGTGGCGCCTTGAGGAGGAGCGCCGGTTGTTCTATGTGGCGCTCACCCGGGCGCGCTCCCATGTCCTCCTCAGCGGCTCGTGGTTCGCCTCGGGGGTACGGCGGCGTCAGCCGTCCCCGTACGTGACCGAACTCTTGGACGCGGGGACGGTGAGCCGGGGAGTGTGGGTTGACGAGCCCGCGGACGATGCGCCGCGCATCCGGGAGACGGTGACCGCACCATGGCCTCGACCTGTCACGGCGCGCCAGCAACAGCGTCGGGACCTTGCCGCACGCGTTGCTCATGCGGAAGCCACTATTGGCGACACATGGGATGACGCCTGGCCTCTCGCTCGCGAGTTGGCAGCAATCCTCGCGGAACGGGCCGAGCGAACCGGTGACGATGTTCCCGTGCCGATCCCGGCTCACCTCAGCACGTCGCGACTCGTGTCACTGCAGCGCGATGAGCACGCTTTCGCCCTGCAGTTGCGGCGCCCGATTCCCGAAGAGCCGAGCGCTGCCGCCCACCGAGGCTCGGCATTGCACGCATGGATCGAGGCTCATTTTGGGATCCCGTCTCTCTGGGATGACGACGGGGATATTGAGGCGGCGACCGACGCAGACCTCGAGGCACTCAAGCAGACCTTCCTCGCGAGCGAATGGGCCCAGCGCGTCCCTCAACATGTGGAAGCCGATGTCGAACTCCCCATTGGAGGCGTGACGATCCGCTCACGAATCGACGCGGTCTTTGGACCTGGGAACGGCCTCGACTCAATCACCGTGGTCGACTGGAAATCTGGTCGCCCGCCGCGTGACCCCGAAGAGCGTGCGGCGCGCGAGATCCAATTGTCGATGTACCGGATCGCGTGGGCCGAACGCGAAGGGGTTGAGCCAGAAGCGGTCGATGCAGCCTTCTACTACGT
>JAEYUX010000053.1 GCA_023432235.1 Actinomycetes bacterium
GCATCGGGCACCGCTCCAGACTCCACGGCGTTGCTCATCGACAGCACGTGACGGCACCAGTGACACGTGGCGCTCAGCGTCCTCTCCGTATTGAGAGTGACCTCCGCGCCGCATCCCGAGCACTTGAGGGTGACAAGCGCGTGGGTGTCGATGTCGGCGGCGCCATCAAGGGTGGCCGTGCCAGCGAGCTGAGCGATGCCATCGCTGAGGCGGAGTTCCTTCGCGATGACCGCAGTGTTCCAGCGGTATCGGCAGAACGTGCACGTAAGCCACGAGCCATCGAACGTCGCATCGCTCGCACCGCATTTGAGGCATCGGTTGACCGCGCTATGTGCGATGCTCGCCTGTGCGTCCACCGGATCCCCCTCGCGTCCCTCGCCATTGACGGGCTCACTTTACCGAGCGGGCATCGCGGGTCAACGTCCGTAGCGCGCGGGCGCATGAGCGGGAGGGGAGCGAAGTGACTCAACATTCCCGCTGGTCGACACTGCCGCATGCGCAAGCCCGCCGGCTCGCCATTCCGGCAATCGCGTCGAATATTGCCGTGCCGCTCGTCGGCCTGACGGACACTGCGCTCTTGGGCCATTTTTCCGACGCGGTAGGACTCGGCGCGGTGGGCCTCGGTTCCGCGGTCATCGCGACGGTCTTCTGGGCGTTTGCCTTCTTGCGTCCGGGCACCACGTCGCTCGTGGGCAGGGCCTTTGGCGCGGGACGCGAGGGCGAAGCGATCCGGCACCTGCAGCGGGCGCTCGCTCTTGCGGCGGCGCTTGGTGCGCTGTGGGTTGCCCTGCAATGGCTCGTTGTGCCGCTCGTGGTTCGCCTCCTGTCTCACGGTGCGGCGGCTGGCCCGGTCGCCACCGATTACGCACTGATCCGCGGCCTGTCCCTGCCCGCCGTGCTCCTCACTCTTGCCAGCGTCGGCTTCTTTATTGGCCGGCAAGACACGCGAACACCGCTCGTCATCGCTGCGACGGTCGCGGGCACAAACGTGGTGGGCGACATCATCGCCGTGGCGGTGCTTGATTACGGAGCGGTGGGCGCCGCGTGGGCCACGTTCATGGCCGAATGGATTGGTGCGGCGCTCGCCATCATGCTCGTTCGCCGACGCCTGGGGGCAGAGGGCTGGGCGACGCTCACGCAATGGCGCCACCCTGATTTGCGCACCGGTTGGCGCCAGCTTGCCTCGATGAACTCGCACCTTGTGGTGCGCTCGGGGCTACTCATGGGCGCGATCACGGTGGTCGCGTCGATTGGTTCGCGTTTTGGTGATCACGCGCTCGCGGCCAACGCGATCATGCTGCAGATGATGTACCTCGCGTCGTACGCGCTCGATGGATATGCGACGGCGGCCGAGACGATGGCCGCCGCGGCGATTGGCGCGCGCAAGGTGGACGTGTTCCACCGCGCCAACCTCGCGTCGTCGGCAGCTGCCGCGGGTATCGCGCTGGTAATGACGGCGGTGTTCTGGGCCGGCCGAGAACCGATCCTCGCCATTCTCACGAGCATCCCTGAGGTGGCGGACGTGGCGCGCGACACGTGGTGGGCAGTGATCGCGCTCCCGGTGGTATCCGGTGCGGCATGGATGCTCGATGGCGTGTTCCTTGGTACGGGCCGCTCGCGGGACATGATGTGGTCAATGGCGGGCAGCGTCCTCATCGTGTTTGCGTCGATCGTCGCCATTGCGCTCGCTCTTGACACGTTCACCAACGCGTGGCTGTGGAGCGCCTTCCTCGCAATGAACGCGGCCCGCGCCCTCACCCTTGGGTGGCGGTACGCGCGGCTCACTCGGCACAAACTCTGGCTTGAGGAAATGTCCTGACGCTCTAGAGCATTGAGACACACATGAGCGAGCGTGTGCAGACGGCCGACGCGGTGGTCACCGAGCCCCCGTCCCGCGTCGGGGCGCTCGGCGCATGTGCCGCGATCCTCGTCTGCGGAGCGGCGGTGCTCCTTTTCGCGGTTCACGTGAGGCCGTGGGGTTACGTGCCCCTCGTCGCGGGCGTGGCGCTTGCGTGGGTTGCGAATCGGGCGCTCGCCCGGGACCTTGCCCTCATCGCCCTCGGGCAGGTTCTCATCTCGTCCATCTCGCTCAAGGCCGACCTCAGCAACATGGGGATGGCGCGCTTTGCCCTTGCTCTGAGCCTCGCTGTGGTGGTGCCGGTGGTGTTGGCCCGGGTGCTGCTGAAGGACCGCGAGGTGACGTTCCGCTGGCGGGGAGGGTGGCCGTGGTCGCGAGCGCAGTGGCTTTACATCGTGGTTGTGCTCGCCGCCGCGTACCTCATCCTCCCGTACTACTTCATCTCCTCCGGCGTGTATCGCAATTGGCCGGAAATCACGGGAAATGGCGAGATCGCGCGGCTGTTCATTGGTGTGAACGCGGTTGGCATTTGGGACGAGCTGTTCTTCATTGCGACCGTCTTTGTCCTCTTGCGACGCCACTTCCCAATCTGGGCTGCGAACCTGCTTCAGGCGACGGTGTTTGTGTCCTTCTTGTGGGAGCTCGGCTACCGCGCCTGGGGGCCGCTGCTCACCATTCCGTTCGCACTGATCCAGGGCTGGCTCTATTCACGCGCGAAGACCTTGCCGTACGTCATTACGGTCCATCTGCTGTTTGATGCGGCCGTGTTCATGGTTCTTGTCCACGCCCACCACCCCGAACTGTTCGACATCTTTGTCACAGCACCCAAGTGAGCCCTTGGTGTCACGCCGCGTTCCGGGTCATGCTGATGGCATGACGGTCGACGTATCGATTCCTCCCAGCCTGCTTGCTGGGCTCGCCGCGAGCGCCAAGAACGGCCGAGTAATCCTCGGCATCGCGGGCCCTCCCGGATCCGGAAAGACCACGCTTGCACGTGCTGTCGTCAAAGCGCTCGCGGAGGACGAGCCTCCCGTCACAGCCGCCCACGTGCCGCAGGACGGCTTCCACCTGACCAACGCAGAGCTCGATCGCTTAGGGCTGCGCGAGCGCAAGGGCACGCCGGAAACGTTCGATGCCGCCGCATTCGCGGACCTCTTGCACGGCCTCCGCGACAACCCGGACGCCGACGCTGTGGCGCCCGACTACGACCGCACGATCCACGAACCGGTCCCCGGCCGCATTGCCATTCCAGCGTCGGCCCGGGTCATCATCGCGGACGGCCTGTACGTCGCCCACGACGAAGGCGAGTGGGCGCGAGTGAGCGCATGCCTCGACGTTGTGTGGTGGCTTGATGTGCCGTGGGACCTCGCACGCGAGCGCCTCGTTGCACGTCACGTGGCGGGTGGCCGTGCGCCGGATGACGCGTCGGCGTGGGCGGATCGCGTGGACGCGACC
>JAEYUX010000178.1 GCA_023432235.1 Actinomycetes bacterium
GGATGTGAAGCCGCGCACCACGCCAATGCGACTGCCCAAGGCCCTTTCGCACGAAGACGTTGCGGCGCTGCTTGATGCAGTCTCAGGTGGCGACGGGCCGACGGCTTTGCGGGATCGTGCGCTCCTCGAGGTGCTCTACGCTTCTGGCGCGCGAGTGTCCGAGGCGGTGGGACTCGACATCGACGATCTCGATCTTGAGCCGGGCTCTGAAAGTGTGCTCCTGCGAGGCAAGGGACGAAAAGAGCGCGTTGTGCCAATTGGGGCGTATGCCGTTGACGCGATTAATGCGTATGCCGTACGTGCGCGGCCCGCGCTTGCCTCACACGGGCGAGGAGACTCGGCATTGTTTCTCAATGCCCGAGGGACACGCCTCAGTCGCCAGAGCGGATGGGCCATCCTCAAGACTGCGGCGGAGCGAGCGGGAGTCGACGATGTCTCGCCTCACACGCTTCGGCACTCATTTGCCACGCATTTGCTGCGAGGTGGCGCGGACATCCGTGTTGTCCAAGAACTCCTCGGCCACGCGTCTGTTACCACCACGCAGGTGTACACCTTGGTGACTCGCGACGCACTGCGCGAGGTCTATGCCGCGGCACACCCGCGTGCATTGGGATAGCGGGCCGCGCGCCGAGTACTGTGGTCCTGTGACCGAGTTCCCTGAGCCCCCGCGCCTGGATGGAACGGGCCCCGCACGCATCATTGCGCTCTGTAACCAAAAGGGTGGTGTCGGCAAGACGACCACATCCGTCAATCTCGCCGCTGCGATGGCGGAGTACGGGCGGAAGGTGCTGCTCGTCGACTTTGACCCTCAAGGCGCCGCCTCGGCCGGCCTTGGGATCAATTCTCAAGAGTTCGAGACGACCGTGTATGACCTGTTGCTCGGTTCATCGACTCCCGTCAAGGACGTCGTCGTCTCGACCGATCACGAGAACCTCGACTTGTTGCCGGCGAACATTGACCTCAGCGCCGCGGAGGTGCAGCTCGTTGGCGAGGTGGCACGCGAGAGCGCACTCGCACGAGCGCTACGAGGGGTCGAGGACGACTATGACGTCATCTTGATCGACTGTCAGCCCTCGCTTGGACTCCTCACCGTCAACGCTCTCGTCGCAGCGCATGGCGTGGTGATTCCGCTCGCGTGCGAGTACTTCGCGATGCGCGGCGTGGCACTGCTCGTCGACACGATCGCCAAGGTTCAAGATCGACTCAATCCACGCCTCACGATGGACGCAATTGTGCCGACGATGTATGACGCCCGCACCTTGCACGCGCAAGAGGTGGTGACTCGAGTCCGTGAGGCCTTCGGTGACCGCGTGACGGAAACGATGATCGGCCGCACGGTGAAATTCCCCGACGCCTCGGTCGCTGCGGAGCCAATCCTCACGTTCGCGCCGTCGCACGCTGGCTCCGAGCAGTACCGCCAACTGGCGCGAGAGCTCGTGGCGCGTGGGGTCGCCGCTTAACGTGACCGCCCCATCCGAGGCAGCACGCGGATCATTCGAGGTCCGGCTCCCCAATTTCTCCGGTCCTTTCGACCTGCTCCTCAGCCTCATCTCTAAACACGAGATGGAAATCACGGACGTGGCTCTTGCCATGGTGACCGATGAGTTCCTCGCGACGGTACGGGCGCACGAAGGCGAGTGGGATCTGTCGCAAGCGTCGGAGTTTGTTGTTGTTGCGGCGACGTTGCTTGATCTCAAAGCCGCACGGCTGCTGCCCCAAGGCGAAGTCGACGACGCCGAGGATCTCGCTCTGCTCGAGGCCCGCGACCTCCTCTTTGCACGCTTGCTCCAGTACAAGGCCTTCAAGGATGTGGCGGCGTCCTTCGACGCGATGTTGTCCGGACCGCGGGCAATCCCGCGAGACGTGGCGCTCGAGCCCCATTTCGCGATGCTGTTGCCCGAACTCGTGTGGAGCGCGACGGCGGACGATCTTGCTCGACTGGCGGCTCATGCGGTGCAGCCAAAGCCCGAGCAACTGGGCGTTTCCCTCACGCACTTGCACAATCCGCGCGTGAGCGTGCGCGATCAAGCAGTTGTCATTCAAGGGCGCCTCCAAAAGGCGGGCGCGCTGACCTTCCGCTCGCTCATCGCGGATGCCGACCATGTCGCCGTTGTGGTCGCGCGATTCCTTGCCTTGCTCGAGCTGTTTCGCGAATCCGCTGTCGCCTTCGAGCAGGTACGCTCGCTCGGCGAGTTGACGATTCGCTGGACTGGTAGCGAACAGCACGTTGACGTCAGTGCAGAGTTTGACGAGACGCAGGACGGCGACGCCAGCGAGAGTTTCACGGAAGGGGCAAGCGAGTGAGCCAGCAGGTGCGTGGGGGCGTCGAGGCCATTTTGATGGTGGTGGATGAGCCGGTGCTACCCGTTGATCTCGCCGCTGCGCTGAGCGTTCCCGAACAGGACGTCGTCGACGCGCTTCACGAGCTGCGCGCGGAGTACGCGAATCCCGACGCTCCACGCGGCTTTGAACTGCGAGAGGTGGGCGGCGGCTGGCGCATGTACTCGTCGCCGCTATACGCCGACGCCGTGGGGGCCTTCATTGTCGACGGGCAGGCCTCGCGTCTTTCGCAGGCCGCGCTCGAAACTCTCGCCGTCGTTGCCTATCGTCAGCCGGTGACGCGCGGCCAGGTGTCACAGATCCGCGGGGTCAATGTCGATTCCGTGATGAAGACACTGAGCGCCCGAGGTCTTGTCACTGAGGTAGGGGAGATTGGTGGTGCGGTGCAATACGGCACCACCACGGAGTTCTTGGAGCGGCTCGGGCTGTCATCGCTCGACGACCTTCCGCCGCTCGCCCCGTATTTGCCCGATCTGGCTGATATCGACATGGTGGACTGATGGCTGACCTAGAGATTCACCGTCCCGAAGGGGTTCGGTTACAGAAGGTGCTTGCGCAAGCGGGTGTCGGTTCACGACGCAGGTGCGAAGAGTTGATCGAGGCGGGAAAGGTGACCGTCAACGGGCAGGTGGTCGATCAGCTCGGTGTACGCGTCGATCCCGCCGACGCGGTCATCGAGGTCGACGGTCAGCGGATCTCCGTTGATACGACGCTTGTCACTGTCGTGCTCAATAAGCCCAAGGGTGTGGTGTCCACGATGAGCGACCCCGAGGGTCGCCCCGCGCTCGACACGTACGTGCGCGAATACGACGAGCGCCTGTTCCACGTGGGTCGTCTTGACGCGGACACCACTGGGGTGTTGCTCCTCACGAACGATGGCGAGTTGGCGAACCGTCTCGCGCACCCGACCCACGGCGTGTCAAAGCTTTACGTGGCGAAAGTCTCCGGACGCGTGCCGAAGTCAATCTCGACCACGCTGCGTCAGGGTGTCGAACTCGACGATGGGCCGGTGCGCGCCGTCGAGTGTCGGGTGCTCGATGCAACGGATACCCACTCGCTCGTGGAAGTCGAGATGCACGAGGGCCGCAACCGAATTGTCCGCCGCATGTTTGACGCCGTGGGTCATCCCGTCATCGAGTTGGTTCGCACGCGCTTTGGACCGATCACGCTGGGCACATTGCAGCCAGGACAAACTCGTGCGCTGACGAACGTTGAAGTGGGGCAACTTCAGCAGGCGGCGGGGCTGTAGGAGTCTCGTCAGCCAAGTCCGTCCCGGTAGCATGTGCGCATGGCTGTGCGTGCAATCCGGGGGGCGACAACGCTCGAAATTGACGAGCGTGACCACCTTCATGAGCGCACTCAAGAGCTCGTCGAGACGATCCTGCGCGAGAACTCGCTCGCACCGGATGACGTCATCTCGGTGTTCTTTACCTGCACGCCTGACATCACGAGCGATTTTCCCGCGGCGGCCGCTCGCCAACTGGGTTTTGGTGCCGTGCCGCTCATGTGTGGGCAAGAAATGGCGGTACCCGGGGCGCTGCCTCAGGTGGTGCGGGTCATGATGCACATTGAGACAGATGCACCCCGCGATCAGATCGTGCACGTCTACTTGCACAAAGCGGTCGCACTGCGCCGGGATCTCGCCCAGTGACCGTGACGACTCCATCGACTCACATCATTGGCGCCGGTCTCATCGGGGCGTCGATCGGAATTGGTCTGAGCGCAGAAGGTTGGACCGTCACGATCGAGGATGCCAATCCCGAGGCGGAAATCCTGGCGCGCAGCATCGGCGCCGGCGGTGCAACGCCCTTCGAGGAGCCTCAGCTCATCATTGTGGCCGCGCCGCCATCGGTGACGCTGCGCCTTGTGCCCGAGGCGCTTGAACGCTTTCCCCACGCCGTTGTCACCGATGTGGCGAGCGTGAAGGCGCCCATCCTCAAGGCAGCCCGCGCATCCGGTTTGAGCGAGCGCTACGTGGGCTCTCACCCAATGGCCGGGCGCGAGGTGTCGGGCGCCCTCGCGGCACAAGGCGACTTGTTTCGCGCGCGTCCATGGGTGATCAGCGCGGGGGATGCAACGCCAGCGGCCGTCGCACTCGTGCGCCAGGTTGCCGACGCTCTTCAAGCCGACGCTGTTGAAATGCCGGCACACGACCATGACCTCGCGGTGGCCCGCGTGTCGCACGCCCCCCAAGCGGCGGCGTCGGCCGTGGCGGCGGCTCTTGGGCCTCTCGGCGAGGACGACGTGGCGCTTGCCGGGCCAGGACTTCGCGATGTGACGCGGATTGCGGGGTCCGCACCGGAGATGTGGACGGACATTGCCCGCCTCAACCGGGACGCTATTGATCAGACGCTTGGCAATATCGTCGACGCGCTCAACGCGGTGCGCGAGGCGGATGACATCGGCGCGGCGATGGCGCATTTGGTTGATAAGGGTCGCCGCGAGGTTGCGCGCATCCCGGGCAAGCACGGTGGCGCCAAGCGTGAGTGGGAAGCGGTGACGGTGATCGTTCCTGACGAGCCCGGGCACCTGCTCCGCCTGCTTTCCGATACCGCCGGAATTGGCGTCAACGTCGAAGACTTGTCGATTGAGCACTCGCCGCGTCAGCCGGTTGGTTTGACGACCTTATGGGTGCTTCCGCAGCGGGTGGCTGAACTTGTTGAGGCGCTCGAAGAGAGTGGATGGGTGGTTGCCGGGTCATGAGCCTCGTCATTGCCATTGATGGGCCAGCCGGCACGGGGAAGTCGACGGTGTCGCGTGAAGTCGCCCGCAGGCTGAACCTCGACTACCTCGATACTGGTGCGACGTACCGAGTGGGTGCTCTGTACTGCTTGCGTGAAGGTGTTGATCTGTCCTCGCAAGATGACGTGACGGCAATGCTTGCGACGATGAATGTTGAGATGCGTCTGTCTCCCACCGACCCACGAGTACTTCTCGACGGAGACGACGTCACGTCCCAATTGCACACGGACACGATCTCGTTGGTTGTGTCGAAGGTCGCGACGAACCTCGACGCCCGCACCGTGCTCCGTGCGGTGCAGCGCGATCTCATTGACTCGTCGAGACAGAGCCACGGTGTGGTCGCGGAGGGTCGTGACGTCACGTCCGTTGTGGCCCCCGATGCTGACGTGCGCGTCTTGCTCACCGCCGACGAAGAGGTGCGGGTTGCGCGTCGAGCAGGGGAGGGCGCGGATCCCGCCACGGTGCGCGAGGCGGTTATTGGCCGTGACGCGCAGGACTCGACCGTGGTCGAGTTTCACGTGGCGGCGGACGGGGTTGTCACCATTGATACGACGTCGATGACAATCGACGAGGTTGTTGATGCCGTCATGCACCTCGTCGCTGAGGCGTCGCAGTGACGAAGGCGCCAGCTCGCTGGGGACCTGCGTGGTCCCGGTGGGTGGGGCGCTTTCTTGCCCGCGTGTACTGGAACACTGACGTGCGCGGACGCGACAACATCCCGACGGCAGGTCCGGTGCTGGTGCTCGCCAATCACATTGGCTTGCCGGACGGGCCCGTGGTGCATGGTGTGATCCCGAGGCCGTCACACTTCCTTATCAAAGCGGCAATGATGAAAGGCCCCCTGGGACTCGTGCTGCGGCCGGCGGGTCAGATTTCCGTTGAGGGTGCGGGACGTGAGGCATTGGGCAAGGCAATGGCTGTCCTTGACCGCGGTGGGGTCGTCGGCGTGTTCCCGGAAGGACATCGCGGCGCAGGACATGCTCAAGAGACGTACGGTGGAGCCGCATGGCTCGCGTTACGCTCCGGAGCGGCAGTTGTGCCGACGGCTGTCGTAGGAACTCGGCGTACGGGAGAGTCCGTCAATCATTGGCCACGGCCTCGACGACGTATGGTGGTGGCCTTTGGACAGGCGCGTCACCTCGGCGCGCCGTCGGAGTTGGCCGGGCGGAAGCGTCAGGAATGGGCTGCGGGCGAAGTCGACCGGATGCTCCAAGAACACGTGCGCCACACGTTGGCCCACACAGACCTCACGATGCCCGACGGTGATGCATCGCGATCGGAGAGCGAGAACGCATATGAATGACGAAACCGAGGAGTTTGGCATCCCGGCTCCGTCCGATGCGCCCGAAAGCCTGGACGCCATTCGCGAAGCAGCGCTCCGTGCGGGCCTTGAGTCGTATGAGCTGAGCGAAGAGGACCTGCTCGCACTCGAGGGCCCTGTTGCCGAACAGCAAGAGGCGTTGCCTGTCCTCGCGATTGTGGGCCGCCCGAACGTCGGCAAGTCGACACTCGTCAACCGCATTGTGGGCCGCCGAGTCGCCGTTGTGGAGGACACCCCTGGAGTGACTCGTGACCGTGTTACCTACCGCGCCGAGTGGGCGGGACGTGACTTTCTCCTCATGGACACCGGGGGCTGGGAGCACAACGTCAGCGGTATTGACCTTTCGGTCGCACAAGCGGCGGAAGCGGCGATGGATATCGCAGACGCGCTGATGTTTGTGGTCGACGCGACTGTGGGCGCGACGTCGACGGACGAGCAAGTGGTCAAACTGCTTCGCAAGACCAAGAAGCCCGTCCTCCTCGTCGCGAACAAGGTCGATGGTCCTCAGGGCGAGATTGAGGCCGCAGCGCTGTGGAATCTGGGACTAGGGGAGCCCTTCCCGGTGTCCGCACTTCACGGGCGCGGCACCGGCGACATGCTCGATGCCGCCCTTGCAATGCTCCCCACTGAGATGCCGATGGTGGACGATGAGGGTGCGCCGCGCAGGATCGCACTCGTGGGGCGTCCAAACGTTGGTAAGTCGTCGCTCCTTAACCGCCTTGCGGGGAGCGAGCGCGTTGTCGTGAACGAACTTGCTGGCACCACCCGTGATCCAGTCGACGAGCTCATCACCATCGAGGACGAACCCTTCACGTTCATTGATACTGCAGGCATCCGCAGGAGGGTCCACCTCACACGTGGCGCTGACTACTACGCGTCGCTTCGTTCCGCCGCGGCGATCGAACGTGCTGAGCTTGCGCTCGTGCTCGTCGATGCCTCGACGCCGCTCACTGAACAAGACCTCCGCATCCTGTCGGACGTGATTGCCGCCGGTCGCGCGCTTGTCATCGTCGTCAATAAGTGGGATCTCGTGGGTGAGGACGAACGCTTCCTCTTTGAACGCTCCTGGGACAAGGAGCTCACGCACCTCACGTGGGCACCGCGCGTCAACCTCTCGGCGTTGACTGGATGGCACACCAACCGGCTCAAGCGCGCGATGGATGTCGCGCTCACCAACTGGGATCGCCGAATCTCGACGGGGAAGCTCAACACGTTCCTCGGAGAACTCGTTGCGGAACATCCCCACCCCGTGCGCGGCGGCCGGCAACCCAAGATTCTCTTCGCGACTCAGGCAGGCACCTGTCCGCCCACGTTCGTCTTGTTCACCACGGGATTCCTCGACCCGCAATACCGCCGCTTCATTGAGCGCCGTCTGCGCGAGACGTTCGAATTCACCGGAACGCCCATTCACATCAACGTGCGGGTGCGCGACAAGCGCGGACGTAAGTAGCTGACAAAGACAGAGCCGCCTCCGCCGTTGTTCGGCGGAGGTGGCTTCGCATCCGTATGGGCTGTTGCTAGCGCGTGTCTGATTGGCTGCCAGCGACGGATGCGCGGCCAGCTTCAAGCCTGGCCACCGGGATACGGAACGGTGAGCACGAGATGTAGTCGAGGCCTACACCATTGAAGAAGTGGATGGAGTCGGGATCGCCGCCGTGCTCACCGCACACGCCCAACCGCAAATCAGGTCGTGTCGACCGCCCGCGCTCCACCGCGATGCTGACAAGCTCACCGACGCCTTGAACGTCGATGGACTCGAACGGCGACACATTGAAGACGCCCTTATCGGTGTACGGGTTGAAGAACGCGCCCTCCACGTCGTCACGTGAGAATCCCCACGTGGTCTGTGTGAGGTCATTCGTGCCAAAGGAGAAGAACTCGGCCACGTCCGCCATGCGGTCGGCGGTGAGGGCCGCTCGAGGCAGCTCGATCATGGCACCCACCGGGATGTGAAGGTCGACACCTTGCTCCGCCGCGACGTCGGCAAGAATGCGCTCCGCCTCATCGCGAATGAGGTGAAGCTCCATGACCGACGCAGCGAGCGGGATCATGATCTCGGCATGAGGGTCTGCGCCTGCCTTGAGGCGTGCGGCATGGGCCTCGGCGATTGCGCGAATCTGGAGAGCGAAGAGCCCGGGAATGACGATTCCTAAGCGCACACCTCGCAGGCCCAACATCGGGTTTGCCTCGTGCATGCGCCTCACTGCAGTGAGAAGGGTCTTGTCACGTTCGGCGTCGTCCCCAACGTTGCCTCGTTCTGAATCGAGTGCGACCTTCACCGAAAGCTCGGTGAGGTCGGGCAAGAACTCGTGCAGCGGCGGGTCGATGAGCCGGATGGTGACAGGAAGGCCGTCCATCTCTTCGAGGATGTGCGTGAAATCGTCACGTTGAAGAGGAAGGAGGGCATCAAGAGCAGCCTGACGTTGTTCATCGTCCTCAGCGAGGATGAGGTGTTCGATGAGCACACGCCTGTCACCCAAGAACATGTGTTCGGTCCGGCACAGACCGATTCCTTGCCCACCCCAACGGCGTGCTCGGTGGGCATCCTCGGGCGTGTCAGCGTTCGCGTACACCTCGAGGCGCCGCGTCCTGTCGGCATGAGTGAGGATCGCGTGAACGGCGTTGACGAGTTCGTGGGTGTCGACGTCGTCCACCGGAATGTCGGCCAGAGCGGCGTCGAGGCCATCTTCGAGATATCGGACCACCGGTGACGAGACAACGGCGACATCGCCTAAGAAGATTTCGCCAGTTGAGCCATCGATCGCGATGACCTCGCCTTCCTTCACCACCTTCTTGCCCACGGTGAACTGGCAGGCCTGAGCGTCGACGTCAAGAGCGTCGGCGCCCACCACGCAGGTGGTGCCCATACCGCGCGCGACCACTGCTGCGTGTGAGGTCTTGCCACCGCGCGACGTGAGGACACCGACGGCCGCCATCATGCCGCCGAGATCATCGGGGT
>JAEYUX010000128.1 GCA_023432235.1 Actinomycetes bacterium
GTGAAGGCCGAGTGCCTTGACTATGCCCTCGCTCATGACGAGCGCTTCGGGATTTGGGGAGGCCTCTCGGAGCGCGAGCGTCGCAAGCTCAAGCGCCGCGCGGTCTAGGTGGCCGCGCGCATCCCCGATTGTCGATGAGCACGCTCAGTGTGAGGGCCGTGCTCGTTACGGACGGGCGCTCCGATCATCTGAGTGCGGTGCTGGCCGCATTCTCTGCCGTTGACGACGTCTTGCCGCTTCTCGAACTTGTCGTGATGGGCGATGCGGACGTGTCGACGCCGGAGAATCTCGCCGTCAAGCTCTCTCGCACGGCGGAGTCGACGTATGCCGCTGCGGTCAACGAGGCAGTGGCCTCACAAGTGGCGCGAGACGATGAGCTCGTCTGGCTGCTGCATGACGACACCGCCCCCGACAAGGGCACCCTCGCGCGGTTGATTGCCACGGCGGCGAAACGGCCGCGCGCCGCCGTTGTTGGGCCTGCGCACGTCCGGTGGCGCGACACCTCTCGGTTGGTGTCGATGGGCACAACGGTGTCCCGCCTCGGTGCGCGCAGGATTCCGCTTGTTGTTGAGGACGACGTCGATCAAGGTCAACACGATTGGCGTGAGGACGTGATGGCGGTCTCGCTCGGCGGCGCTCTCGTGCGGCGGGCCGCCTGGGACGCGTTGGGTGGCCTCGATGTCGGTTACGACGGTTTTGGGGAGTCTGCCGAGTTCTGCCGCCGCGCGTGGGCGGCGGGCTGGGACGTTGTCCTCGCGCCGCAGGCGCGGGTGCGGCATGCGCAAGAGTCGCTGTACGGCCTCAGAACGAGGCGGCGCGGCCGGATCAGCACCCATGCGGTTCGCCGCACGAGCGAATGGCACCACGCCTTTGCGTGGGCGCCATGGTGGCTCGTGCCCATTCTCGTTGCTCTCATTCCCGTCAGCGTGGTGCTCCGTTTTGCGATCCGGCTTGCGCAGAATGCGCCAAGGACCGCGGTAGCGGAACTTCGGGTGGTCCCCGCGCTCCTCATCCGCATCCCGGCGATTGCGGCGTCGGCACGCGCCCACCGCCGCGTGGGCGCCACCGGCCCGATCGAGGCGCGTCTCTTTGCGAAGCCGATGCAGGTCGTCGATGCCGTCCGCCAGCGCGAACTCGGCACAATCGAGCGCGCGCGTGCTGAGCGCATTCCCAGCGAAATGGTCCGTGCTGAGCTTGAGCGCGCGCGAGCCCGACACCGTTTGTCATTGCTTGTCACCCTCGTCATCGGTCTGACGACGTCCGCTGTGCTCGCATCGCGCTGGATGAGCGACGTGCTTTCGGGGCGGATGCTTGTTGCCCCAGGAACGGGCGTGACGGACATTTCGCTCAGCGACGTGTGGAATGCCGCGTGGAGTGGGTGGAACGAGATCGGCTTTGGCGTTCCCGCGATCGATGGTGCCTATGCAGGCCTCATGCTCCCCGCTGCGATCGCGCCGGGCGGCACGCGGCTTGGGATCGCCGCATTGCTCGCCGCCGCACCGCTGATGGCCATTCTCATTGGCTGGTGGGCGGCCGGCCACGCGACCCGTGCGCCGTGGGTGCGACTTGCCGCGGCGCTGGTGTGGGGACTGTGGCCGCCGTTCATCGCTGCGGTCCTGGATGCGCGCCTCGGCACTGTCATTGCGCACATCATGATCGGCTGTGCAGCAGTGGCAATCTCGCGCGCAACAGGATGGCGTCGCGGGGAGCTCATCGGCGGCCGCGAAGAGAGACCCGCGCCGGGGCCGTCGCCGTCCGCGGCACTCGCCGGTTCTGTGGCACTCACTGCAGCAACGGTTGCCCAGCCCGTGCTGCTCGTTCCCACGCTTGGCGTGGTCATCGCGCTGGCATTGCGCGCGGGGCCGCAGCGCTGGCGGATGATGTCGATGGCTGCAGTACCGCTCGTTGTGGGCTTCCCCGGGCTTGTCGCTGGCCTGCGGCACGCGGCGCAGCCCGGTGTGACCTTATCGATTCTTGCCCGTGAACCGGGGCCCGGCGACACCTTCAGCGGCGATCTGTGGCCTACGGCGCTTGGCTTCGCAGATCCGGCGAGGTGGTCGAGCGATCTTGACAATGCGTGGCCCCTCGGCGCCGTGGCGGCCGCCGTCCTGCTCATGTGTGCAATCGCCGCGCTTGCCTCACGCCACGCAAGCCGGCCAGCAGTGTGGGGCGTCGCGATCATCGGAATTGGTCTTGCGGTGGCAGCGTGGTCGGCGCATGCGACGGCCGCGTGGAGTGACGGGGCTGGCCGTGATGCGATTTCTGGCTGGCCGGGAACCGGATCGTCGCTTGTGGCACTGGGCGCGCTGGTCGCCGGGCTCTCGGCGCATGGCATCGTGATGAAGAGCGAAGGGCGTCGATTCGCTGCGGCACGGACGTTCGCAGCCGGGGCGGCTACCGTTGCGGCAGGCACGACGTTGGCGGTCGTTGTCCTCCTTGCTTTGCCTGACGCACCTCGCGGCACCGTCACCACGGCCGACGCTGGCGTCCTCCCGCTCGCAGTGCCGCTTGATCAGCAGGGGACAGAGCACCAGCGCGTCCTGGTGTTGCGGGAGAACGCTGACGGGTCGATCGCTTACGACGTTCTTGCCCACGATGGAGCAACGCTTGGGCTCGGGCGGGCGCAACGCGGCCCGAACGGCTCGCCGCTGTCAAGCGGTGGTGAGAGCGCCGACATCGCCGATATTGCGCAGACCGTTGCCGCAGCGAGCACCTCGTCTGCTGCCGATCTCAGCGCATTGCGTGATTGGGGCATCGGCACCATCGTGCTTGCGCCGGGAGCTGACGGCGCACAAAGCGCTCTCAGCCAGAACCCGGACGTGACGTTGGCGAGTGGGTCCGAGCGAGGTCAGACGTACCGGCTTGCGGGTGACACCGTTTCTCGAGCATGGATCGAGACGCCCGACGGCGAGCGCGTGGTTGTGCCGGCGACCGCCACTGACGGGGCGACGAAGAGCCCTCCGCAATCCGGCGGCACGCTCGTGATCGCCGTACCCGATTCTGCCGGGTGGTCCGCCTACGCCGACGGCAGCGCGCTTGAGCGCGGTGACGACACCTGGGGTCGGGCCGTCTTCGAAGTCCCGGCAGGGGCGGGCAGCGTGACGTTTGCGTACCGCGATCCCGTTCACCGCTGGTGGTGGTGGGCTAGTGCGATCGCGCTCACCTGGGCGCTCATTGGCGCGATCCCGCTGCGACGTTCACGGGAGGTGACGCCGTGAGCGATGGACGTTCTCGCGTAATTGTGGGTCGAATCGTTGCGTTCACCCTCGTCGCGGCGGGCGCCACCGCGCTCGCGGTGGCAAGCGTTCCCACCGTTGATCCCACTGAGCCGCAGACGTTTTCGGTGGAGCCGCCAGCGCCCGTTGTGGCATGTCCGGGACAGCAGTCGGTGCCAGTGGGCGATGTTGGATCGGGCGGGGATCTGGCATCGGCGCCGACGATCCGCACCATCGACGTCTATTCACCGGGCACTCAGCGAGTGACGGGTGAGGGCACCGCGATGGACGCGATTGTGGGAGCTCAGGTGGAGCGCATTGCGGACGGCGACATTGCAGGTTGGGCGGCGCTCACGTGCTCCGCTCCCGCTGCTGAGCAGTGGCTCGTGGGAGGCTCGACGGCCCTCGGCTCGAGCGCGCGGCTTGTCTTGACGAACCCATCGACGGCACCATCCGAGGTCACTGTCACGCTGTACGGTCCGCTCGGCAGAGTTGAGGACACCTTTGTGGTGCCGGTTGCCGCTGGTTCTCAGACGGACCGCCTCATTGAATCGATTGCGGCATCTCAGTCATCACTCGTCGTGCACGTCGCCGCGACCGGGCCTGGTGTCGCGGCGGCGCTCCAAGATTCGCGTCTTGACGGTTTCCAGCCCGCAGGGACGTCGTGGGTCGGGCCAAGCGTGGCGGGGGAGCGTCTCGTCATTCCCGGCGTCGGGCTCGATGGCAATGACGCAACGGTGACGTTGCGCTTGATGGCGCCCGAGGGAGCGCGCGTCGACGCGATGCTCGTGTCGCAACGAGGCGTCGAACCGTGGTCAACGGGAAGCGGCATCACGCTCGAGCCTGGCGTGGTGTCGGACCTCGCAGTGCCCGTCTCTGCGCTTGGAGCAATCGAGGTGACGTCGGATGCGCCCGTGTTTGCTGCGGCGCGCACTGTCATGACGCGGGTGGCGGATGAGGGGCTGGAAGGAGATGTGGCCGCTGACGCGACGTGGGTGCCGGCAGTTGCGCTGAGTCCCGACGTCCAAATGGCCGTCGTCCCAGCCGCCGATGCCCGTATCGCCGCCTACTCTCCCTACACGACTACGGTCAATGTGGCGGATAGCGACGGCAAGATCATCACCACAGGTTCGGTGGGAGCGCGAACTATCCAGTGGGTCGACCTCGATGCGCCCGCCGGCACTGTGGTGACGATCGAGGGCGATGTCGCGTGGAGCCTCGTGATGACGAGCGACACGGGATTTGTCACGTCCGTGATGCCGATGCGACCCGCAGACAACGCTCTTGAAGCCACGGTAGTGCCGCGGCCTTATGCGCCGCCACCGTAGGCGAGCTCACATGTTTGTGGCGCTACACATCGGTGCCGTACGTGGGATCGACCTCATCTGGACGCATGCCCAAGAGGTGACCCACTTGCTCGGCAAGGATGTCGCGCACAAGCAGCGCGAGGTCGTCGTCCGACGCCCGCTGCTCGATGGGACGTCGGTAGAGCACGATGCGTGTCGCGGCACCATACTCGCCGGGGAACACACGTCCGAGCGGGACTCCGCGCTCCCATGGCGACGGATCGGATGCGGGGACGTCCTCAACTCCAAACTCCACCGTTCCCCAGCGCGATGACCATCGCGAACCAAGACGTTCGGAGAGGTCGGCCACGAGTTCATCGAATCGCTCGGCGCGCGTGCGATAGCCGGGGAGTGCGGGAGGCAAGAGGGGCCGGCTCATGCCGCGGCCGTGGACGTCTTTCCTCATAAGGCGACCCTAGCGTCGGCTGCTCGGCGTGG
>JAEYUX010000188.1 GCA_023432235.1 Actinomycetes bacterium
CCGCACAACGCGACTAGCAAAATGGCAAGCGTCACAGCCGCCATGCGCGCCCCCTGACGCTCCTCTTACTCAACAGTGAGCCAATCGGCCCACGTGCCCCCAGTTTGAGGGGCATGTGAGTGGATGGTGACACAATCTGCCACCGCGCGCTCAACAATTGGTGAGGAACTCCACCATTACGTCGGTACCGACACCAAGACTCTCGATTGGAACACGCTCGTCGATGCCGTGGAAGAGCGATCCAAAGTCGAGGTCCGCCGGGAGCTTGAGTGGAGCAAAGCCGTAGCCTGCGATGCCGAGCTCGGCGAGGTGTTTGTTGTCCGTGCCACCCATCATGAGATAGGGAAGGACCGCCGCATCGGCATCAACCGTGCGCAGCGCGTCGATCATCTTGCCCACGAGCGGCGAATCAAACGGGAGGTCAAGCGCACGTTCTTCGATGTACTGCTCGACCTTCACGTGGGTCCCCGCGAGTTCTTCAACGGTGCGCAAGACGCTTTCTTGCTGTCCCGGCAGATAGCGCGTATCGACGTAGCCTTCCGCCGTGTCGGGGACCACATTGACCTTGTAACCCGCGTCCATCATCGTGGGATTCGACGTGTTCCGCACCGTGCCTTCAATCATGCGGGCAACGGGGCCGAATCGTTCGATGATCTCCGCGATGCGTGCTTCGGTCGGCTCGTAATCAATGTCGAGAATCTCTGCCGCGCCTCGCAACAGCCGTTCCACGGTGGGGGTGATGTCGAGAGGCCACGCGTGCGCACCGATGCGCGCGAACGCGGCAGCGAGGTGCGTCACCGCGTTGTCGTGATGGACAAGCGATCCATGCCCCTGTGTGCCAGAGGCAATGAGGCGCAGCCACTGAATGCCCTTCTCACCGGTCTGGATGAGGTACGTGCGCTTGTCGCCCAGTTGAATCGAGAATCCACCCACCTCGGAGATCGCTTCGGTCGCTCCGTGAAAGTCGTCGGGATGATTCTCGACCATCCATTTGGCGCCGTGCGCTCCGCCGTGCTCCTCATCAGCGAAGAACGCAAACACGATGTCGCGGGATGGCTTACGACCAGAGCTGATGAGCCTCCGAGCTGCTTCCAGGTACATCGCGTTGATGCCCTTCATGTCAACCGCACCGCGGCCCCACACCATGCCGTCCTTGATCTCTCCGCCAAAGGGATCAACAGACCAGTCCTCCGCGAACGCGGGCACCACATCGAGGTGGCCATGCACAACAAGAGGTGTCCGCTTAGGGTCCGCACCCTTCCATAGGGCCGTCAGGCTGGTGCGTCGTGGTGCCGACTCCCGCAACACCGGCTCAAGGCCGAGATCGCTGAGAAACGTCGCAACGTACTCGGCGGCTGCGCGCTCACCTGGGCCCGGAGCATCCCCGTAGTTCGACGTGTCGATTCGGATGAGGTCACGCGCGATCGTGACGACGGACTCGGCTGACATGCGCTCAGGCTACCCGCGCCGCTCGTCACCTCAGGTCGGCTACAGGGCGGCGCGTTGTAGGCCCGCCGAGACGGTGACCGCGATGACGACGACACCGGAGACTGCGATGAGGTAGACGGTGCGCCGGTAACCCGCTTTCGCCGCCGCCATGACAAGGCATGCGATCGCTCCGGGAACAAGGGCCATTCCGTAGCGGCCGGTGGGATTGGGGAAATACTGCGGAACTGTCGTGTTGAAGTACGCCTGCACCTGGACCGCGAGTGGATACAAGACCATGCCGAGCCCGAGCAACCACCCGAGTGAGCGTCGGCCGGGCTCTTTGACGAACGCGACGACCGTTGCCATCATCGCGCCGATCACGAGAACGTTCAGCAAGCGCGTCCATGCCACCAAGAGGGCGATGTCAAGCGGAGGTTGCACGTAGTAATCCGATGCGAGGTTGAACCCGACAAAGAGCGTTTCAATCCACTCTGAGCCCGGCAGTCCAAGCACGTCGCGCGTGTTGATGCCAACGAGCGGGTTCTCCCACGACATATCGCCGCGGCCCGCCTGTATCGCCTGCCAGATCGCATACGGCACAAGGATCGCCGCCGCGGAGGCGGCCGGAAGCAACCATTGCCGCCACGTAATGCCCCTCAACCCCTGGTCACGTATTGCCCGCGCAAGCACAAGGACTGCAAGCGCGATAAATGGAATGGTGGTGATCGTCTTGGTGAGCCCCACCAACCCCACCATCACCGCTGGCAGTATCCAGTCGCGGTTGTCCTCAAGGAATATGCGAGCCGCAAGCCACAGCGCGATCGCTCCCGCGAGCGGCGCCACGGCGTCGGGATTCACCGTCGTCGAGGCGTGAAGCACCCGGGGGAAGGAGAGCAGGATGAGCGGCGCCATCATCGAGATCGCGGGATCCACCCGCCATCTCCGCAAAGCAACAAAGAGCATGAACATGCCCGCCGCAAGCCAGGGTGCGCCCGTCAGCCTCCCGGCATCCGTGAAGGTCAGCTGCGTCGTGTCATCGAGCACTCGAGCCGGAAGCCCCACCAACGCGTAGTACAGCGGCGGGTGAGCGAAGTTGTACTGATCGGCGTTGTACGGGAAACGCCATGCCCACATTGGAGCGTCACATGGCGGCAATGAGTAGCGTTCTTGCCCCATGCACGCCCACTCGGCGCGAATTTCAGGTGCGATGAGGTCGCCGCGCGCCGGCACTTCCCAGTGCGCCACACGGTATGCGTAATCGGCGTGCGTGGGCTCATCGATGCGGGACATCGCATCGCCTCCACCAAAGACGGTGGGCACAACAACCGCGATCGAAATGAGGAGATAGATACCGGCGAGGATGACGCGGTGGGATGTGGACGTATCGAACCGAGCCGCAGCGTCTTCAAGACGCGAAACAAGACGGTGATGAACGCGCTCGCGATGGTCAATAGTCCGCTCGATCGCCATCGCACCTCCTGGCCACTCGCGGGGACATGCCCCCACAGGGCAACAGGACACGGACTTCAATAGTGGTGTCCGAGGGGGGACTTGAACCCCCACGCCCTATACGGGCACTAGCACCTCAAGCTAGCGCGTCTGCCAATTCCGCCACCCGGACAAGTGACCTCGAACGCCTTGGGGAGGCGCTCAAGTGCGACGGCAACTCTAGCACGGAGAAAGGGGCCCGGACGCACAATCTGTGCGGTCCGGGCCCCATCGGTCAGGTGAACAGACTCACGCCTCCGGGCCCGATCAGCAATGCGGCGATGATGAGCAGAATGCCCCAGAGAATCTGGCGCTGGAACAGTCGCACGATGCCGATGATGCCGACGATCACGCTAATAATCCACAAAATGGCGTCCCACATGATGGTCCTCCTTGGTGTTTCCTTGCGTGCAGTTTCGAAAACCTGACTGCACGCCAGGACATTCCCGAATGCGCGAGATTTTTTCGCCGCGACCGGCGGAGTGTGAGAAGGCTCATCTGCGTGTCGAGCCTGGTGAAAGGCGGTCCGGGCCTTCGTCGGGACCAATGGCCCCGCGCGTTCGCCTCCGCCGTGGCTAGCGTCGAATCGTGTCAATGTCGACAGGAGGCGCGCATGGCCACTTATCTGTATCTGTCGGTTATCCCCGAAGCGCTCGTGGCGTCAATGTTGCCGCCCGACGAGTTTGGTTCCTACTACGCAATCGGCTCGGCTAAGCGTTCGCGCGGGCAGGCGATCTTCTTCTCGGTCGATCGCGACAAACTTGACCCCGCCGCATTCCCCCTCAGCGATATCGAGGCCCGTTGCGTGCCCCACGCGGACGGCAGCCCCAAGCTGTCGATCTACTTGGCGATCTACCGCGTGCTCGAGCGCGTACCGCGCGAGGCACTGACCGCGCTCCACCTCGCCACGGACGATGGCCGTGTGCTCACGCTCGACCCAGCAGAGTGGGTGCCGGACGGCGAACACCGCGCTCACCTCTATCAGGAGTTCTGCCCCGTGACGCCGCGGATCGTGTCTCGCCTCAATCCTGGCGACTTCGCTGCGTCGATTACGGATTCAAGCCACCACGTTCATGTGCCTCGCATCGTGTTTGCGGAGCTCACGCTCGGCAACTTGAAGAACAACCCCGAGCATCCAGACGTCGACAACCTTCCGTACCCCAATATTGGGCACTTGCGTGACTGCCTGCGCGAGCTCGCCTTTGGGCCCGAGAAGGCGACCAAGACGGTGCTCCGGCAAATGACCGAAGAGGTCCTCTACCGCACCATCCGCAATGGCTTCTTTGTTGGTGACGCTGATGGCATCACCGCTTTCCCCCTGCCCAGCCGCGACACCCTCGAACGCGAGCATCTCGCGTGGTGGCGCTCCGCCCAGACCACCTTTGGCCACTAGCGCCATCGACGAAAGGTAACCCGTCATGCCTGTCTGGTTCTGGCTCGTCCCGATCGCTTCAGTCGTTGCGCTCGGTGCCGCTTACGGATTCTTCCGCCAGATGATGAAGGAATCCGAGGGCACAGAAACGATGGCGACGATCGCGGCGCACGTCCGTGCCGGCGCAATCGCGTATCTCAAGCAGCAATACAAGGTCGTCGGCACGGTCCTCATCGCCCTGACGGGCGTGTTCTGCGTCATCGCTTACGTCTTCAAGATGCAGAACCCGTGGGTGCCGTTCGCGTTCCTTACCGGCGGAATCTTCTCCGGTCTTGCGGGCTTCATCGGCATGAGGACCGCGACCTACGCATCCGCACGCACGGCGAACGCTGCACGCCATTCGCTGAACCACGGACTTCGGGTCGCGTTCCGTTCGGGTGCCGTCATGGGTCTCACGGTGGTGGGTCTCGGCCTTCTCGACATCGCGATTTGGTTCTGGGTGTTGACGAGCTTCTACGGCACGGACGACTCTCACCAAGTTGTCATCATCACAACGACGATGCTGACGTTCGGTATGGGCGCCGCTGTGCAGTCGCTGTTCGCTCGCGTGGGCGGCGGCATCTTCACAAAAGCGGCCGACGTTGGCGCCGACTTGGTCGGCAAGATCGAGGCAGGGATTCCCGAAGACGATCCCCGCAACCCCGCAACGATCGCTGACAACGTCGGCGACAACGTCGGCGACGTGGCAGGTATGGGCGCCGACCTTTACGAGTCGTACGTCGGCGTCATTCTCGCGTCAGCCGCACTGGGCGCTGCCGCGTACGCCACGGCGGGTGCCGAGATTCAACTCAAGGCCGTCGTCGCTCCGATGGTGATTGGCGCTCTTGGCACCCTCTTGTCCGTTGTCGGCGTGTTCTTTGTCCGGACGGGCGAGAAAGCGACTCAGAAGCAACTCCTTGGCTCGCTCGCGCGAGGCATCAACGGCGCGGCCGTCATGATTGCCGCTCTCTCGATCCTTGTCATGTGGGCGATGGGCCTCGACAACTTGTGGGGCCTGTGGCTGGCACTGCTCGTGGGACTGCTCACGGGCATTGCGATCGGTCGCGCGGCCGAGTACTTCACGTCGCAGGGCTACTCCCCCACTCAACGCATCGCAGCCGCCTCGAAGACCGGCCCTGCAACTGTCATCATCGGCGGAGTCGGTGAGGGCATGTTGTCGGTTGCGTTCCCCGTGCTGTCGGTGGTGACCGGCACGTCACTTGCGTACTTCTTTGGCTCCGAGTTCTCATTCTCGACGTCGACGATGAGCATGGGCCTGTACGGCGTCGGCATCGCCGCCGTTGGCATGCTGTCCACGCTCGGCATCACCTTGGCCACGGACGCGTACGGGCCGATTGCGGACAACGCGGGCGGCAACGCTGAAATGGCGAGCCTGCCGCCCGAAGTGCGGGAACGGACCGACGCTCTCGACTCGCTTGGCAACACAACGGCCGCAACGGGCAAGGGATTCGCGATTGGCTCGGCCGCACTGACCGGCATCGCGTTGCTTGCTTCCTACCTTGAGGAAGTGAAGATCGGTATCTCGCATGTGCTTGAACGCGGCCGCGAGTACAGCTTCCCCGATGGGTCCACTCTTGCCGCTGACGCTCAGGAAAAGCTTCAGTCGCTCAGCCTGATGGAGATGATGGAGCGCTACGAGGTGGTGCTCATCAACCCCAAGGTGATTGTCGGCATGTTTGTCGGTGCGATGCTCGCCTTCGTCTTCTCCGGAATCACGATGAAGGCTGTGGGTCGCGCAGCGGGCCAAATGGTGGACGAGGTACGCCGCCAGTTCCGGGAGATGCCCGGCATCATGAACGGCACTCAGGACCCCGACTACGCACAATGCGTCTCGATCTCCACACGTGCGGCGCAGCGGGAGATGATGGTTCCGTCCATTCTCGCGATCGCCGCACCCGTGGTTGTTGGCCTCATCTTTGGCGTCCCCGGCGTGCTCGGTCTGCTCGCGGGAGCTGCTGCGGCGGGATTCTCGCTATCGATGTTCATGGCGAACTCAGGCGGTGCCTGGGATAACGCCAAGAAGTACATCGAGGAGGGCCACCACGGCGGCAAGGGTTCCGAGTCTCACAAGGCCGCGGTCATTGGCGACACCGTCGGCGACCCCTTCAAGGACACGTCTGGACCTGGGCTCAACATCCTCGTCAAGCTGATGTCGATGGAGGCAATCGTCGTTGCCGGTGTCACCGTGTCGGTGCACCTGGTGTGATCGATACCAACGGATCTCCCCGATCCGCAAGCAGATCAATCACCTCGTGGTGTTCTAGTTGAGACAGCGTGCTCTCACCTAGCTCGTCCCACGTTCGAGGGCAGGCGACCCACGGCCGCACGCGCCCACGTAAGGAGTACGGGGCTACGGTCGACTTCGACGCCCGGTTCTGACTCCAATCGATCAGCACCTTGCCGGTGCGGGTCGCGGCGCTCATCGTCGCGGTGACAGTGCTTGAGTTGGCGTCGGCCACACGGTGCGCGAGGTCCCGTACCCACTCGGTCACCTCATCGGATGACCTCGTGCCGTCGAGCGCGCCGTACACGTGGATGCCTTTTGAACCGCTTGTCACCGGGATTGCCTCGACGCCTTCCTCCGCAAGCGCCTCGCGGACGGTGAAGGCAACCTCTGCCACGGCGGTGAGTGCGATGCCTGCGTCCGGATCGAGGTCGATCACCACGCGGTCGGGAGCCAGGTGCTTTCCGCGTGCACCGTAGCGCCATTGCGGGACGTGGAACTCGAGTGCGCCTCTTTGGACGAACCACACAACGGTGGCGAGCGAGTCGAGAATGGGATAGCGGTTCGTGTGGTCACGGTGGCGCAGGCTACGGGCCGTCATCCACGTGGGGGCATCGTCGTCGAGGTTCTTGTGAAAGAAGGTCTCCCCTGGCGTCTTTGCCGTGCCGACGCCGTCAATCCATCTCTTGCGTGTCGCAGCTCGTCCATTCGCGTGGCGCAGCAGATGCGGGGCGACCTGCGTCATGTAGTCGATGACTCCCGCCTTGGTGAGACCTGTTGACGGGTACATCACCTTGTCAAGGCTCGTGAGACGGATGCGATGTCCGTCGATGGTGCGCGTGGTGGGTGCAGCCATCTGTCCATCGTGAGCGCTCTTGGGGCAAGGCGCAATTACTGGAAGTCGCGGCTCTTGCTCGGCACTTTGAGACTGAGCGGTGCCATGTGCTCTGCTACCAGGTTTGTTGCCCCATCGGCGCGCTCGATCATGCCGCGAATCACCAGCGCCGGTGAGCGGCGTGCCACTGCTTGATGACGCCGCCATACCGCTTGAGAACACACGATGTTGAGAAAGCCGGTCTCGTCTTCAAGCGAGATGAAGGTGACTCCCTTGGCAGTCCCGGGACGCTGACGGTGCGTCACTACCCCCGCAACGGAAATGCGCCGTTGCGATTCATGGGTGAGGACCTCTGCCACCGTGAGTACCCCATTGCGCGCGAGGTTGTCTCGCACAAAGACGGTTGGATAGCGGTCCACAGATACTCCATGTGCCCATACGTCTGCCATTGCTTCTTCCACTTCACTCATGTCGGGGAGCATCGGTGCCCGCACTCCCGGTACGACGTCTGGCAATGTGTCCGGCCCCTCCAACGCAATGAGGCCCGCAGCCCAAAGCCCCTCGCGTCGAGTGATGCCAAAACTCTCAAGCGCACCCGATGTCGCCAACGCCTCCCACTGAACCGCCGTGAGGGCGCGGGTCCCGATGCTGTCGTCAGGAATCTCCTCACCGCGTGCAATGGCTTCCGCACGCCGCAAGGCGCCGCGAAAGCCACCGGGACGCACCCGCACGCGGCGCGCCATGTCCTGCAATGAGGTGAATGGACCGTGCTCCCGCGCATCGACAATGGCCTGCGCTGCGTCCTCCCCCAGCCCGCGCACCGCGGCTAAGCCCATCCGGACGGCGAGGGTGTGGTCGACATGAGTGAGCGCTTCAAGGTCGGAACGGGCCTCACCAGGCCGCTCGAAGGGCTGCGAAAGTCGCTCCACTCTCGCAAGGACATCCGATTTCGCCACGCATGGCCGCAACACCACCTGGCCGTGACGCCGAGCGTCGGCGGCGAGAGACTGTGGCGAGTAGAAACCCATCGGTTGGGCCGCGAGCAAGCCCGCATAGAACGCCGCTGGATGATGTGCCTTGAGCCAGGCCGAGGCGTACACGAGGTACGCGAATGAGAACGAGTGAGACTCCGGGAAGCCAAAGTCAGAGAACGCCTTCAGCTTGTCAAAGATCTGGTGCGCAACGTCAGCAGTGATGCCACGATCATGCGCCCCGACCATGAAGCGGGCTCGCAAGGCTTCCATCCGTTCAGGGCTGCGCTTGGAGCCCATCGCACGGCGGAGTTGATCCGCGAGAGCCCCATCAAATCCCGCACAGTCCATCGCCATTTGCATGAGTTGCTCTTGGAACAGCGGCACACCAAGCGTCTTCCCCAGTGACTTCTCAAGCAGAGGGTGAAGGTAGGTAATGGGCTCACGCCCGCGCGCACGATTGATGTACGGGTGAACGGATCCACCCTGAATTGGCCCGGGCCGAATGAGCGCCACCTCAATGACGATGTCGTAGAAACGCCGCGGCCTCAGGCGCGGCAACGTGGCCATCTGAGCGCGCGATTCCACTTGGAACACGCCTACGGTGTCCGCCGCACACAGGAGGTCGTACACGGCAGGGTCTTCTTGTGGGATCGCGTGGAGTCCGATCTCAACTCCCTCGACCTCCCACAGTGACCGGAATGCGTACTTGAGAGCGGACAACATCCCGAGCCCCAACAGATCGAACTTCACGAGGCCAGCGTCAGCGCAATCATCCTTGTCCCACTGGAGCACTGTGCGCCCCGGCATCCTCCCCCACTCCACTGGGCACACGTCGATGACGGGCCTGTCGCACAACACCATGCCGCCGGGATGAATACCGAGGTGACGAGGCAAGCGCAAGAAGCGTTCGGCAAGGTCGAGCACTGTCTCGGGAATGTGATCGAGCTCTCCGACGGGCGGCGGCTCTGGCCAGGTCGCATCGCGCTGCTTGGCGGCCCACTCTGCCTGGGCGGCCGCGTCCATTCGCAGCGTGGAGTAGCGGTCAATCGACTTTGACCAGGCGTCTTGCTGGCCGACGTCATAGCCCAGCGCCCTGGCGGCGTCACGGACCGCTGAGCGTGGCCGGTATTGGATGACGTTGGCCACCATCGCCGCATTGATGCGCCCAAATCGCTGAAAGACGTACTGGATGACCTCTTCACGCCGGTCCGATTCGATGTCCACGTCAATATCGGGCGGTCCATCACGCTCGGGCGCGAGGAAACGTTCGAACAAAAGTCCGTGTGTCACGGCGTCCACGGCCGTCACCCCAAGCGCAAAGCACACCGCTGAGTTGGCGGCGCTTCCCCTGCCTTGGCAGAGGATGTCGGATCGACGGCAGAACGCCACGATGTCGTGAACGATGAGGAAGTAGCCCGGGAAGTCGAGTGCCTCGATCACCGCAAGTTCGTGCTCAATCTGCGCCCATGCACCTGGGACTCGCTCCCGGTCGGGCGGACCGTAGCGTTCACGCGCGCCCCGGTACGTGAGCTCACGTAACCACGTGGCCTCAGTGTGTCCTTCTGGGACCGGATACGGCGGCAATTGCGGCGCCACGAGGTGCAAGTCAAAGGCGCATTCGGCGCCGATCCTCGCGGCGGCCCGCACCGCTTGCGGGTGACGCCGATGCCTCCACACCATCTCTCCGGCACCCCTGAGGTGAGCACCGGGACTGCCGGGAAGCCATCCATCCATGTCATCAAGAGATGAGCGGGCTCGGACCGCCGAAAGCGCTGTCGCGAGGTCTGCGTCACGAGGAGTGGCGTAATGGGCGTTGGTCGTGGCCACCAGGGGCACCTGCGCATCGAAGGCAAGATCGGCGAGTGCCGCATTGACCTCCGAGTCGTAGGGCTGGCCGGTGTCGGTCAACTCAACCGCCACCCCGTCACGCCCAAAGAGAGCCACCAGCCGGTCAAGTTCACCCTTAGCTGCCGCAAAGCCGGCACGCGTCACTCCCCGCGCATGGTCATTGGGGCCGACGCCGGGCACGCCAATTCCGGCCAGGGCGCGGCGCACTGCCCCCTTGCGGCATCCCGTGAGGACAACAAAATGCCCATCCCCCGCTGCGGCAAGAGACTCAAGCGCGTAGTGGGCGAGACCCTTCTCTCCGGTGGCCAGATGCGCCATGCCAATCGCGCGCGACAGGCGGCGATATCCCTCTGCACCCCGGGCGAGCACCACGAGGTGGGTACTGCGGGGATCCGGACGCGACGTGGGAGCGTCAAGCACGGGAGCACCACCAGGCCCGTCGGGCGCAGCAAGGCTCAGTTCTGAGCCAAACACCGTGGGCAGCCCAATGGCACGGGCAGCGCTTGCAAAGCGCACCACTCCGTAGAGGCCGTCGTGATCGGTCAGCGCCATCGCGGACAGCCCGAGCCGTCCCGCCTCGGCTGCCATCTCTTCCGGCTGGCTCGCACCATCGAGGAAGCTGAAGGCACTGTGGGCGTGGAGCTCGGCGTAGTCAATGCCGTCAGTCATAGATCGCCTCAAGCACCCATCGCGCCTCGGTGAATGCGACGAGCACAGCGAGGTCGCGCTCGCCGTGCTCGTCTCGCACCGCGATCTGGAGATATGCGCGGCGCGAGGCATCATCGGACCACCACCGCTCTGCTACTGGCCACGGGCCGGCCCACGCCTCGACCGGTAGCGGAGACGCCCACACCGGCCCATCGCCGCCGCCCACATGACCGGAGGAAGGGTGCCGATGCGCGGCACGCGCCTTCACATCGCGCGGGTCCGCTTGTAGCCGTACCCAGGTGGGAGGGGCACTCATAGCGAGGCGGCGATCGATGCGGACCGGTGTGCCACCTGCATCGAGCACCTGGATGTCCTGCGGGATCGGCAACACGGTGGCAGGCGCCGGTTCCGGCAGATGCCCCGGCCACGGGTGCTCGATCCGACGCGGCGGCGCCCCTTCTTGCCCCCAGGCGAGCACGTGCACGCGATCTCGCGGGCTCCTGCCGCCCTGTTCGGCAACCGCAAGCACGCCATCGGCCCCCAGCAACCCCTGGATGCGTTCAAGAGCGCGATGAGCACGTGCATCAGCTCCAGAGGAGCCTCCCCATAGGAATGCCTGCTCCTTGCCCAACGGCACCACGTCCTCTGCCGTCAGCATGAGCGCGGTCAGCGGCGCCGGTTCCGGCCCGTGGGCGGTTCCGGACAGCCATCCTTCGAGTTGCCATCGCACGCGGTCCGTCATGTGCTTGGCAAACGCTCCTGCGCGCACTCCCACATCGGTACGCCACACGCGTTCCAACTCCGCGCCAGTCACGGTGCGCGCACCAATACGGACGCGGGCGCATCTGCTTGAGGCATCCAAGAGCGCCCGGTCGAGTTGCTCCGCCACATAGGCAGCCACCAAAGTGAGTTGCTCAACCCGTTCCGCAGGGTCCTCAAAGGTGTACTCAACGGCGATGTCGTCTGCTGAGCGCCGCAACACGGGCGGGGCCACATCCTGGCCCACGGCCATTCGCTGTGCCCACGCGCCAATGGGACCAAAGCGGGCCAGCACATCGGGCGCGGGCAAAGCGACGAGATCTCCGAGCGTGTGGAGGCCAAGGCGCACAAGCACGCTGACGAAGTCCTCGACCTGTGCGCGCTGAGCACGCTCCATTGCCGCGTGAGTGAGAGCGGTGACGGGTAACGGGGCTAAGTACTCGGCCGACTCTCCCGCTGGCACCACCTCATTCGCTCGCGCGGCCATGACAGCGGCAAGCAGTCCATCCGCCATCCCGACCGCCGATTCACAACCCGCCTCTTCTGCCACGGCTGTCATGAGCGCTTCCGCCAGCGCCTCCTCAGAGCCGTGAAAACGCGCCGCGCCAGCCGAGGGAATCATCAGCAGTCCTGGACGCGAGATCTCAACACCTGCCACGACGGTCTCTGCCGCAGCAGCCACGGCCTCAAAGGAACGAGCATCACGCCCCTCGTCATGGCCAAGGATGAGCAACTCTGGGCACGCCCGCTGAGCAAGACGCTTCCGCATGCCTCGGCGTACTCCCGCCGCTCGAGCCGCCGCAGAGACCGCCATCAATCCCCTGCCATGGAGCACTGCCGCAGGCGTTTCTGGACCAACGCCTGCGTCCATTGCCGCCGCCACCACGGGCCAGTCCGGCACCCACAACACCACTCGCCGCACCGTATCCACGACGGCGTCAGCAAGCCGAGGCGCACTCATGCCACTTCCGTATCGAGCGTTCGGCCCCCTGCTACCGCTTCGCGCATCGCCGGACGAGGCGTCAGCGCCTGGGTATCGACATCAAGAGCCACAAGAACTCGCCGCGTGGCAGCGACTCCACGCCCCTTCACGGCGACCGTCACGTCTCTTTCTCGCAGTCGCCCTTCTCCAGCTCCCAGGCCACGCCATCGCGACCGCTCCACCGCAAGATGCAGATGAGCGCCAGCCCATCCTTGTGCGGCGAGCACCACGCTGCCCCGCTCCCGGGCACGGGCGGCAATCCGCCTGCGGTCAGCGTCGGACACCGCCAAGCCCTCGCCCACGATCACCACATCCATCCCGTCAACGACTGCTCCCATCACCGCTGGGGCTTGTGTTCCGGGATGCGGAATCAATGCGAGCCGAGAAAGGTCAATGCCACGCCGGGCAGCAGCCAGCGCGCCTACCTGAGGCATGCCCACAATCGCCGTCCACGACCCTTCCCGGGAGGCCTCCGCCGCGAGAGCAAGGAGCAAAGACGTCGAATGCTGGACGGCTATCACCTGCCCGCGGCGCAATCCCCGCGGCAAGAGCTGGGCCAGCGTAGGCGCCAATGGCAGTTCCGGACTGTCCCATGCCTCACGCGTTGCCCCAACGCGACCCTCCACCGCCGCGAGCGCGGCGCGAGCGGCCTCAAGACGCGCCTGCCGAGTCTCCATCTGCCACCTCCCGTCGCACTGAGGACACATGCACTGCATTCGAACGTATGTTCGATTGTGCCATGAGGGTACGACGTGCGCGAGCGCATGAAAAAGGGATGAGAGATATCAGACAGTGGCCGCTGGCAGCGCAGTGGCTAGCGGGCGGTGAGGGCCCACACGGCTACGGCCGACGCGGCGGCAACGTTGAGCGAATCGACCTCCCCAGCCATGGGAATGGTGACGATGTGGTCGGCTGCCGCGATCGCCTCGCGGCTCAGCCCATCCCCTTCAGCCCCCATGACGAGGGCCACCCGCTCATGACCGGCGGCCGCGAATGACCGCAGGTCAACAGCGTCGTCCGCAAGGGCGAGGGCCGCGACAGTGAAGCCCTCCGACCGAAGATCCTCAAGCGCCCCCGGCCAGTTGTCTGCACGCGTCCACGGCACCTGAAACACGGTGCCCATCGACACCTTGACGGAGCGACGGTAGAGCGGGTCGGCGCATGTGGGCGCGACCAGCACGGCGCCGGCGCCAAGGCCTGCGACGGAACGGAAGATTGCGCCCACATTTGTGTGGTCGACGATGCCTTCGAGCACGACGACAACGCGTGCGTCCTTCACGACGTCCGCAACCGACGCCAGGACAGGCCGGTGCATCGACGCAAGTGCGCCGCGATGGACGTCGTACCCGGTGACCGCCTCGAGAACGGCCGGCGGCGCCACAAAGATCGGAACAGTCGGAGGAACAAGGGGTTCCACGGAATCGAGCCACCGCTCGCTCACAAGTACTGAACGCGGCTGATGCCCCGCGGCCAACGCGCGCGAGATCACTTTGACCCCTTCAGCCATATACAGGCCGTTCTCCGGTTCAAGGGCGCGACGCAAAGACACGTCGGTGAGGCCACGGTAGTCGGCGAGCCGAGCGTCGGACGCGTCATTCACCAGGAGAACCGCCATGGGCCAATTGTGCCCAATAACGACAGCGCCCCGGAGAGCGAACTCTCCGAGGCGCTGTACGTGCGTTG
>JAEYUX010000066.1 GCA_023432235.1 Actinomycetes bacterium
ACGTCGACTGGGCGACGCCCGCCAGCATCACCGCGCACGCTCCCGGTTACATCTGCGAGGAAGACAACCTCATCGTCGGCCTCCAGACCGACGCCCCGCTGAAGCGTGCGATCATGCCGTTTGGCGGCTGGCGTATGGTGACCAAGGCGCTCGAGACCTACGGCTACCCCGTTGACCCGGACCTCGAGAAGATCTTCACGCAGTACCGCAAGACCCACAACAACGGCGTCTTTGACGCGTACCCGCCCAACGTGCGTGCCGCGCGTTCCTCGCACATCATCACTGGCTTGCCCGACGCTTACGGCCGTGGTCGCATCATCGGCGACTACCGTCGTGTGGCGCTGTACGGCGTTGACGCCCTCATCGAGGCAAAGAAGAACGAGCGCGTCGAACTCGACATGGAGCGCTCCACCGAGGACATCATTCGCGACCGCGAAGAGAACTCGGAGCAGATCCGCGCCCTGCAGGAGCTGAAGCAGATGGCGGCCTCTTACGGCTTCGACATCTCGCGCCCTGCCCGCAACGCGCGTGAGGCCGTTCAGTGGCTGTACTTTGCGTACCTCGGTGCGGTCAAGGAGCAGAACGGTGCCGCGATGTCGCTTGGTCGCACGTCGACCTTCCTCGACATCTACATCCAGCGCGACCTCGAAGAAGGCAGCCTCACCGAGATCGACGCGCAGGAGCTGATCGACGACTTCGTCATCAAGCTGCGCATCGTGCGCTTCCTCCGCACCCCTGAGTACGACGCCCTGTTCTCTGGCGACCCGACCTGGGTGACCGAGTCCATCGGCGGCATGGGTGTGGACGGTCGCCCGCTCGTCACCCGGACGTCCTTCCGTTACCTCCAGACCCTGTACAACTTGGGCCCCGCGCCCGAGCCGAACATGACCGTGCTGTGGTCTGAGAAGCTCCCGCTCGGATTCAAGGAGTTCTGCGCCAAGGTCTCGATCGACACCTCAGCCGTTCAGTACGAGTCGGACGAGTTGCTGCGCGAACAGTGCGGTGACGACGCTGCGATTGCGTGTTGCGTGTCCGGCATGGAAGTCGGCAAGCAGATGCAGTTCTTCGGCGCTCGCGTCAACCTCGCCAAGGGCCTCCTCTACGCCATCAACGGTGGGCGTGACGAGGTCTCTGGCAAGCAGGTCTCACCCGTCACCGCTCCCGTTCAGGGTGATGTGCTCGACTTCGATGACGTGATGGAGAAGTTCGACCACTTCCTCGACTGGCTGGCCGAGACCTACGTGGACGCGCTCAACGTCATCCACTACATGCACGACAAGTACGCCTACGAGCGTCTCGAGATGGCGCTGCACGACCGCACGATCCTGCGCACCATGGCGTGCGGTATCGCTGGCCTCTCTGTCGCCACGGACTCGCTGTCCGCCATCAAGTATGCGACCGTGCGTCCCGTGCGCGACGAGACCGGCCTTGTTGTCGACTACACGGTGGAGGGCGAGTACCCGACCTACGGCAACGATGACGATCTCGCCGACGATATTGCTCGTGACCTCGTCACCCGCATGATGGGCAAGATTCGCAAGCAGCCCACCTACCGCGGCGCGAAGCACACGCAGTCGGTGCTCACCATCACGTCCAATGTGGTCTATGGCAAGGCGACCGGCAACACCCCGGATGGCCGCCGCGCAGGCGAGCCTTTCGCGCCCGGGGCCAACCCGATGAATGGACGCGACAACCGCGGCATCATCGCGTCAGCACTGTCTGTCGCCAAACTGCCGTATGACGACGCTCAGGACGGTATCTCGCTCACCACGTCCATCGTGCCCACCGCCCTGGGCCGTGACCGTGGCGAGCAGGTGACCAACCTGGTTGGCATCCTTGACGCGTACATCGTGAGCAACGGCTTCCACATGAACGTCAACGTGCTCAACCGCGAGACGCTCGAGGACGCGATGGAGCACCCCGAGAAGTACCCCCAGCTGACGATCCGCGTGAGCGGCTACGCGGTCAACTTTGTCCGCCTCACCCGCGAGCAGCAGCTCGACGTCCTCTCCCGCACGTTCCACGCGGGCCTGTAAGGCTCTTGACATAGGCGCCCCGCCCCCGTGGGCGGGGCGCCGCTATCTTGCAGTCCCGGCAAGAAGGGAGGCGCGCAATGAGCGACGCTTCACAGTCACAGCCCATCCTGCTGAGCCCTCCGATGGAGATCGCCGATCAGGAGCTCGCCGCGTCCGAGGCGATCGAAGACCACACGACCGGTTCTATTCACTCCTGGGACTTGGTGACGGCAGCCGACGGTCCCGGCACTCGCATGACGCTCTTCATGGCGGGCTGCGGCATGCGCTGCCAGTACTGCCACAACCCCGACACGTGGCGAATGATGGACGGCAAACGCCACACCGTCGACGAGGTGCTCGAACGCGTGGAGCGCTATCGCAAGGTGATGGACGTGACCGGCGGCGGCATCACAATCTCCGGCGGTGAGCCGCTTCTCCAAGCGAACTTTGTCAACCACGTGTTCCGCCGCGCGCACGAGATGGGCGTCCACACGACTCTCGACACCGCGGGCCTGCTTGGTGCGCGCCTCACGGACGAGGACCTGGACCATATCGATCTCATCCTCCTCGACATCAAGTCAGGCCTGCCCGAGACGTACCGCCGAGTCACCGGTCGTCCCCTTCAGCCGACGCTGGATTTCGCTGAGCGGCTGTCTCGCCTTGGCAAGAAGACGTGGATTCGTTTTGTGCTGGTCCCAGGTCTCACGGACGCCGAGGACAACGTCGAGGCGATCGCCGAGATCGTGAAGAAGCTTGACGGTGTGGAGCGGCTCGAGATTCTGCCCTTCCACCAAATGGGGCGCGCCAAGTGGGACGCAACGGGGGAGCCGTACCTCTTGGGGGACACCGAACCGCCGAGCCGCGAGCTCATTGCCCGGGTGAAAGCTCAGTTTGAGGCGCACGGACTCAAGGTGTGGGTCGCATAGCAGGGTCTTCACGGCCGTCGAGAGGGACTATGGTCCCCTTCTAGGACCGTCCTACGCCGAGAGGATGGGACCCGGTGCAGCGTACAAAATCAAAGGAGGGCCGATGGCTGTCGTAGCGACAGTTCGCGATGAGGTGGGGGACCCTCGGGTGGCAATCACTCCCGCAACCGCGGCGCAGTTGATCAAGGCCGGTCACGAGGTCCTCGTGGCCAAAGGGGCAGGCGTCGGAGCAGGATTCGACGACGCGGCGTATACGGAAGTGGGCGCCTCCGTGGTGACCCCAACTGACGCCCTCAGCAAGGCCCAGGTGCTTGTCAGCGTCGGCCGTCCCGCAGCGTCGGCCCTATCCAAGCTCTCCGCTGGCACGGTGCTCATCGCCCAACTCGACTCCTGGGGCGACACTGCCGCATTGGACAAAGCCGCTGCTCGCGGCGCGCACCTTATTGCCCTTGAAAAGGTCCCGCGTCAGATCTCGCGTGCACAATCAATGGACACGCTGACGTCCCAAGCGTCGATCGCCGGCTATCGCGCCGGCATCATTGCCGCGCATACATACGGGCGGTACTTCCCGATGATGGTGACCGCCGCAGGCACGGCGAAGCCCGCCACGGTGCTCGTTCTCGGTGCCGG
>JAEYUX010000083.1 GCA_023432235.1 Actinomycetes bacterium
AGCGGGAGCGCATCGATCGGCACGCCCTCGTTTTCGGCGCGCGTGAGAAAGGCATCAATTCGGCTGGGCAGGCGCAACCCAATGCGGACGGCGTCAGTGAGTGCGCTCAGCGCATCTCCCACCGCACCTGCACTTTCGTCACGGAGCAGGCCTTGAGCGTATGGTTCGACGCTATCCCAGAGGTTGAAGCGGGGATCGAGGCCACTACACACGCCGGAGGTGAGCGAGGTGGCACGCATGACGAGCAAGTAGTCTGCGGGCAATTGGAACGGCAAGCTCAGCATGATGTCACCGAACTCGGTGGCAAACTCCTTGAATTCGCGGGGGTCCACTTCGCGCAGCTCGGCAAAACCCATCCCGCCAAAGCGCGCAAACGCGTGACTCATCACCCGTTCCAGTTCACGTGTATCCGCAGTGGGCAGGAGGACGCCGGCCTCGTTCATTGCCTCGACCATTGCCTTGCCATCGCGGAGGGCGGCGGTGATGACGAGTTTGCGCAGTGCGGCACGCAACGCGGGCGTTACCTCCCCCATCATCCCGAAGTCGACAACGGTGAGCGCCCAGGGTGGCCCGTCGCCGTTCAGCGGGGTAACAAATAGGTTGCCCGGATGCGGGTCGGCGTGGAAGTACCCGTGGCGGAACAGTTGATCGAACATCACCTCAGCGAACACCGGAGCGACGTCGGCTGGATCAATCCCCGCTGCTCGCATCCCTGCGTGATCGGTGATCTTGATCGCGCTCACGTCCTCGAGCGTGAGGACGCGCCGGGTGGTGCGCTCCCATGCGACCGCGGGGACGCGAACGCGCGGGTCGTGCTCAAAGAGGTCAGCAAAGCGTTCGGACGCCGCACCCTCGTGGAGATAATCGATCTCTTCGAGGCTCGTTGTTGCAAACTCTTCGATGAGCGCGGGAGCGTCGACACGGCGGTTGACGAGCCGTACCCGCGATAACCAGACCGCAACCCGGCGCAACGCCGCGAGGTCAACAGCGACGATGTCCCCAATGCCGGGCCGTTGCACCTTGACCACGACGTCGCGGAAGCCCGCGGCATCCGCGTCGGTATCGGACAGTTGGGCCCGGTGTGCCTGACCGAGCGATGCGGCGGCAACCGGCTGTTCGTCGAAGCTCGCGAAGACTCGCTCCAGCGACACGCCGAGTTCTTGCTCCGCGAGGTTGCGGATTGCGCTGAACTCCACGGCTGGGACCTCATCCTGCAAGCCCTCGAGTTCCTTGGTGATCTCTGGTGGGAGCACGTCAAGGCGGGACGACAAGTACTGACCCAGCTTGATCATGAGACCACCGAGAGAAACGGCGAGTACCCGAAAGCTCTTGGCAAATCGCCGCATCCGCGCCGGTCGAGTCCGCGCCGCAATGCGCTTCAGTCCCACTGAGGGCAAGACGATCTCGTGCCACCATGTGACCGTGAGGTGCCACATGGCGAACCGTAGTATTCGCCGATAGCGCGCCCGACCTGATTGTTGCGCGGACGTCATGCCTCCATCATGCCCGCGAGAGGCCGTCACCCGCGTCAGTCCCGGGACAGGATTGTGTAGATCGAGCGCTTCGCCTCCCGAAGCACGCTCACCGCCTCTTCACGTTGCTCGGAGTTGCCGCTACGAGCGATCGACGTGACAGCGTCGGCCAATTCGAACGCCGCCTTTGCAAGGGCGCCGACGCGCGGGCTCGGTTCGTCCTCAACGACGGACCACGGCACGTTGTCAGCGACATGCTCCGCAGCTTCGCGGCCCGCTGCGGTTAGCGCGTAGACCTTGCGGTCATCGACCACTTCGACGGTCACGAGGCCCTCGTCTGCGAGCATTTGCAGCGTCGGATACACCGATCCTGCCGATGGCTTCCACCGCCCGCCCGTGCGCTCCTCGATCTCGCGAATAATCTGGTACCCATGCATCGGATCCTCGTTGAGCAAGAACAGCACGGAGGCACGCACGTCTCCCCTGCCGATCCGCGTGCCGACCTTCTTGTCGAACTCACTCTTCAACTGATCGACCATCTTCCACATGGCGTCTGCCGCCTGATTAGGGTCAAATCCGCCGCGATACGAGTCCTTCATGGAAGCCTCCTTGATATGTCGGTGACGAGCGGTCGCGATATATCGCTATCTAATCACGAGGCAGACGCCGTGGCAATTTCTCGTGCCGGGGATGAGAGCATGCCGGGCTTTGCTCGAGGCGCTCGTAGCAAGCGCATCGCGTTGGCGATCACCGCCAGGACTGAGACTTCGTGCACGAGCATCCCGATCGCCATGGTGACGCCGCCTGCGACGACACCGAGTAGCAGCGCCCCCACCGTCACCATCGCCAGTGCCACGTTCTGGTGCATCACTGCGACGGTGCGCCGCGCGAGTCCGAGGGCCTGCGGGAGTTTGAGGAGGTCGTCCTTCATCAGCGCCACGTCAGCGGTCTCAATCGCCACCGCCGTCCCTGCGGCACCCATCGCCACGCCGATGTCCGCTGTGGCAAGGGCGGGCGCATCGTTGACGCCATCGCCCACCATCGCCACCACATGACCCTCAGCCTGGAGGTCACGCACCACCTCGAGTTTGCCCTCGGGCAAGAGTCCGGCGTGCACCTCATCGATGCCAAGCTCGTGCGCGACGGCCTGAGCCACGGGCGCGACATCGCCTGTCAGCATGACCACTCGCTTCACGCCAGCGTCGTGGATGCGAGAAATCATCGATGCCGCGTCAGCCCGGACGGCGTCGGCCACTCCAATGACGCCGATCACGCCACCGTCGACCATCACGGCCATCGGTGTGCGCCCGGCTTGCGCAAGCTCGCTCATGGCTTGCGTCACGGACGCAGGAACAGCGCGCGCCTCCTCCGCAACCAGAGCGCCATTGCCCACCGCAACGTGACGCCCGTCGATCACAGCACGCATTCCCTTGCCGGGGACCGTTTCGATGTCAGTGGCAGTCATGTCGAAGGCAAGGCCGCGAGCAGCGGCTTCGGCAAGAATCGGTTGGGCTAAGGGGTGATTCGAGCCGCTTTCCGCCTGCGCGG
>JAEYUX010000170.1 GCA_023432235.1 Actinomycetes bacterium
CAACAACTCACCGCAAACTGCCGCCAGAGCCGCGATAACCTCCAACAACTCACCGCAAACGCCAGGGGGCGAGGGGCGGAAAGCGCAAAGGCGGGCCGGATAACCGGCCCGCCTTCTTGCGTAGAACTCAGCCTTACTCGGCCGCAGGTGCCTCAGCAGCCTCCTGCTCGACAACGCCGAGCGAGAGCTTGCCGCGGGGATCGATCTCGGTGATCTCCACCTGAACCTTCTGACCAACGGAGAGGACGTCCTCGACGTTCTCGACACGCTGGCCGCCCACAAGCTTGCGGATCTGCGAGATGTGAAGCAGACCGTCCTTACCGGGGGTGAGCGACACGAAGGCACCGAAGGCCACGGTCTTCACAACCGTGCCGACGAAGCGCTCGCCCACCTCAGGCATGTGCGGGTTGGCAATCGCGTTGATCGCCTGTCGCGCGGCCTCAGCGGACGGACCGTCAACAGCACCGATGAACACCGTGCCGTCATCTTCGATGGAGATGTCAGCGCCCGTGTCGTCCTGGATCTGGTTGATCATCTTGCCCTTAGGGCCAATGACCTCACCGATCTTGTCGACGGGCACCCGCACCGTAATGATGCGGGGCGCAAACTCGCTCATCTCGTCCGGCTCCGAGATGGCCTGGGCCATCACATCGAGAATGTGCAAACGGGCGTCCTTCGCCTGCGACAAAGCCCCAGCAAGAACCGAGGCAGGAATGCCATCGAGCTTGGTGTCGAGCTGGATCGCGGTGATGAACTCGCGGGTACCTGCCACCTTGAAGTCCATGTCGCCAAAGGCGTCCTCGGCACCAAGGATGTCGGTGAGCGCCGCGTAACGGGTCTCACCATCAACCGTGTCGGACACGAGACCCATCGCGATACCGGCCACAGGTGCGCGCAACGGCACACCCGCGTTCAGCAGCGACAAGGTTGAGGCGCACACGGAGCCCATCGAGGTTGAACCGTTCGAGCCAAGCGCCTCGGACACCTGACGAATCGCGTACGGGAAGTCCTCGCGCGACGGCAACACCGGCACGAGGGCGCGCTCCGCGAGTGCACCGTGACCGATCTCGCGACGCTTGGGGCTACCCACACGACCCGTCTCACCCGTCGAGAACGGCGGGAAGTTGTAGTGGTGCATGTAGCGCTTCTTCGTCTCGGGGTTGTACGAGTCGATCTGCTGCTCCATCTTCAGCATGTTGAGCGTGGTGACGCCGAGAATCTGCGTCTCACCACGCTCGAAGATCGCCGAACCGTGAACACGCGGGATGGGACCGACCTCAGCCGAAAGCGGGCGAATGTCGGCCAATCCACGGCCGTCGATACGCACACCATCCTTGAGGATGCGCTGGCGCACCGTCTTCTTCGTGACGGAGCGAATGGCGGCCGAGATCTCGTTGCTCCGGCCTTCGAACTGCCCGGCAAGAGCCTCAAGCGTGGTGGCCTTGATCTCATCGAGACGGTTCTCACGCTGTTGCTTGTCCGCGATCTGGAGCGCTGCCGTGAGGTCAGCCTCGGCGGCCGCGCTGACGGCCTCGTAGACGTCGTCCTGGTAGTCAAGGAACCGCGGGAACTCCTTGAGCTCCTTGGCCGCCTTGCTCGCGAGTTCGATCTGTGCCTCGCACAGCGCCCTGAGGAACGGCTTCGCGGCCTCGAGACCCTGCGCCACCACGTCCTCAGTGGGCGCCTGGGCGCCTTCCGAGATCAAGGTGAACGAGTCGTCGGTCGCTTCGGCCTCGACCATCATGATCGCGACATCGTCGCCCGCGATACGCCCGGCAACGACCATGTCGAACACGGCGCGTTCCTTCTGCGAATACTTGGGGAATGCGACCCACTGGCCGTCCACCAGCGCAATACGCACACCGGCGATCGGGCCCGTGAATGGCAGGCCAGACAGCTGGGTCGATGCGGAAGCGGCGTTGATGGCCAAGGTGTCGTACGCGTCGTCGGGGTTGATCGCGAGAACGGTGATGACCACCTGAACCTCGTTGCGCAAGCCTGAAACGAACGTGGGACGCAGCGGGCGGTCAATCAGACGGCACGTGAGGATTGCGTCGGTCGAGGGACGACCTTCGCGACGGAAGAACGAGCCAGGGATCTTGCCAGCGGCATAGCTACGCTCTTCCACGTCCACCGTGAGGGGGAAGAAGTCGAAGCCGTCGCGCGGGTGCTTTCCGGCCGTCGTGGCCGACAACAGCATCGTGTCGCCATCAAGGTAGGCGGCAACGGTTCCAGCGGCTTGCTGGGCCAGGCGCCCGGTCTCAAAGCGGACAGTGCGAGTGCCGAAGGAGCCATTGTCAATGGTCGCTTCAACGGAGTGGATTTCGGGACCTTCCATGCGGATGGTCGCTCCTTATCTGTAAAGGAGCAGGCAGGCAGAACTCGGCGGTATACCGGATGCGGCATTCGGCCTGGGGCTGATCGTCAGTCGACACGCTCAGAAGGGCGCGCACGTGGCGCCTTCTGCTCATCTCCACCGAGGATCAGCGTTCAGCCGGCCTGCTGGTGTTCGGATATCTCTCATCGCATACAGCGAAGAGCGTGACCATGCTATCAGGCCGACACTGTCTCACCAGGGAAGCGCGTCTCACGCCGCGCCTCGAGCCGTAGCGAACAAAAGCGAAAGGCCCGGTCGCTTGCACCTCAAAAGGTGAGCAACCGGGCCTGAGCGCGACTCGCGCGTCGGTCCGAAAGGACTAGCGACGCAAGCCGAGGCGCTCAATCAACGAGCGGTAACGCTCGATGTCGACCTTCTGCAGGTAACCGAGCAGGCGGCGGCGCTGACCGACGAGGAGCAAGAGACCACGACGCGAGTGGTGGTCGTGCTTGTGCTCCTTGAGGTGCTCCGTCAGGTCCTTGATGCGCTGCGTCAGCAGGGCGATCTGAACCTCGGGCGAACCGGTGTCGCCTTCGGACGTGGCGTACTCGGTCATGATGGACTTCTTGGTAGCTGCGTCAAGCGGCACGGGTTCTCCTCATAGTCGTTGCGCGGCGCGCCCGGGCCTGTTCTCCGGGGCTCTACGATCCGCGGCCGTTATACGGCGACGTTCAAGCATACAGGACGTCGCGACACCACGTGACGTCCTCACCAAGGGCTTCAATGAGCGGCTCAAGGCCGCCAAAATCGAGCATCGGCCGACGCCACCGCACCAAGTCGAGAGCGACAGTTGCGTCGTAGAGGTCGAGACTTTGGTGGTCGAGGACATGCGCTTCGACGCGCAAGTCATGTCCACCGACGGTGTAGTTGATGCCGAGGCTCACCGCGGCGGGCAGGCGCTTGCCAATCCACCGAGCGGCGCGCTTATTGCCGGCAGCATCGACCACTTCGAGCCAGGCGGCATACACCCCGTGCCGGGGGATGAAGCCCGCGGTGACGTCGAGATTCGCCGTGGGGAAGCCGATCTCCCGTCCCAACTTGTCGCCGTGGACAACGGTGCCGCGGAGTCGGTGGTAGCGCCCCAGAATTGCGGCGGCACCGTCGAGGTCACCGCCGTCGAGCAGCTCCCGCACCCACGTGGACGACCAACGCCGGTCTCCTTCGGTTCCCGCCGCTGCGTCACCCACGATCTCAACGTCAATGCCGAGCCGCTCCCCCAACTCCTTGAGAGTCTCGACATCACCGGCATTACCGCGGCCAAAGCGGGTATCGCGACCCACGACAACGGCGCTCGCGTTGAGGCCATCGCGAAGGTAATCGCGGACAAATTCCTCGGCCGTCGCTTGGGCGAAGTCGATCGTGTAGGGCTGAATAACAATCCCATCGAGGCCAGTTGCGGCCATGCGGGAGACGCGATCGTCGATCCCGGTGATGAGTTCGGGCTGGTGATCGGGATCATGGACGGCTTTGGGGTGCGGGAAGAACGTCACGGCAATCGCCTTCGCGCCGCGCATGCGCGCAGCCGCGACCACCGCCGACAGCACCGCCTGATGCCCACGATGGACACCATCAAAGTTTCCAACGGTGACGACGGCAGGTCCGAGGTCGCGCGGCACCTCCGCGAGCGAGCGCCACACCTGAGTCACCCGGTCATTGTGCCGCACCATGAGGACGCTTCTTCACTCCGTCGCGGTGGACGGCCGGAACACAATGACGGGGCGCACGTCAGTGCCAGCTGCCCTCACCACCGCGATCGCCGCGCCGGACGGATCGACTGCTACAGCGTCGGCCGTGTGGTCGTCACGCGAGGCGGGCCGCTGGAGCTCGGTGCCGCGACCCGAAAGCACCTTGCCGAAGCCCATCGTTCGCGCCTCAGCGTCACTGAGTTCAAAGATCGGCAACACGGCTGTGGCCGCGACGTCCAACGGCGTGAGTGAGATCGGGGCGCCTGCCTCCACCTGGGCAGTGAGAGCAGACATATCGGCCGCCGAATCGACGGACAGCGCACCCACACGAGTGCGGCGCAGCGCAATGAGGTGCCCGCCCACGCCGAGCGCCTCGCCGACGTCGCGCGCAAGTGCTCGCACGTAGGTTCCCGATGACACATCGACGCTCACATCGACATCGACGACCTCACCAGAACGTCGAATCGCGCGAACCTCGAATCGCGTGACCGTGACGGGCCGCGCCTGAAGAACCACGTCCTCCCCTGCGCGCACTCGCGCGTACGCACGCTGGCCATCCACTTTGATCGCACTGACCGTGCTCGGGCGCTGCAGAATCTCGCCCGTAAGAGTGGTCACCGCGGCGAGGATTGCCGCGTCGGTGAGGTCAGACGCATCGGCCGACGCCGTGACCTCGCCTTCAGCGTCGTCCGTCACCGTCGCTTCGCCAAGGCGAATCGTCGCGTCGTAGGACTTGTCGTGCCCCGTCACGTAGGTGAGGAGTCGCGTTGCCTTGCCTGCGGCCAGCACGAGCAAACCCGTCGCCATTGGGTCGAGCGTTCCCGCATGGCCCACCTTGCGCGTGCCGAGGAGCCGCCTGCACCGCGCAACGACATCGTGAGACGTCCAGCCTTGTGGTTTGTCGACAAGGAGCAGGCCGTCGACGCTGCCGTCGGCGTCGCGCACCATCGGGTCAGTCCTCTTCGTCCTCAGCGGGATCACGCCGGTAGGGATCCGCGTCGCCCGCGTACTGGGCACCTTCACGCAGACGACGGACTTCCTCATCGCGCTGGTGTGCCTCGTGAAGCGCCTTGTCGAGAGAGGCAGCCGTCTCCGGAACCGCATCGAGGTGGAACTCAATGGAGGGAGTGAGGCGGATGCCGAGCTCTGCGCCCACGAGCGAACGGATGCGGCCCTTTGCGGAGGACAGCGCCGCCGCAGTGTTGACACGGTCCTCATCAGAGCCAAGCACCGTGTAGAAGACCGAGGCCTGTTGGAGGTCACCTGTGACGCGAACGTCGGTCACGGTGACGAAGCCGAGACGGGGGTCCTTGATTTCTGTCTCCAGGGCGCGGGCGACGATCTTCTTGATCGTGCCCGCGACCCGGAGTGCGCGAGGGCTGTCGGCCATCAGTTCCTCGGAATCTCGACCATCTCGAAGGTCTCGATGATGTCGCCGACCTGGACGTCATTGAACTTGCCGAGTCCGATACCGCACTCGAAACCGTCCTTGACCTCAGTGACGTCATCCTTGAAGCGACGTAGCGTGTCGATCGTCGGCTCACCGATGACGACGCCGTCGCGAACAACCTTCGCCTTGGCGTTGCGCTTGATGAGGCCTTCGCGCACGATGCAGCCCGCGATGTTGCCGAACTTGGACGAGCGGAAGATCTCGCGGATCTCCGCAGCACCGGTCTGGCGCTCCTCGTACTCGGGCTTGAGCATGCCCTTGAGAGAGGCCTCCACGTCTTCGATCGCACGGTAAATCACCGAGTAGAAGCGCATGTCGACGCCCTCGCGGTCGGCGAGTTCTTGAACACGCTCGGCCGGACGCACGTTGAAGCCGATGATGATCGCGTTGTCGACCGTTGCGAGGTTGACGTCGTTCTGAGTAACGGCACCCACACCGCGGTGAATGACGCGCAACTGGACCGAATCGTCAATCTCAATCGCAAGCAATGCGTCCTCAAGCGCCTCAACGGCACCAGAGACGTCACCCTTGATGATGAGGTTGAGGGTCTCGACCTTGCC
>JAEYUX010000044.1 GCA_023432235.1 Actinomycetes bacterium
CTCCGAGACATGGGGATGGTGAACTTCTCCGAGCCCTTCAGTGCATTGCTCAACCAGGGCATGGTGCAAATGAACGGTTCCGCGATGTCGAAGTCGCGTGGCAACATCGTGCGTTTGTCTGAGCAACTTGACGAATTCGGTGTGGACGCCGTTCGTCTCACGATGTCGTTCGCGGGGCCGCCGGAAGACGACATCGACTGGGCGGACGTCTCGCCTGCCGGCAGCGCGAAGTTCCTTGCGCGCGCGTGGCGGCTTGCGCGTGACGTGACCTCGGAGCCTGGAGTGGATCCAGCGTCGGGCGATGCCGCCTTGCGCTCCGTCACCCACCGCACCCTCGCCGAGACGGCGGAACTGATCGAATCCTTCCGCTTCAACGTGGTGGTCGCGAGGGTCATGGAGCTCGTCAACAACACTCGCAAGGCCATTGACTCGGGAGTGGGACCGGCGGACCCGGCGGTGCGCGAGGCCACCGAAGTCGTGGCGAAGCTGCTCAGCCTTTTTGCTCCCTACTGCGCGGAGGACATGTGGCACATGTTGGGTCACACCGACTTGGTCGCGCTGTCTGGGCTGCCCAAGGTTGACGAGGCGTTGCTCGTTCAGGACACCGTGACATGCGTGGTCCAGGTGATGGGCAAGGTGCGTGACCGCCTTGAGGTCGCTCCCGACATCGCCGAGGACGAACTCGTGGCGCTCGCGCTGGCCGCTCCCAACGTGGCCCGTCAGATTGGCGGCGCTGAGGTGCGCAAAGTGATCGCTCGGCCGCCTGGTCTCGTCAACATCGTCATCTCCCAGTAGCCTGCCCGCATGAGTGCGCGGGTTGCGGTAGCCACCGACTCCTCGGCGTGCCTGCCCGCCGACCTTGCCGCCGAGTGGGGCGTTCTCGTCATCCCGTTACAGGTGATCATCGACGATGAGGCGCGGGACGAGGGCGAAGGCATCGAGCCCGCGGACGTCGTGACGGCACTCACCGCTGGCAAACGGGTCACCACGTCGCAACCTGGCCCGGAGGCAATTGCGCGCGTCATCGCTCAGGCGGCCGACGCTGGAGCTGAGTCGCTCGTTGTGGTCACCTTGTCCGCCAAGATGTCCGGCACTGCCGGAGCTGTGGAAGCGGCCGCGGCGGCGACTGATCTCGAGGTGGTGGTGGTCGACTCGGGCACCGTGTCACTCGCGCATGGGCTGGCCGCGCTGTCCGCTGCGGCGGTCGCGCGTGCAGGAGGCACTGCGGATGAGGTGGCCGCGGAGGCTCGTCGGGCGGCACGCGCCTCCTTGTGCTTGTTCACCGTCGACACCCTTGAATATCTCAAGCGAGGTGGACGCGTGTCTCCAGCGGTCGCCGCCGTTGGAAATGCGCTCGGGGTGCGGCCCGTGCTCGGAGTCGTGCACGGCGCCGTTGAGCAGATCGAGCGGGTTCGCTCCTCTGCGAAGGCGCGCAAGGCGGTGCTTGAGCGCATTGCAGCGCGGGCACCCGCCCAGCGGCATCCAGTCGCCGGTTTGATGGGACTGTCCGGTGACGATGCCCTTCTCACGGAGTCCGCGCGGCAAGTCGGCACACGCGGCGACTGGCCCGTGGTGATTGCGGGACTTTCGGCGGCGCTCGCAGCCCATGCGGGCCCAGGAACCTTGGCCGCGGTGGTCGTGGACTGTCATCCCGACGTCGCGGCGGCGTTGCGCTCTCGTTAAGTTCTCGCTGTCCACAACGCCGGGCGGCAAGGTTCGTCCACGTTCGCGTCGGCGATCGCGCGGCACGCCGTCAGCGGGTCTCTTAGCGTCACTGCATGAGCGACGCGCAGGACGTGAAAATCCGGGTGCATGAAGCATGGCGGGCTGCGGCCACCCGCGCTTACGCGGCAGCGCATGGCGTGATCGACGCGCCGACCGATGCGCTGTCTCATGGACCGTCAAGTTCACCGACCGATGGCGAAGCGCGTCCGTGGCGGTGGGTGATGTCTGCCCGCGTGTCGGTGACTCTTGCATGCGCGCTCCTCGTGGTGGCAGCGCTGGCCCTGTGGTGGCCACGCGCTCCACACGGTGAGACGGTGCCGTTTCCATCGAGCGCCGGCACGGTGATCGCGGGTGAGGCGACTCCCATGGAACTGGAGACCGCCACTGTCACCGTTCATGTTGCCGGAGACGTCCACTCGCCGGGGCTTTATGACCTGGCAAGTGGGGCTCGCGTTGCGGAGGCGATCGAGGCGGCGGGGGGAGCCATCGATTCACACGATCTCGATCTCATCAACCTCGCCCGCCCAGTGCGCGATGGAGAGCGCATCGCCGTCGGGGTTGATGAGCTCCCCGGTGAGGCTCTTATCAATCTCAATACTGCGTCCGAGGCGGACCTCGTCACGTTGCCAGGGGTAGGGCCGGTACTCGCTGCCCGCATCGTCGCTCACCGTGAGGAGAATGGGCCGTTTACCTCGGTCGATGATCTCGATGTGGTGTCGGGTGTGGGTCCGGCCGTGCTGGCCGGACTACGTGAAGACGCGACGGTGTGACGGAGCATGACGGGCGTACCTTGCCCGCCGCCGTGGTCGCGATGGTGGCATGCGCGGTGGTCGCAGGGACGGACCGGTGGGTGATCGCCGCCTGTGTCCTCGGGCTCTTCGCCAGCGCGGGCGGCGTCGCTGCATTCGTGTTGCGAGGGCGCACGCGTGTACGCGCTGGGTGCCAGATGCTCGCGACAGCGTGCCTTCTTGCCTGCGTCATCACGGGAATTGGGACAGTTCGCGCCGAACTCGCATTGCCTGCTGACGTGACGACGGCAATGGCAAGCGGAGAGCACGTGCTCGTGCGAGGTGTTGTCGTGAGCGACCCGCAATCTCGTGGTCCCGACGCATGGTCTGGTGCCGAGCGTTACTCGATCCGGCTCATGGTTGACCGCGCGTGTGCCGAGCCGTGCGCGATGCTCGGTGAGGCCCGAGCTTTGGTGGACGTCGTGACGAGCGAGGAGGTGCCGCCCATTGGCGCCGAGGTGCTTGTCACGGGCGCCGCCGGCACGTCGCGCGACCCCCGCGTCGACCTCGTCCTGTGGGACGCGACGGCAGAGGCGAGTGGTCGTACCGACCCGGTCTTGCACGCGTTTGGCGTCGCACGGGACCGCACTCGAACCCAGTCCACCGGCCTCAATCCCGAGGTGCGTGACCTCACCACGGGGATGGTCCTCGGTGATACCCGCGCGATGGCACCCGAACTCACCGAGGCGATGCGGGTGACGAGCCTCACCCACCTCACCGCCGTGTCTGGATCTCACTTCGCGATTGTCACGCTCGCGCTTGGCGCCGTCTTAAGGACAACCGTGGCCCGCAGGTGGATACGCGCTGTCATCCTCGGCGTCGCAATGGTGAGCCTCACGATCTTTGTGGGGCCCGATCCTTCCGTACAGCGCGCTTTGACGATGGCGCTCGCGATCGCCATTGGCATCTGGTGGGGCAGGCCATCTCAGGCGCTCCCTGCGCTCGGAGTCGGCGTTCTCGTGCTGCTTGCCATTGAGCCGAATCTCGGCGCAAGCGTGGGACTCCAACTCTCCGCGATCGCCGTGACCGCGATCGTCGTATGGGCGCCGCGTCTGCGCGACATCCTGTCGCGCTGGCTCATGCGCTCCGCCGCAACCGCGATCGCTGTTCCTCTTGCTGCCTGGCTCGCATGCTGGCCGCTTCTCATCGTGCTCAATCCGGGGCTCGGTCCCTACGCGGTGCCCGCGAACCTCGTGGCGGGCCTCGCCGCATTTCCCGTCACGCTCATTGGCCTGACGGGAGCGGTACTCGGGCAGTTTTGGCCAGGCGCTGGTGAAACCGTGCTCGAGATCGCGTCCTGGTGCGCGTGGCCCGTCGTGTGGGCGGCACGGTCGTTTTCTGCCGCCCCCGGAGCGTGGTTGTCGTGGCCCGCTGGTGGGGGAGGCGTCCTGCTCGCATCGCTTGTCAGCGGCCTCATCGCTTGGGGAACGATGACCCGCCGTACACGCGTCGCGTGGCGGGCGGGGGCTGCGATCGCCGGGGTCGTTGTGTCCCTTGCCTCGCCCGTCCTCTCCGCGCAGGTGCAGGAGGGCGTACGTGATGCGGCGATCATCGTGTGCGACGTTGGCCAAGGTGACATGACGCTCGTCATGGCAGGGGATGGCCACGCGATCGTGATCGACACGGGGCCTCCGGGCGGGGCGGGCGCATCCTGTTTGCGCCGATACGGGGTGGACTCGATCCCTCTTCTCATCCTCACGCACCCCCACGCGGATCACGACGGCGCGGTGGGCGAGATTCTCGAGTCTTTCCAGGTGGATCACGTGTGGGTTTCTGCGGTGACCGCCGATCCGACACACGCCGACGCCGTGAGCGTTGCAGTGCGGCACGGGGTGCCCGTGACGGTTCCGCGGGTTGGCGATACGGCGGCCTTTGGCACGGCGCGCGTCGAGGTGATGGGGCCTAAGGAGCGCGGGTACACAACGGTCGACGAGGCCGAGCTCAATGACGCGAGCATCGTGGTGTGGGCGAGCTCGGGCGCGGCCGTCGCGCTGCTCTTGGGCGACATGGAGACGCAGGCGCAAGAGGTACTTGCTGCACGGATGCGCTCCGGAATCATTGTTGACCTCGTCAAGGTCGCTCATCATGGTTCGCGGGTTCAATCGGAGCGCCTCGCGGCTGCGGTGACGTCTCGGGTCGCGGCCATCAGCGCAGGAAGAAACAACCCGTATGGGCATCCCCACCCAGACACGGTTGCTCTCTACGGCCTTCGTGCCACTCATGTCCTCGCGACTTCCGCTTGTGGCGACATCGTTGTGACGAGCACCCAAAAAGTGGCGGCGGAGTGTCTGCCCTCCGTGGCAGGCTAGGGGCGTGCCAAAGCCAACGGGAGCAAAGACCGCCGCGCAACCATGGCATCGCGCCGCGCCTGCGCCGCTGGTCCTTGTCTCGGGTCCCGAAGAGTTGTTGGGGAATCGGGCTGTCGACCTCATCGTCTCGGCCGTCAAGAAGCGGGATCCGGAGGCCGACGTCCAACGCGTCGACGCATCGACGTATGCCAAAGGCTCCCTGCTCTCGGCCGCAAGCCCGTCATTGTTCGGCGGTACGGCGGTCGTCGTCGTCGAACAGGCGGCGGCGATGAACGACGATTTTCTTGCCGACGCTCTTGCCTTCACCGCCTCGCCGGACGGTGAGGCCGTGGTGATCGTTCGCCACGGCGGGGGAAATCGAGGGAAGAAGCTTCTTGACACGATGCGCGCGGCGGCGGTCCCCGAGTTCGCCTGCCCGGCAATCACTCGCGATGCGGACCTCGTGGACTTTGTCGCCGCGGAGTTCTCGCGTGCGCGCCAGCAGGCTCACGCGGCAGCGGTCCGTGCGCTCGTTGACGCTGTCGGTTCGGACGTATCGCAGTTGGCCGCCGCATGCGCTCAGTTGACTCAAGACGTCGATGGATCGATCGACGAGGCGACGGTTGCTCGGTATTACGGCACGCGCGTCAACGCAACAGGTTTCAATGTGGCCGACGCTGCAGTAGCGGGGGACAAGGCGCGCGCCCTCTCGCTCGTGCGGCATGCGCTGGAGACGGGTGTCGACCCTGTGCCTCTCGTTGCCGCGATGGCGGCGAAACTGCGCACATTGGCCAAAGTGGGTGCCTCACGGGGACGCGGTCTTGATCCCACGCGGGACTTGGGTATCGCCCCGTGGCAAGTCGACAAGTCTCGACGGGAACTGCGCAAGTGGGACGCGGATCGTCTTGCCACCGCCATCGAAGTGGTGGCCGCAGCGGATCACGCCGTCAAGGGCGGTGGACGCGCTCCGGCATTCGCAGTCGAGCGTGCCGTTCGCCGCATCGCCGAACTCGCCGCTGACGAATAGCCCCCATCAACGCGAAAGGCCCCGCAATGCGGGGCCTGCCACGAGAAGAACGCGCTTAGAGAGCGCCCACCTGCTTGGCCAGCGCCGACTTGCGGTTAGCGGCCTGGTTGGCGTGGATGACACCCTTCGACGCAGCCTTGTCGAGCTTGGTCGTCGCGGTCTTGAGCGCAGCCTGTGCAGCAGTCTTGTCGCCAGCAGCAACGGCCTCACGAACCTTGCGCACGTGGGTCTTGAGCTCGGACTTGACGGCAACGTTACGCAGGCGCGACTTTTCGTTCGTGCCAATGCGCTTGATGTTGGACTTAATGTTTGCCACGTGAATCCTTGAGTGGTGAGGTGGTCTCGTGCGTCGCGGGTGCGCGCACACGGCGACCAACTCTACCAGCGATCTGGACCTTAAGCGAGCGTTTCGACTTCACGAGCGATGCGATCAAACATCTTCTTGTCGAGCACCGCGCCCTCGCGACGGACATCATCGGGATGAACTCGGATGATTCGATCCAATCGCACTTCGCTTGGCCGCCCCCGATGATCCCATGCGCCGCTTCCCACGTCCATCCAGCGTCGGCCGGTAGAAGTTGCGGAACGCGTGTCACGGTCGTGGTCCCGTGACGTCATCATGAGCGCCAATAGCCATCCGTTGTCGCGGCCGATGAGGAGGACGGGACGATCTTTGCCTCGGCGATGGTCGTCCTCAAAAGGCACCCATGTCCACACGACCTCGCCTGGATCAGGCTCACCGTCAAGATGGGGCGAATACACAGGACGAATCCGGCCCGTGTAGTCGCCCGGGTAGTAGCGGCGGTTCGGTGAGCGATCGCTTCGCGAGGTTCGTCGAGACGGACGTCGATCACCCGGCCGCTTCGATCGAGTCGAGGCGTGCGAGCGGGCGAGCATCGCTGCCGTGACCGCGGCAGCGGCGGCAAGTCCCACATAGCCTGGTTCCACGAGGACGATTGTGCCGGGCTACGTGAGGCTAGGCGAGGAGGCGGCTACCTCGGCCATCGCGTCGGGCGCTTCCATACCCGTGGTGATCGCCGATGCCGGCACCGGATGACCAAAGAGGAAGCCTTGGCCAAGGTGCCAGCCGTGGCGTCGAGCAATAGCGCTTTGCGCCTCTGTCTCAATTCCCTCGATGACACCAAACATGTCGAGGGAGCGGGTAAGAGTGGCAATCGCCGTCGAGATGCGGTCACCAGTGCCGCGATCGCCGAGTCGCAAGGTGAAATCACGTGCGAGCTTGAGGCCCGACACGGGGTTCTGGAGGACCGAGCTGAGCGCGGAGTAGCCCGTGCCAAAGTCGTCGAGGATGAGCTCGCAGCCGAGTTCCGTCAGCGCCTTGAGATCCGCACGCGCCGCTGCGGTCGCCATGAGCATCCCCGACTCGGTGATCTCGAGGCTGAGTTGACGAGGTCGAGCCCCGGTGGCGGCAAGCGCTTGTCGCACCACCCGGGTGAGGTCGGCGGTACCAATCTGGCGGGTCGACACGTTGACGAAGACCTTGCCGGTAAAGCCGGGACGGTCAACAAGGAACTGACACGCGTCGTGCAAGACAGCCGCGCCCAGCGGGACGACGAGATTTGCGTCTTCCGAGATCGGGATGAACTCGTCAGGCAGGAGCAGACCGCGCTGCGGGTGCTGCCAGCGCACCAATGCCTCGTAAGCAACAATCTCGCGGGTCGTCAGATCGACCACCGGCTGATAGTGGACAACGAGTTCGCCTTCACGAATTGCCGTGCGCAGTTCGGACTCGATCGACAGCTTAGTGAGGGCGTGCTCGCGCATCGAAGCGTCGTAGACCTCAATCCGATCGCGGCCCGACTGCTTCGCCGCATACATCGCCATATCGGCGTTTCGAACGAGCGCCTCGGCGCCCATCCCTGGTTCTGCCATCGCGAGACCAGCGGAGACGGTGGGCTCAAGTTCGTGGCCGTCGATGTGGAACGGCTGGCGCATCGCTTGAGCAATGCCGTGCGTGACCGCCAGAGCCGCCTCGGGTCCCATTACATCCTCAACGACCACCACGAACTCGTCGCCACCGAGCCGTGCGACGGTGTCGGCGGAACGGACCGCTCCCTGAAGCCGGCGGGCCAACTCGACGAGGAGCGTGTCCCCGGCATCGTGCCCTAACGAGTCATTGACCACCTTGAAGTGATCGATATCGAGGAAGATGCAGGCAACGGTGGCCGCTCGCTGCTCATGCGTATCGAGAGCAAGTTCGAGACGGTCCATCAAGAGCGTTCGATTCGCCAGGCCGGTGACATGGTCATAGAGGGCGCGGCGCTCAAGCAGGTCACGCGCACGGCGGATCTCCGTCACGTCCTCGATCTGTGCCACGTAATGGTGGCCGTGCGGATCATGCGCGGCCAACACGTCGGACACTGTCACTCGCGCCCAGATCGTGTCGCCCTCACGATGAAGCAGGCGCTTGTGCAACTGGTAGAACGGCACGGTGCCTTCGGCGAGCTGCTTCATCAGCTCGAGGTCGCGCGGGAGATCATCGGGGTGGGTGAATTCTCCGAAGTGGCGGTGGACCATCGCCGACGCGTCCCGGCCCACGATTCGCGCGAAGGCCTCATTCACCTCAACGTATCGACCGCCAGAGTCGAGGATTGCCATGCCGATGGGGGAGTCACGGAACGTGAGCGTGAACAAACTGTCGTGTGCGCTCACACAGTCTCCGTTCCTGTCATACGCCGCCCGGCGTCATTGCCGTTCTCAGTATCGGCACCGTACCGAATCTCTCAAGCCACTCTTCGTGGGACCATAGAGGTTCCCGTAGGACCGAGAAGGACGATACTGCCAGTGCCCGCCACTTCTATTGAGCCCGCAGCGACAGCGCCGGAACTCATCCGCAACTTCTGCATCATCGCCCATATCGACCACGGCAAGTCGACATTGGCTGATCGGATGCTACAGCTCACCGGCATCGTCGATGAGCGCCTCATGCGCGCCCAGTACCTCGACCGCATGGACATTGAGCGCGAACGCGGTATCACGATCAAGTCCCAGGCCGTGCGCATGCCGTGGCACGTTGGTGACTCGTCCTTCGCTCTCAACATGATCGATACGCCCGGCCACGTCGACTTCACTTATGAGGTTTCGAGATCGCTTGCCGCTTGCGAAGGAGCCGTGCTCCTTGTTGACGCGGCGCAAGGTATCGAGGCCCAGACGCTGGCCAACTTGTACTTGGCGATGGAGAACGACCTCACGATCATTCCGGTGCTCAACAAGATCGATCTGCCGGCGGCCGACCCTGAGCGTTACGCCGCAGAACTCGCTCAACTCATTGGCTGCGATCCCAGCGACGTCATGCGCGTCAGTGGCAAGACGGGCGAGGGGGTCCGAGAGCTTCTCGACCGCATCGTTAAGGAAATCCCCGCTCCGGTGGGCGACCCGAACGGCCCCACCCGCGCGATGATCTTCGACTCGGTTTACGACACGTACCGCGGCGTCGTCACGTATGTGCGTGTCATCGACGGTCGGGTCAGCGCGCGAGACCGGATCGCAATGATGTCGACCCGCACCCAGCACGACCTCCTCGAACTCGGCGTCATCAGCCCCGAGCCCGTGGCGACGAAGGGGCTCGGCGTCGGCGAAGTTGGTTACCTCATCACGGGAGTGAAGGATGTTCGCCAATCCCGTGTGGGCGACACCGTCACCCTCGCGCGCAATGAGGCGACAGTGGCCTTGGGCGGCTACCGCGACCCCAAGCCGATGGTCTACTCGGGTCTGTACCCGATCGACGGTTCGGATTACCCGGCGCTGCGGGACGCGCTCGACAAGCTCAAGTTGAACGACGCTGCGCTCACGTACGAGCCGGAGACCTCCGCTGCGCTCGGCTTCGGGTTCCGATGTGGCTTCCTCGGCCTGCTTCACCTCGAAATTGTGCGAGAGCGCCTTGAACGCGAGTTCAACCTCGACCTCATCTCGACCGCGCCCAACGTCATTTACGACGTGACGATGGAGGATGGGAAGGTGCACGAGGTGACGAACCCGTCGGAGTTCCCCGGCGGCAAGATCGCCGAGGTGCGGGAGCCCATGGTGCGCTCAACCGTCATCTCGCCGAGCGAGTACATCGGCGCCATCATGGATTTGTGCCAAACCAAGCGCGGCACCCTCATCTCGATGGATTACCTGAGCGAAGAGCGAGTCGAGATGCGGTATCGCTTGCCGCTCGCGGAGATCGTCTTCGATTTCTTCGACCAACTGAAGTCGCGCACGCGCGGCTACGCGAGTCTTGACTACGAAATGGACGGCGATCAAAGCGCTGCGCTCGTCAAGGTCGACATCCTCCTGCAAGGTGAACCCGTCGATGCGTTCAGCGCGGTGGTCCATAAGGACGCGGCCTACTCCTACGGCGTCATGATGACGGGCAAACTGAAGGAACTCATTCCTCGCCAACAGTTCGAGGTGCCGATTCAGGCGGCAATCGGGTCGCGCATCATCGCTCGCGAAACGATCCGTGCGATCCGCAAGGACGTTCTTGCCAAGTGTTACGGCGGTGACATCTCCCGTAAGCGCAAACTTCTCGAGAAGCAGAAGGAAGGCAAGAAGCGCATGAAGAACATCGGCTCCGTTGAGGTGCCGCAAGAAGCCTTCATCGCAGCGCTCAACACGTCCGAACCTGCGGAGAAGTCCGACAAGAAGAAGTGAGCCCGCACGTGTCGCAGCAGACGCCCGAACGCGACTTTGGTGTCTACATTCATGTGCCGTTCTGTGCAGTCCGTTGCGGGTACTGCGACTTCAACACGTACGCCCCGGGTGAGGTTGACGGTGCCACACCCGAGGGATACGTCGGCGCCGCGCTCGCGGAGATGGCGCTTGCTCGCCGCGTGATGGGTGCGGACCCTCGCCCTGCGCGCACGGTGTTCTTTGGTGGCGGCACGCCCACAATGCTCGACGCGTCCGCCTTGGTGCGGCTTCTCGACGAGGTGCGCGCGACGTGGGGTCTTGCGGCCGACGCTGAAGTCACCACCGAAGCCAATCCGGACTCGGTGACGCAGGCGTCTTTGGCGGCGCTGGCGTCGGCCGGTTTCACCCGGGTGAGCTTTGGAATGCAGTCTGCCGTGCCGCATGTGCTCGCGACTCTTGAGCGCACCCATAGCCCTGACAACGTCGCCCGTGCTGTCCAATGGGCGCGAGAGGCGGGCCTCGCGACGAGCATCGACCTCATTTACGGCACGCCGGGGGAAAGTCTCGAAGACTGGCGAGTGAGCGTGGAAGCGGCACTCGCCCTCGAACCCGATCATGTGAGCGCCTATGCGCTCGTCATCGAGCCTGGCACGCGGATGGGTGCGCAGTTGCGGCGCGGCACCATTGCTCCCACTGACCCTGACCTGCAGGCGGCAATGTACGAGCTCGCAGATGATGCCTTTTTTGCGGCGGGGCTCCACTGGTACGAGGTGTCGAATTGGGCCCGCACGCCGGATCAGCGCTGCCGGCACAACATCGCCTACTGGCGCAGCGACGATTGGTGGGGGATCGGCCCTGGTGCGCACTCCTACCTTGGCCCGCGTGACGGCGAGTCGGGACGGCAGCCTGCGCGGCGTTGGTGGAATGTGAAGCATCCCCTCGCGTACTCCCGCCGCTTGGCCGAAGGCCTCAGTCCCGAAGACGACGGCGAGGACCTCACCGAGGAGGCCCTCGCCTTCGAACGCATCATGCTTGGCCTGCGGTTGGCGGAAGGGCTCGAGCGAGACGCGGTGGGAGCGGACAAGGCCGACGCGATTGCCCGCCTTATCGCCGATGGCGTGGTGGACGGGGCGTCGGCCCTGCGTG
>JAEYUX010000162.1 GCA_023432235.1 Actinomycetes bacterium
GGGTAGCGACCACTCCAAGGCGTTCTATGCCCACGCATTCGCGGTTCTTGCGGCGTCCTCTGCGACTGCCGCGGGGCATCCGGATGGCCAGAGCCTCCTTGACCACGCACTCCACGTGGTCGACGAGCACTTTTGGGATGAAGAAGCCTCTTTGGGGCGCGAGTCCTTCAACGCCGCCTGGGACGGCGGCGAGGACTACCGCGGCGCCAATGCACACATGCACGCAGTGGAGGCGTATCTCGCAGCCGCCGATGTGACGGGCCGTCCGGACCTGCTTGAGAGGGCGGTCAACATCGCTCAGCGAGTGGTGGACGGTTTTGCGCGCGAGCACGGATGGATGCTTCCTGAGCACTACACCGCGACGTGGGAGCCGGTACTCGACTACAACGCGGGCGATCCGGCTCACCCGTTCCGCCCCTATGGCGTCACGATTGGCCACCTCTTCGAATGGTCGCGTCTTGTGCTGAGCGTGGACGCGGCAGCGAAACGGATGGGGCTTGACGGGACAGACTGGGCACTTCCCGCCGCTAAGGCGCTGTATCGCACCGGCGTGCGCGCCGGCTGGGCGGCTGACGGTGCCCCCGGCTTTGTCTACACCGTTGACTTTGATGGCCAGCCGGTGGTCGCCGAGCGCATGCATTGGGTGGTGGCGGAGGCAATCGGTGCGGCCGTTGCGCTGTGGCAACGGACCGGTGAATACACGTACAGCAATGACTACGGTGCCTGGTGGGACTACGTACGCACCACGCTCATCGACCTCGATGGAGGCTCGTGGTGGCACGAGGTTGACGCCGAGGGTGCGCCTTCCCCCACCGTGTGGCACGGCAAACCCGATATTTACCACGCGTACCAAGCCACGCTTTTTGTGCAGTTGCCGTTGAGCCCCAGCTTCGCTACTGCACTGCGTCAAGCGTCGGCGTAAGGACGACCTTTCCGAAAACCTCACCGCTGCGGAGCAGCGAATGCGCGTGATCGGCGTGCTCAAGTGGCATAGCGGCATGGACGACGGGCGCCACATGGGACGGAACGAGCGGCCATACCTCTCGCCACACGTCGGCAATGATTGCAGCCCGCTCGTGATGTGGACGCGACCGGAGGAGAGTGCCGGTAACGGTGGCCCATCCGCCCATCAGTGCAGTGAGATCGAGAGTTGTCTGCGAGCCGCCTAGGCGGCCAATGATCGCGAGAGTGCCGTGGGGTGCGAGCGCGGCGAGGTTTTGTGCGAAGTAATCCGCGCCCACGACGTCAAGGATGACGTCGGCGCCGCCCTCCGCCGCAACGATTGGCGCGAAATCCTCGGTGGTGTAGTCGATGGCGAGGTCCGCACCCAACTCGTCTCGGCAGCGTGCGGTTCTTTCGGGTCCGCGCGCGGTGGTCAACACCCGCATGCCAATAGCGCGGCCTATTTGGATCGCAATGCTTCCCACTCCGCCAGACCCTCCATGGACGAGGAGCGTGCCACCGTGACTGGGCATGTGGGGTGCGATGTTTGACCATGCTGTGCACGCCGCTTCCACCAGGGCTCCTGCCGCCATCATGTCGACGCCCGGCGGAATCGGGAGGACGAGGTCTGCTGGGACGGCGATCGCCTCGGCGTAGCCACCCCCACCGACGAGAGCGCACACGCGGTCCCCGAGGCCAAATTCGGTGACGCCCTCGCCGATCTCGGCGACCTCTCCAGCCACCTCTAGCCCTGGCCAATGCGGCCACCCGGGTGGCGACGGGTATTGGCCTCGTACCTGGAGAAGATCTGCGCGATTCACCCCTGCGGAGTGAACGGTGATGACCACCTCACCCCGCCGGGCCCGGGGCCTTTCGACCTCGGTCACCCGCATATGGGCGGGCGAAAATGAGTCGTCGACAACAACGGCCCTCATGACGACACCGCTCTTTCACCGTCATAGTTGAACAGGTTCACTGTCTCATCATGCATCTCCAAGGAAGGCGGGCTCATGTCACAGCGGCAACATGCCGATAGCACGAGCGTCCGAGCGTCCGTCTGCGCACTTTCGTTGTGCGAAAGCCAGTGTCGGACAGCACGAGGGAGAGGTTGATGCTCCAGAGGCTGAGTATCCGTGGCAAGTTGCTCGCGGTTGTCGCGGTGCCGACAATCGTGCTGTTGCTTGCGACCGCAATCGTTGTGTGGAACGCCGCGACAAGCTTCAACTCCGCCCGTAACGTGAGCCAGCTCGTTGGTGTGGTCGAGCGGGCTGCACCACTCGTTGAGAACCTCGAGACGGAGCGCGCGACGGTGTCGCGCTATCTGCGCACACTCAGCGATGGAAACAACAAGTTCGTCACCTCCCGTACGAGCACGCGCACCACCGTCGCGGGTATCGTGACCGCCTCGCTAGAACAGCCTGAGTACGCGCCCTTTGCTGAGGCGATCAACTCGATTGCGGGTAGCAATGATCGCCCGGACGGGCTCGACTCCGTGCGTGCGCTCGCGAGTTCGCCGACCAACACCGAAGGCTTCCCCCTGTGGCCCGCTCAGGATCAGGTCGATGCCGCCGTTGCGGTGTATGAGGATGTCGCTGCTCAAGTAGAAGAGGCAATCAAGGGTGCCCCGACGGGTGAGCTTGGCGTCACGATGCGCGGTGTTCCCGATTTGATTCGTGC
>JAEYUX010000045.1 GCA_023432235.1 Actinomycetes bacterium
GGCTGGCGAACACGAATCTGCGCCTTCTTGCGCAAGGCATGCGCCGCCGACACGACCTCCCGCACCGTGTCCATCGTGTCGCTCAGCGACTGGTCGGCCCAGGCGTCGGGCGCCACCGGGTAGTCGGTGAGGTGAACCGAGCGCCCGCCGGTAAGCCCGCGCCACACCTCTTCCGTGGTGAGAGGCAAGAGCGGCGCCGCGAGGCGGGTGACGGTCTCCAGGACGGTGAACAAGGTGTTGAAGCACGCCGTGTCCTCTTCCCAGAACCTGTCTCGCTGGGTGCGGACGTACCAGTTGGTGAGAAGGTCGACAAACTCAGACAGGCTCTCCGAGGCGCCCGGGATGTCGAAGACATCAAGCTGGGCAGTCACGTCGCGCACCAGGTCCGCGGTCTTCGCGAGGATGTAGCGGTCCATCACGGGCAGGCCCGGGACCTCGTCATCGAACACCTTTCGCGCGAGGAGGCCCTTGCCACCGCGAGCGGCACCGGCGTACAGCGTGAAGAAGTAGTACGTCGACCACAGTGGCAGCATCACTTGGCGCACACCCTCGCGGATGCCCTGCTCGGTGACGATGAGGTTGCCCCCACGCACCACCGGCGACGCCATGAGGAACCAGCGCATCGCGTCGGAGCCATCCCGGTCAAAGACCTCGGCAACGTCTGGGTAATTGCGTCGCGACTTCGACATCTTGGTGCCGTCATCGCCGAGCACAATGCCGTGCGAGATGCACGTGGTGAAGGCCGGGCGATCAAAGAGCGCGGTGGCGAGCACGTGCATCACGTAGAACCAGCCGCGGGTCTGCCCGATGTACTCGACGATGAAGTCCGCGGGGTGGTGACCGTCGAACCACTCGGCATTGTTGAACGGGTAGTGAACCTGCGCAAATGGCATCGAACCCGAGTCGAACCAGACGTCGAGCACGTCAGGGATACGGCGCATCGTTGACGTGCCCGTTGGGTCATCGGGGTTTGGGCGCGTGAGATCGTCGATGTACGGGCGGTGCAGGTTCGGCTGACCCGCCTCATCGAGCGGCACACGGCCGAAGTCGGCTTCAAGTTCAGCGAGTGAGCCGTACACATCGATGCGCGGGTACTCGGGGTTGTCGCTCACCCACACGGGGATAGGGGTGCCGAAGTATCGGTTGCGGCTCACCGACCAGTCGCGCGCGCCCTCGAGCCACTTACCGAACTGGCCATGCTTGATGTGCTCGGGCACCCACGTGATCTGCTCATTGAGCTCGACCATGCGGTCGCGGAAGGCCGTGACGCGCACAAACCAGCTCGACACCGCGCGGTAGATGAGCGGGTTGCGGCAACGCCAGCAGTGCGGGTAGCTGTGGTCGTAGGTTTCGTGGCGCACCACGAGTCCGCGTTCCTTGAGGTCACGGATGACGTTGGGGTTCGCGTCAAAGACCTGCTGACCCTCGTAGTCGGGAGCCTGGGCGGTGAAGCGGCCCTTCTCATCAACGGGCTGGACAGGCTCGATGCCCGCCTCCGCGCACACCGCCATGTCGTCTTCACCAAAGGCGGGGGCAAGGTGGACGATGCCCGTGCCGTCCTCGGTAGTGACGAACTCGCCGGCGAGCACCGTGTGGGCGTTCGCGTGGCCCACAAAGTAGTCGAAAGGAGGGGTGTAGCGGAGACCGACGAGGTCAGCCCCAGTGAGGCGTGCGATGACCTCGGGCTCCTCCCCCAGCTCGCGCGCATAGGCGTCAAGGCGAGCGGCGGCAAGGATGAGCGTCTTCCCCGCGAACGCACCCTCTGTGGGGCGAACTGCAACGTAATCGGTGCCCGGACCCACGGCAACGGCGAGGTTGCTCGGAAGCGTCCACGGCGTCGTTGTCCAGATAATCAATGACGCGTCTGCCAGAGCGTCGGGGGCATCGACTAGGGGTAGCACCACCGTCAGCGCCGGGTCCTGCCGCATCGCGTAGACGTCATCGTCCATGCGCAGTTCGTGGTTGGACAGCGGCGTCTCGTCGCGCCAGCAGTAGGGCAGCACGCGGTGGCCTTCGTAGGCGAGGCCCTTGTCGTAGAGCGACTTGAAGGCCCAGATCACCGACTCCATGAAGGTGACGTCGAGAGTCTTGTAGTCGTTCTCGAAGTCCACCCAACGCGCCTGGCGCGTCACGTACTCTTCCCACTCCTTCGTGTACTTAAGGACGGAGTCGGTGCACGCTTTGTTGAACTGGGCGATGCCCATCTCTTCGATCTGCGACTTGTCGGTGATGCCAAGAATGCGCTCGGCTTCAAGCTCGGCGGGCAGTCCGTGGGTGTCCCAACCGAAGCGGCGCTCTACCTTCTTGCCGCGCATCGTCTCAAAGCGCGGCACCACGTCCTTCACGTAACCCGTGAGGAGGTGGCCGTAGTGCGGCAAGCCGTTTGCGAAGGGCGGGCCGTCGTAGAAGACGAACTCGTCAGCGTCGGCCCGATTCTCAATCGACGCCTTGAAGGTGGCATCGCTCTTCCAGTATTCGAGAACCTCGTTCTCGATTGCGGGGAAGGTGGGCGAAGCAGGCACGTCCTTGGACGAGCGGTGCAACGGATAGCGGGCTTCAGTCATGGCTCGCGGTCTTCCTTCGGTGGTCCGGCGTCGACTCGGTCGGTTGCGAGGACGCTCACGGGGACCTCCCCCGCTCACGCGGTACCACCTCGCTTGCCACGCCGCCCCCTGGTGGGGGAAGCGTGGCCGCTCACATCGCTATAACGGGCGGCCCGTGCAGTTCTAGTCAGTCCCGGGCTGGCCCGGTTCCTTTCTTCCGCAAGCTCACCGGTGATTGCCGGGTCAACGCTGTTGCGAACAGTGTACGCAAGGACACTGACACGGCCCGTCACGCGCAGTCCTTCCCCCCTACGGCGCCAACGCTGGAGTCGCCGTGTGTTCCTCGTCACGTTCGGCTTTGGCTCGGAAGCAATACCAACGTGCGGTGCGTTCACCTCGTGAAGCCATGCGCAGTCTCGATCCGGACGCGCAGCAGCGCCGCGCGGCTTCTCACTCACCGACACCTCTCGCCGATGGATTTTTGCTGTGCCTGACACCCCCACGCTCGAACTGCCCCGCGTCACCGACGCGCCTGTGGCCGAGCCGACCCTTGACGCAACGACGCCACGAACCGGCCACCCCGCGTCGGCCGCATCATTCGTCGAAAGCGAACCGACGACGCTCACGATGCCGGTGGTCGGCACCGCTGAACTCGTTGTCGTCGAGGAGGCGAACGCGGGTACGCGCTCGCAAGAGTCGCTCACCGTTGGCCCTCGCCGCGCTCGCGTCGCTTTGGTTGCGCTTGCGGCAAGCGCCTTCGCTGCCGGTGTCAATGAGGCGTCGGTTGTGGCGATGAGCCCACACATTGCGCGGGGTCTCGATGCCTCGGTTGCTTCGGTCGGTCTGCTCGTCACGGCGTTTTCCGCAACGGTGGTGCTCGCGACCTTGCCGCTCACGGTCATCACGCAGCGTTTCAGCAAGCGCGCGACGCTCACGGCCACGCTCGCGGTGTGGTCAGTTGGCGTTGCGGTGGCGGCAATGGCGCAGTCCCTGCCCCAGTTGGCGACGGGCCGCATCGTGTCCGCGGCTGCGCATGCACTGTTCTGGGCGCTGGTCGCCCCAACGGCGGTAAGCCTCTTCGCACCCCACTTGCGAGGCCGGACTGTGACGCGTGTGATGGTTGGCTCCGCGATGGCTGGTGTGGTCGGCACCCCTCTCGTCACGATGGCCGGGGCGAACCTCAGCTGGCGCCTGCCCTACATCGTCCTCGCAGGTCTCGGTGTGGCTCTTGCCGTGACCTTGGCGCTCGCCCTTCCACGTTCGGGACCCGCTGGTGCTTCGGGCAAGCACACGCGGGGAGATATCCCATCGACCCGTGCGTTTGCGCGCGTCCTTGTCGTCACGTTCCTCGCCGTCATGGCGATGTCGACAACGTGGACGTACATCGTCTCCTTCTACACCCGTGAATCGGGCGTGCCGTCGGCGGCGGTGCCCGTCATGTTTGCGATTGGCGGCGTGGTGGCCGTGGGCACCACACTTGCCGTGGGTCGGTTGCTGAGCCGTCGCGTTGTCGAGACCGTCATCGCCGCCCTCGGCCTGCTCGCCATCGCGTGGGGAGTGCTGTCGATCGGTCACCAAGCCACTGCTGTCATCGCCCAGGTGGCGCAAGCAGCGGGTTGGGCCGCGCTCGTGGCGGCGCTCCTCAACTGGGCGATGCGACACACCCCATGGCGCACCCACATTGGCGCCGCCACTTACACGGTGGTCTTCAGTTTGGGTGGTGCGTTCGGCCCGGTTGTCGGTTCGACGATTGTCGCGGAGTGGGGCACACGCGCCCTGCCGCTTGCTTCATTGCTTCTTACCGTGATGGCACTCGGTGTTGCGGCTCGTGTGGACCGACGCACCTTCCGCAGACTCCACGTGCCGCGGCGCATTCGGCGCCGGTCAGTCATCCGGCGCGCTCGCGCTTAAGGCAGGTCCTCGCGAGGCATCGGCGCCACATGCGACATGACGGAATAGGACACGTTGTGCGGAGTGCCGCCATTAGCCGACGCCGCTCGGGCTCGGTTGAGCACTGTCTCCAATTCAGCGGCGAGCATCGCGGCAGCTTCCGGGGTCAAGGTGATGACATCGCTACGCACGGCGGCTGTGCCAGTTAGCGGGACCGAGGTGAGCCGATACACCCTCTCGGTCGCACCGCCCCGTTTGCGATGCTCCACTACGTCAATGCGCTTGGCTTCGATAAGGCGGTTGATCGCTCGATACAAGGGCGCTTGAGGAACATCAGGCATTCTCGCCTGGATCTCGCGGGTCGTAAGCTCACCCTCTCCCAGGCAGAGCACCACTCTCATCCTGATCGGGTGTAGCACGACGTCTTCTTGTAGTTCCCCCACACGCACATTGTAGG
>JAEYUX010000103.1 GCA_023432235.1 Actinomycetes bacterium
GCAGGCGCACGCCTACCCGGCAAGGCGCGCCCGTTTTGTGCGCTTTGTTACGATTCCTATCCATGAGCCAAGCGCGAATGCGACCCGATTTCATGAGGGCGCTTGAGGACATCGACGCCTCGGTGGGCCAAGCGCTCCCAGAAAAACTGAGGGAACTGGTCCGGCTGCGCTGCTCCCACATCAATGGCTGTGCGTTCAGTGTGCGCCTTCACTCCGAGGCGCTAGCAGCTCACGGCGTGCGCGTCGATCTCATCAGCGCCCTCGCGCGGCCCGTCAAGTTGATGCGTGCTGACCTCGTGACCGCTGCCGAGGCATCAGCACTGCGGTTCGCCGAGATTCTTACCGACTACCCGCGCGGACTTGAGATTGAAGCTCGCAACGAGGCCGCGGCGTACTTCACACCCAAGCAATTGGGTGCGCTCGTTGAGATCGTCGCGATTACGAACGCGTGGAACCGGGTGACGCGCGGATCCGAGTAGTCCGACTGCCGCGACCCTACGGCCTCGGCTAATCGAACAGAATTCTCGATCACATTTGACTCGCAACCCTCATGACCCCTAATCTCTATCAAACCGATAGGAAATACTGTCGGACCAACGGAGAAGAGGGAGAAGAACATGGCAACGTCGAAACTGCGATGGGCAGGTGTGGCGGCGGTTCTGGCGATGGGGCTCGCAGCCTGCTCGTCCGGGTCGACGACGGAAGCGTCGGCTGGCGCGCAGAACGCGGCAGGTGGCGCCGATGACTCCACCATCAACTTGGTGGCATTTGCTGTTCCCAAGGCCGCGAACAACGCGATCCAGAAGCTGTGGGCAGAGACGCCCGAGGGTGCTGGCGTCACCTGGGTTGAGTCGTACGGGGCGTCCGGTGACCAGAGCCGTGCCGTTGAGGCTGGCCTCGAAGCCGACTACGTTCACTTCTCGCTCGAGGGTGACGTCACGCGCCTCGTGAAGGCAGGTCTCGTTGACGAGGATTGGAACGCCGGTCCCACGGGCGGCATCGTGTCGTCGTCGATCGTCGTGATCGCCGTGCGCCCGGGCAACCCGCTCGGCATCGAGGACTGGGATGACCTCATCGAGCCTGGCGTTGAGATCGTCACACCGAACCCCGGCTCTTCCGGCTCTGCGCGGTGGAACATCCTTGCTGGATGGGGGCACATCACGGCCAACGGTGGCTCCGAAGACGAGGCCAAGGAGTTCACGTCGGCGCTGTTCAACAACATCGTCGCCCTTCCTGGCTCGGGACGCGACGCGACCTCAGCATTCCTTGCGGGCACCGGTGACGTCCTCCTCTCGTACGAAAACGAGGCGATTCTTGCGCGCCAGCAGGGCGAGGACATTGAGTACATCGTGCCGAGCACGACGTTGCGCATCGACAACCCCGGCGCGGTTCTGAAGGGCGCAAACCCCAAGGCCGCTGCGTGGCTTGAGTTCCTCTTCACCAAGGAGGCTCAGGCTGAGTTCGCGCAGCTTGGTTTCCGGCCGGTCATTGATGGTGTGGAAGTTGGCGAGGTTGAGGGCGCCAACAACCCTGCCTCGCCGTTCCCGGCACCAGGCAAGCTGCTGACGATCAATGACGACTTTGGCGGTTGGGCGGAAGCCAACCCCAAGTTCTTTGATCCGGACAACGGCATCATCACGCTCATTCAGGTGGAGACCGGTAAGTCGTCATGACCGCGACTGCACCAAGCGTCACCCGTCGCCCCCTTGCGGGGCGGCGGGTGACGCCGCGCTCGACACTCAACCGCGGCTCGGGGCTCGCCCTTGGCGTGTCAGTGTTGTGGTTCTCGCTGCTCGTCCTCATCCCGCTTGCTGTTGTGGTGGTCGCATCCACCTCACTTGGGTGGTCGGGCTTCTGGAACACCCTGACGAACCCCCAGACTCTTGCCGCGATTCGCCTCACGCTCGTACAAGCGGTGGCCGTGACGGCGCTCAATGTGGTGGCCGGGACAGTCATCGCGTGGGTGCTGGTTCGCGATCAATTCCCCGGCAAGCGCATCATCGAAATCATCATTGACGTCCCCTTCGCGCTCCCCACGATCGTCGCTGGTCTCGTCTTGCTCGGTCTTTATGGCCCGCGCAGTCCTGTTGGCGTCAACGTCGCCAACACGCAATCAGCCGTGTTCTTGGCGTTTGCGTTTGTCACGCTGCCCTTTGTTGTCCGCGCCGTTCAGCCGGTGCTTCAAGAGCTTGACCCAGAGGTCGAGCAGGCGGCCCGCAGCCTTGGCGCTTCCGAGCTGCAGACGCTGTGGCGCGTGACATTGCCCGCTCTCGCTCCGGCGATCGCGGCCGGCGCCGCACTGTCCTTCGCTCGCGCGGTGTCCGAATACGGCTCTCTCGTTCTCATCTCAGGCAACCTTGCACTCCGCACTGAGGTGACGAGCGTGCGCATTCTCACCTACATCGAGAACGGCCAGACCGACCAAGCCGCTGTGGTCGCGACGGTGCTCCTTGTTGTGTCGTTCATCGTCATCGTGGCGCTCGACGTCATCCAGCGCAGGGTGGCTCGCCGTGGCTAGGGGAGCGTGGAAGCACTCGCTTCGATGGCTCGCCATCGCCTACGTGGCGCTGCTCGTCGCGTGGCCTGTGGGCCTCGTGTTCTGGAGCACGTTCGCCGACGGTGTGGAGCCTGTTCTTGGAGCCTTCCAGGACCCGCTCGTGCTGAGGGCCCTGCGCCTCACCGCTATCGCCGCGGCCTGGTCGGTCGCGCTCAACACCGTGTTCGGCGTTGTGATCTCGATCTTGCTTGTGCGGTACGAGTTCCCCGGCAAGCGCATCCTCAATGCATTGATGGACCTGCCGCTCAGCGTCTCGCCCGTCATCGTCGGATTGGCGATCGTGCTCGTCTACTCGCCCACCACCGGCATCTTTGGCGAGCCGCTCGCTGCAGCCGGAATCAAGGTGTTGTTCTCGACCCCAGCGATCGTGCTTGCAACCACGTTCGTCGCGTTGCCGCTCGTCATCCGTGAAGTCGTGCCCGTGCTGCACGAAGCGGGCGTCGAGCAAGAACAAGCGGCGCGAAGCCTGGGCGCGAACCCAGCCCAGACTTTCTGGCGCATCACCTTGCCGTCAATCCGTTGGGGACTCACCTACGGCGTCGTCCTCTGCCTTGCCCGCTCTATCGGTGAGTTTGGAGCCGTCAAGGTGGTGTCGGGCAACCTCATCGGCCAAACCCAGACGGCCACTCTCATGGTCGAGCAGCTTTATCACGACTTCGACCAGGAGCAGGCTTTTGCCATCGCAAGCCTCCTCGCCCTGGTCTCCATCATCACCATCATCGCGGTGAGCGTGTTGCGCTCACGCGCAGAATCCAAGGAATCAGCATGAGCATCGAGATTGAGGGCGTGGGCAAGCGGTTCGGCAGTTTTGTCGCGCTCGAGAACGTCAACCTGTCGATCCCCACCGGCAAGCTCACTGCGTTGCTCGGCCCCAGCGGTGGAGGCAAGTCGACTCTGCTGCGCATCATCGCGGGCCTCGAGGAAGCAGACGAAGGCCGCGTTGTCATTGAAGGTGCCGACGCGACTCACCTGCCCCCGCAGCGACGAAACGTGGGCTTCGTGTTTCAGCACTACGCGGCCTTCAAGCACATGACGGTCGCGAAGAACGTCGCCTTTGGCCTTGAGATTCGCCGCCGCCCCAAAGACGAGATCGCGCAGCGCGTCGAGGAGCTCCTCGCGCTCGTCCACTTGTCGCAGTTTGCTCACCGCTTGCCCTCGCAACTGAGCGGTGGTCAGCGCCAACGGATGGCGCTCGCGCGAGCCCTTGCCGTGGAGCCCACGGTGTTGCTGCTCGACGAGCCATTCGGCGCTCTCGACGCGCAGGTGCGCAAAGAGTTACGCCAGTGGTTACGCCGCCTCCACGATGAAGTCCATGTGACGACCGTCTTTGTCACTCACGACCAAGAGGAGGCTCTTGAGGTTGCCGACGACATCGTCGTCATCAACCAAGGGCGTGTCGAGCAGGTGGGCACTCCCGATGAGGTCTATGACCAGCCCGCTTCGCCCTTTGTCATGAGCTTCCTCGGTCCCACGACGGTCTTTGGCGGCAAGGTGGTGCGCCCGCATGACATCGATGTGTTCGGCATCGCTGTCAAGGGCGCAACGCCTGCTCGTGTGGCAGACGTTCAGCGCATCGGTCACGAAGTAAACCTCACGGCGGTGGTCTCGGCAGGCGACGGCGAGCAGACCGGTGAGCCCGAGCGACCCACCGTCTCTCTCACTCGTGCGCACTTCCGTGACCTTGGCGTGGGCGTTGGTGACGCGGTGTGGTTGCGGGTCGCATCAGGCGTGGCGGCCGTGGAAGCCGTACCGGTTGCGTAAGCCGCACTACAGTGACTGGCATGCACGTTTCGGCCAAGGGTGACTATGCGGCGCGCGCGGTGATTGCGCTTGCCGCTCAATATCCCGACCGTGTGTCCGCGCAGACCCTCGCAGAGGCGCATGACTTGCCCCGGAAGTTCTTGGAGGCTGCTCTTGCCGACCTCAAGCGAGCATCGATTGTCGCATCGACTCGCGGCGCTGAGGGTGGCTACACGCTGCGTCGTCCTCCCGCCGAGATCACTCTTGGCGAGGTCCTGCGTGCGATTGACGGCCCGCTCGCCGATGTTCACGGGCTGCGCCCCGACGAGGTGACGTATTCCGATGACTTTCGCCACCTCCAAGAGGTATGGATTGCGGCGCGCACTGCGGTGCGTTCGGTGTTTGACGAGGTGACACTCGATCAGCTCGTCAGTGGTGACTTTGCGGCCGAGATCCGGCGGCTCTTTGTTGGCTCCGATGCGTGGGAACCGCGCACTGGACCGCAGACTCCGTCTTTGGCGCGTGGAGCGGATCCCGAGTTCACCATCTAGCACTCGCGTGCTCGGCCGGCCGCGTCAACCGACTCGAGGCGAGCTAGTCGCTCAGCTGATCGATGAAGGACTTCTCTTCGTCCCGGCGCTCTTCGAGGAATCGCGTCAGCCGCAACGTATCGGTGTCGCGCCAATCCTCAACTTGGGTAATTGATACCCACGCCTGGAGGTTCGCACGAATCGTGTAGTTGTGGCCGTAACCGGCGGGTACCGACTCTGCCGCGGGAAGGTCGAGCAGCGTCTGCCACATCGTCACGACAGGGAACCACGTCATGCGGGGCG
>JAEYUX010000085.1 GCA_023432235.1 Actinomycetes bacterium
GCGTGTTGGCGGGCATCGTGGAAGGCGCCGTAGCCAGCAGTGGGGAAGTACTCGGCGATGGTGAAGGGCGTGGGGCTGAGCGGCACGCGCGGTAACGCAGCGAGTCCGAGGTCCTTCTCGATGTTGCGAATGATCGCTTCGCGCACGGTCTCGTGGTACAGCACGCGTCCCGCAATGAGCGCTCGCGACATGACGCCACCGTCCGCACGAAGCAGCAGTCCAACCTCGGTAATCTCTCCCGTGGAATGTGTGCGTACCGGCACGACGTTCACGTAAAGGATTGGGAGTTCGGACCGTACCTGGCTGAGCTCTCGGTCGGAGAGCCAGCCCGACGGCTCGGGTGGCAGTTCGGCCATATCGGTCATGCCACCAGTGTGCAGTCTCACCGGAGACCTGTGCAGTTCCCCGCGCCGGGCGGGGCGGAATCGGCGCCGCGCCGAGACCGTCCGCGGAGCGGGGGTCAGGGCCCGACTAAACTAGTCGGGAATACCCCCCGGGGGTATCGACGTTGGAGAGACGACGGGTATTGAGCCCGACGGGAGGACACTATGGCAACTGTCAATCTCACCGCTGACACGTTCGACGAGGTCGTCAGCAAGGACGGCATCGTCCTCGTTGACTTCTGGGCGGACTGGTGTGGGCCGTGCAAGAACTTCGCACCGATCTATGAGTCGAGCTCAGAAGAGAAGTCGGACATCGTGCACGCGAAGGTCGACACCGAGGCCAATCAGGAACTGAGTTCCAAGTTTGGCATCACGGCCATTCCCACGCTGATGGCATTCCGCGACGGCATCATGGTCTTCAACCAGGCGGGCGCGCTCCCCGCACCTGCGCTCAAGCAGCTGGTGGAGGCCGTCGAGGGTCTCGACATGGACGAGGTTCGCGCCAAGATCGCGGAGCACGACGCAGCGGAGCACTAAGCGACATCACGTCCGCAGCGCCGGGAGGCGCCGCGATATAGCGACGTGACGGCCCGGTCCCTTAACGGGGGCCGGGCCTTTCGTTTGCCTCCCACCGAGACCTCCCAGAAGGCACTGGGGGTCGATGGGTCACCTCGATCGACCACCAATGCCTTCTGGCGGGTGTGGGCGCGGGTGTGATGGGGTGCGGAGGCGGGCGCGCAGGTGCGGCAATGGTCGGTGCGCGGAGGGGGACTTGAACCCCCACGTCCGAAGACACTGGAACCTAAATCCAGCGCGTCTGCCAATTTCGCCATCCGCGCGCGCCTTAACAATATCCGGTTCGACAACGCCCTAGTTTTGGGGCGAGCGATCCTCTCAGATGTGGGAATGTCCACACGACACACCCTCGTATCCGCCGGGGCACGTGCCCTAGGGTCGGGTTCATAACGTTCTGAGTGGCGACCGCCCGTGATGGCAAACCCTGAACATCCGGGCGGTGATTGCCGATGGAAGGGGCATGCACATGCAGACTCCCGCGCGTTGTGGCGCGTCCTACCCGGGCGTGACGCGGTGCGTCAGGAGAGTTTGCCTCACCACAGGAGCTGCGCCGAATCGCGCACTCACGGCTGTGGCTCAACGGGCATAGGGCGGGCACCATGACGATCAATGCACACGCGCACGTCACTGACGCGCGGTGGACGCAACTTCTCGACGACGCGATCGCAGGTCACGGCGTCGAGTGCCATTTCCAACCCATCGTCGATCTCGATCACCGTGCTGTCGTCGGGTACGAGGCGCTCGCTCGCTTCACGCATCCTGATGCGCACGGCGTGAGCCCCGACGTGTGGTTCGCGCGAGCACGAGCGCGAGGCGTCCAGGCTGATCTTGAGTCCGTCGTCTTGTCCCTCGCTCTCGATCGTCGCGCGGCCTTGCCCAAAGACTGCTTCCTCGCGGTGAACGTCGAGCCCGATTCGCTTCGCCACCCTCGCGTACGCGAGGTGTTCAACCGGGAAGCAGACCTCACGGGTCTTGTTGTCGAGATCACCGAGCATTCCGCATGGGAATGGGTGGATCTTGAGCCGTCGATCAACTACGTCCGCTCAAAGGGCGCACTCATCGCGGTGGACGACGCTGGTGCGGGGTACTCGGGATTGCAGCAGATCCTTGAGCTTCGACCGTCGATCCTCAAGCTTGACCGCGCCATCGTCCAAGGCGTTGCGACCGATGAGGCAAAGGTCGCGCTCGTCGAGATGATCGGGCTCTTTGCCTCGCGTGTTGACGCGTGGGTGGTGGCCGAGGGCATCGAATCGCTTGCCGACGCGAAACGTCTCGCCGACATGCGGGTCCCCCTCGCGCAAGGCTTCCTTTTTGCGCGGCCCGGCGCCTCGTTCGCCGAGATCGACGAGGACGTCGCACGTCAGCTTGCGGCTTTCGCTGACCAGTCTGGCGACACCATGCATCGGCTCATCGAATCGGTCCCGACGATTCGCCAAGAAGAATCGATTGAGCACGCATGGAGCCACGTCGACAGCCAGTGGGTTGTTGTCGTCGACGGCCAGCAACGGCCCCACGGGCTTGTCAACCCAGCGGCAGCCATTGCTGGCGAACTCATTTCAACGTTGACGGTCAACGTCAACGCGCGCCCCGCCGAGGTTGCTCAACGCATTTCAGCCGCGCGCCACGAGCCCGGTCCGCCGGTGCTCGTCACGGACGACCACGGCGCGCTGCTTGGCATCGTCACCTTGCGCCGTCTGCTCGGCAAGCTCAGTTCGCTCGCGTCGTAACGAAGCGTTTCGACGCGCCGGCACGCCGCCGTCGTCCCGATACTGGAAGCGCGACGTTACGCGTCGATCCCCAGGTCGCGACGCAACTTTGCGACGTGACCGGTGGCCTTGACGTTGTATTGCGCAAGTTCCACGGTGCCGTCGGGTGCCACAACAACGGTGGAGCGGAGCGAGCCGGTCACCGTCTTGCCGTAGAGAGACTTTTCGCCAAACGCGCCGTATGCCTTTTGGATCGAGCAGTCCGGGTCCGACACAAGGGTGAAGGTGAGGCCCTCGACCTCACGGAACTTCGCGAGTTGCTCGGGAGTGTCCTTGGAGACGCCGACCACCTCGTAGCCTGCGGCCTTCAGCGTCGCGAGCGAGTCGCGGAAGTCGCACGCCTGCGTTGTGCACCCCGGCGTCATCGCGGCGGGGTAGAAGTACACGACAACGTGCTTGCCCTGCATCTCGCTCAGCGAGAAGGTGCCGGTGTCGGTGGGGGCGGTGAAATCGGGGGCGACATCGCCCTTGCTCAGTCGAGTGCTCATGGTCCAATCAACCTATCGCGAGTGGGCGAGATTCCCTCACCGGGCAGCGCACCACCGATTTCGTCGCCGTCCGAGAGCCTGGTAATGTGTTCTCTCGCGTCAGCAGAGCGCCTCTAGCTCAATTGGCAGAGCAACTGACTCTTAATCAGTGGGTTCCGGGTTCGAGTCCCGGGGGGCGTACAACAAGCGAAGGCTCGGTCCGTGTGGACCGGGCCTTCGCTCGTTGATCAGCACGTCATCCCGCCAGTTCACCATCGGAACTGAAGACAAGCCCGATCGAGACTTCACCTTGGCGAATCGCCGTCTTGGTGAGCGGGCCGCCCGCGTCAAGGGACGCAAAATCTGTGATCTCGACTCCGTAGACGTCCTCAAGGCCAAGTTGGCAGAACGGTCGCTCTGGGCACTCGGGCGGGCCGCCCAAGGACAAGCCGCCGCCACACGCCTCGGCGAGGTCGGACAGCGTCGTCACACCGTACTGCTCAGCAAATGCAGTGGTGACGGCGAAGGCGTTTTGATCCTGTGCAGCCGAAGGCTCACCGAACACGATGCCCACCTGAGAGCCAAGCCCACTCAGGGCGTCGGCCGTCACGTCGATGTCGCCCGATGCTACGGCAGGAGCGTCGGCGCCATTGAGACGCTTGTTGAGGAACTCAGCCGCGGTCGCGGCGTACTCCGGCACAATCGCGATCTCGCCTGACTCGAGCGCGGGCACATAAGTCTCGCGGTTGCCGATGGTGCGCACCGAGGCGTCATAGCCGGCATCGCGCAGGACCGCCGCGTAGATCTCCGCGATGGTGACGTTCTCCGAGAAGTTGGCTGCGCCAATCGTGAGCGAACCTGAGCCAGTGCCAGGCGCATTGAGGCCCTGGTCCGCGACGAAAGCGGCTGCCACTTCTGCTGAGGTCTGACGATCGATGTCGACAGCCTTATTGAGTTTGATGAGGGTTTGCGTGTCGAGAGCGGCCGACACTGCGTTGAGTGCATCGATGACCGCTTCATCTTCCGCAACAGCCGCATTGACGGCCGGGATCACGTTGTCGGAGTTCTGGAGGTTCTGGTCATCCTCAAGGACGACGAGGCTGTCGCCGGGCACCGGCAGGCACACCGTGGCCGACGTTGCAGGCAGCGAGCCATTCGCGGCGCCGGAGGCGGAGGCGTTGTCTCCCGAATTGGACGAGCAGCCGGCGAGGACGAGCGCGAGGGCGCTGAAGGCCGCGAGGCTTCCACGAACGTGGTGCATGATGCTCCTCTTTCTGGGGGTGTTGACATGTGGGACAACTGCCTAGACCCGCCGTGTGTTCCCCACGGGTACGGATCGACGGGCGGCACGGATGACGGCGACATGACCTACACCGCTAACCGGCCAGATGCGCGAAGAGGTGCTGGAGTGAGGCACCGTTCCAATCGCGCGAGCGCAAAGTCGACAATGAGCGTGAGCGCCGCGACGAGAATCGCACCCACGATCACCTTCCCATACCGCTGAGTCGCGAGGCCGGTATTGATGATGACGCCCAAGCCTCCGCCCGCGACAAGCGCGGCGAGGGGCACGGTCGCCACGGTCTGAGATGCCGACGTGCGCAGCCCCGCCGCGATGAGAGGGAGGGCGAGGGGCAGCTCGACGCGTAGCGCAACTTGGCGGCGCGACATGCCTTGGCCGAGGGCCGCCTCGCGAATATCGGCGTCGACACCGGCCATCCCCGTGAAGGTATTGGTGAGCAGCGGCGGAAAGGCAAATATCGCGGCGGCAATAATGACCGCACGGTTGCCAAAACCGATGGACGACGCCGCAAAGAGCGTGAGCAGCGCGAGAGTCGGCATCGCGCGAGACACGTTGGATAGCAGCACCGTGATTCCCGCGCCTTTGCGAGCATGGCCGAGTACGAGCCCGAGCGGAAGAGCGAGAGCGGTCGCCGCAAGGACAGCCGCGACTGACATGTAGAGGTGCTCGATGCCAAGGGCGATGATCGAGTCCTGCGCCCACCGCCAACCGCCGTCGAAGGTGGGCCGGGTGAGGCCGTTTGCGCCGGTCCAGTTGACCGCCGTTGTTGCGTACTCCCACGCCTCAGCCCACACACTCATGCTGGCCTCCGGCGTCGGGCCCACGGCATAAGTGCGCGCCCCGCAAGGACGATCGCGATGTCAAGCACGAGAGCAAGAGCGACGCACAAGATCGAGCTCGTCGCGATCTGCGCTCGGTAATTGGACTGAAAGCCGCGAAACATCAACTGGCCAAGCCCGCCGTAGCCCACGACGACGCCCACCGTTGTGAGCGCGACGGTCGACACTGTCGCTATTCGCAACCCCGCAATGATCGAGGGCAACGCGTTGGGAAGCTCGACGCCCATGAGCAACCGCCAACGCCCGTAGCCAAGGCCGCGCGCCGCGTCGACTACATCCTTGTCGACGCCTCGAAGTCCCACGAGGAAATTACGCACGAGCACAAGCAGTGCGTACATGACAAGACCGATGAGCACCGTAGTGCGGCCAATACCGGTGAATGGTGCGAGCAATGCAAAGAGCGCGAATGACGGCACCGTGTAGAGGACGCCAGCCGTACCGAGCACTGGCCCGCCCAGCCACCTCACTTGTTGGGCAAGGACGGCAAGTGGGAACGCAATCGCGACCGCGATGACGACGGCCTGGATGGTGAGTGAGGCATGGACACCGAGCGCGTCAGAGATCTCGGACCAATTGCGCTCGACATAGCGCCAGGACAGCCACGGATTTGGCTGGGCATCCATGC
>JAEYUX010000062.1 GCA_023432235.1 Actinomycetes bacterium
CGGCGGGCTTGACGGCATCGAGAGCCGCGCGCACGTCGGCACGGTTCGTACCCGGGTGCGCCGCACGCGAGGCGAGGGCCTTCCGTGCAGACTCAAGAGCCTCAGCCACCGCGTCCACACCGTCACGGCGTGCCGCCGCAAGCGTGACGACCTCACCGATCTTCTCGTCAGCAAATGCGAGCCACGAGACGAGTTCATCGCTCAAGTGGTTCTCACCGGTCAGGGTGTGGGGCACGTGGAACAGCGACGTGGACGTCGACACCGCGACCTGCGCGCCAAGCGCCGCGACCGCGTCAAGAGTGGCGAGCGCCTTGTCGAGATCGGTGCGCCAAATGTTGTGGCCGTCGATGACGCCCGCCGCGATCGTGACACCAGAGAGGTCAACGCCGGTGGGGACGCCGCCGCGAACAAGGTCGAGACCAATTGCCTCGATGGGGGCTGCAGCGAGCACGGGGAGTGCGTCGTCGAGCGAGCCCATCGGCGCCGCAACAAAGAGCTGCGGGCGGTCCGTCTGGCCACCGAGGAACTCGTACGCACGCGTCGCGTTCGCGAGCACGTCGGCACGATCGGCGTGAATGTCGGCTACGAGCACGGGCTCGTCAATCTGCACCCACTCAGCACCGGCAGCCTTGAATGCGGCGAGAAGCTCGGCGTAAACCGGGAGCAGGTCACCCAGGCGAGTGACCGGGTCGAAGCCCTCAGGAGCGTCGTCCGATGCCTTCGCGAGGTAGAGGAAGGTGAGAGGGCCGGTGATGACGGGACGCGTGACGAAGCCCGCGTTCTTACCCTCGACAAACTCATCAACCCAGCGGGTCGATGACAGCGCGAAGGCGGTCTCGGGACCGATCTCCGGCACGAGGTAGTGGTAGTTCGAATCGAACCACTTGGTCATCTCGAGCGGGGCCTTGTCGCCCTCACCGCGAGCGATGATCGAGTAACCGGCGAGGTCAACGGCGCCCTTCGCGTCACGCAAGTGAGCGAAACGGGTGGGAACCGCACCAAAGGTGACGGCTGCGTCGAGCACGTGGTCGTAGAACGAGAAGTTCGAGGGGATCGACGAATCGGTGCGGCCGAGTCCCAGCGTGGACATTCGTTCGCGAGTGGTGGAGCGCAGGTCAGCGGCGGCCGCTTCAAGGTCGGCCTGGGAGGTGGCGCCCTTCCAGAACGACTCGAGGGCCTTCTTCAGCTCGCGGCCCGGGCCGATGCGCGGGTAGCCAAGAATGGTGCCGGTGGGAAAGGTCGAGGGGGTTGCGTCAGACATGATTCCTCAAATGGATGCTGCGCGGCGGGCTCGCCATTGCGCTTGGTCGACGCGTCGATTGCGCCGAGATAGCGCCACACACTCTAGCGGGATGTGCCCATCCGGACCAACGCGAGTTGGCACCTTTTAGTGGTGCTCTTGAACCAATTGCACCGGCGTCCCCGCCTCAACCGTGCGCGACACCGTGCACTCGCGTTCGTGAGATGCCGCGAGCGCGGCGGCGATGCGGGCCCGCGCCTTGTCGCCTTCTTCGCCGTCGGGGAACTGCAAGTCAAAGGTGACGCGGATGTTCTCAAGGATGTTGCCGGTCTCGTCATCGTTGACGTAATCGGCCTCGGCAGTCGCCTCGAATTTGGTCGGCTCGGCCCTGCGCGAGGTCATGAAGTCGACGTCCACGCTCGAACAGCCCGCGATCGCAGCAAGCAACAGTTCGACGGGCGTGAGGAGGCCGTCGCCGCGCCCAAACTGGAGGGTCGCGCCGTGCGCGTTTGTTGCCGTGTAGACGCCGACGCTGTCGCGGGTGAGGGTAACGGTGCGGGGATTCACTATGCGAGCCATGACCTCATCGTCCCATGCGGCCGACGCTCGGGCTGGGTGCTCGTTACGAGGCTCCCGGATGCGGCAGGCCGAGTGCATCGACAAGCGCCAGCGCCGCTTCGTGGCGGTTGAAGGTGATGATGTGAATGCCCGGTGCGCCCGCGTCGAGCAAATCACGAGACAACGTGGCCGCATGCTCCACTCCCGCCGCAAGCGCCGCCTCGTCGTCGGCTGCCGCCTCCAAAGCGGTAACGAGCTCAGCGGGCGTCGGAACCCCAGTGAGTTCAGCGGCGCGATAGGCCCGCCGGGCGTTCACAAGCGGCATGACCTCGGGAACGATCGGCAAGTGAATGCCCTGGTCTGCAGCGTCCCTCACGAGATCCACGTAGTGGCTCACGTCGTAGAACACCTGGGTGATCGCAAAATCAGCGCCCGCCTCTTGCTTGGCACGCAATACGTCGAGGCCCTGTTGGCGCCACTGCTCGACTGCGTGCTGCGCCGGAAAGGCGGTGACCGCAATGCAAATCTCAACGCCGTGGGCCCCCGCGACGTCCTTCAGTAGCTCCACCAATTGGGAGGCATACAAGAGACCGTCTGGGTGAGGACGCCAATCCACCTGACCCTTGGGCGGGTCCCCACGCAACGCCAAGAAATCGCGCACGCCGTCGGCCAGGTACTCCTCGATCACCGAAATGAGCTCCGCGCGCGATTGATCAACGCACGTGAGGTGTGCAAGCGGTGGGATCGTGTGAGCGACCGCAAGATCGTGGACAACGCCGCGGCTCGTGCCTCGGGTGGTTCCCGAGGCTCCATACGTGATCGACATGAAGTCCGGCCCCGTGGCGGCGAGCAACGCCATCGTCGCGCTGAGTTGCTGCTCGGCCGCGGCACTGCGCGGCGGGAACAACTCATACGAGAGCGTGGGGCGCGCGGCGCCAAACAGGTCGCAGATGCTCATGGCGGTGGACAGACTACGCGGACGTGACGTACTGGACCAGTTGACCCTCGTACTCGGCCGTTCACAGCGACCAGGTTTGGGAGTTGTCCACAGTGCGGGAAATTCCCCTCGCGCGTGTCAGCGCTGAGGGCCAAGATTGTCGCATGATCACAGAAACAAGCGACTTGTTGCGATGTTTCGGCAACGGAGACCCGGTTTACGAGCGGTATCACGATGAAGAATGGGGCGTACCCGTTCATGGTGATGCCGCGCTGTATGAGCGCATCGTGCTGGAAGGAATGCAGTCGGGGCTGTCGTGGGCCACGATTCTGCGCAAACGCGACCATTTTCGGGAGGCCTTTGACGGCTTTGATCCCGCGCGCGTGGCGGCATTTGACGCGGATGACATTGAGCGGCTGATGAACGACGTCCGCATCGTGCGCAATCGACAAAAGATTGAGGCGGCGATTACCAACGCCAAGGCGGTGGTTGCACTACAAGAGTCGGGCATTTCCCTTGACGAATTGTTCTGGTCGCACGCGCCGACGCCGCGCACCGTGCGTGCAAGCAAGTGGGAGGACGTACCAAGCTCAACTCCCGAATCTCTCGCGCTTGCCAAAACACTCAAGATGGCGGGCTTCGTTTTCATCGGCCCGGTGACGATGTACGCGGCGATGCAAGCGTGCGGCCTCGTTGACGATCACCTCGAGGGTTGTATCGCGGTGGCGTAATGCTGCAGCGTCAGCAGGCCCCGCGCCGGTGACGCTGGATCGCATCATCGATGAGCGCCGCCACGATCGGTTCGTCTGCAACAAGCCACTCGACCCCGTCCCGCCATGCACCGGGCTCCAGCCACGTGACGGCGTCGTGATCCTCAAGCGGTGCGGGCTCAGGAGAACCCGGGGCGAGTTCGCACCAGAAGATGCGCATGACGAGGCGAAGAGGCGAGGGCGGCACATCTGGTGCTGGCACTGAGCCGAGCGCACGTATTTCCCACACGGAATCACCCGTGACCGCGGACGTGTGGGGGCCGATCAGCTCGTCACCCACCACCACCTCGACACCAAGTTCCTCGCGCAATTCACGGCGCAAGGCCTCCTCAACTGTCTCTCCGCTTTCGACCTTGCCGCCAGCAAACTCCCACTGTCCTCGCGCCCACAGAGGTAGCGTCCGGCGTGCGCTCAAGAGTCGGCGCGGCTCAGCGAGGGAGTCGGTGATGGCGCCGGCCACGATGAGGAGTTCGGGCGCCGCTTGCGGCCCCAGTGGCGACGCACCTGAATCGTGCGCCTCCGCCATTACGAGACGTGGTCAGCGTATGCGTCGGCGTCCATCAAGTCGGCGTCTTCTGAGACCTCAACCTTGAGGATCCAACCGGCCTCGTAGGGGTCGTCGTTGATGGTGCCTGGAGCGCTCTGGAGCGACTCGTTGACGGCGGTGACAGTGCCGGTGACAGGCGAGTACAACTCGCTCACAGCCTTCGTCGACTCAAGCTCGCCGCACACCTCTCCGGCAGTGACCTTGTCGCCCACGCTCGGGAACTCGACATAGACCACATCGCCCAGGGCCTTGGCCGCATAGTCCGTGATGCCAACGGTCACCACGGAGCCCGGCTCGGCATCGCCCGCCACCCACTCGTGTTCAGCGGAGTACAGCAAATCAGCAGGAACGGAGGACATAAGCCAACCCTTTCGCACGAATTGGAAGGTGAATACCGCGCATCACTGCGAGGCTCGCCGGTACAAAGGTAGCGCGGCAACCGTCATCGTTTCGCGGCGGCCACGGACGTCAATTTCCACTGCAGTTCCTTCGGCTGCAGCACGCGGGTGCACCATCGCCATCGCGATCGGCTTGCCGAGCGTGGGTGACGGCGCACCCGATGACACGACGCCCACATGCTGGCCATCGTGGAACACCTCATAGCCAGACCGGGCAACTCGGCCGGACGTGCCGACAAGGCCCACCAGAACGCGCTGATCTGACGGTGCCGCGGCCGGAGCGGCGATCGCGGCGTCGTACGTCTCCTTGGCGGCCGCGAGAGCTTCGCGGCCCACGAAGTCTCCTCGCGGCTGCTTGTCATCGCTCAAGCGCACAGCGCCATCGAGTCCGGGTCGCACGAGCACCCGTGCGGCACCGGTTTGCACCACGCGGCCGAGGCCCACGTCATAGGGAGTCGTCGAAAGCGTCAGCTCATGACCGTAGAGCGGCATGCCCGCCTCAAGGCGAAGCGAATCTCGGGCAGCGAGTCCGCACGGGAGCATCCCGAGCGGTTCGCCGTATGTAAGGGCGAGACGCCACACGGCCACCGCGTCGTCCGGCACGACAAAAAGTTCGAAGCCATCCTCACCCGTGTAGCCCGTGCGAGCGACCATTGCGTGAATGTCGCCCTTGAGTAACACGGTGCACCATGTGTACGGCGCGAGCAGGCGAATGTCGTCCTCACCAAAGGCGCACATGCTCGTCACGATCTGTTCGGCGAGCGGGCCTTGCACCGCGATGAGTGCGACCTCCGCCGTCATGTCCGTCACCGTCGCGTCGAACTGCGCCAATCGGTGGCTCAGTTCTGCAACGACCGTGTCGACGTTCGCAGCGTTGGCCACCACGATGAAGTGGTCCCAGTCGCGGCGGTAGACGATGAGGTCATCGATGACCCCGCCGCTCGGCGTGCACAGCATCGTGTACTTCGCCTTACCAATCGCGAGGCGCTCCATGCCTGAGACGACCGCCGCATCGAGACCGGTCGCCGCCTGCGGTCCACGCACCACGACTTCGCCCATGTGGGAGATGTCGAAGAGTCCAGCCGCCTCGCGCACCGCACGGTGTTCCGCCAGATCGGAGCTGTACCGCACCGGCATATCCCAGCCGGCGAAGTCGATAAGGGTGGCGCCAAGCGCCTCGTGCTCATGATGCAAGGGCGAACGCGTCATGCGGCCAGCGTAAACCCGCGGGCGTGGGACCTCGGCCCTCCGGCGTCGGAATCAATAGCGCCGGCACTCATCGCCGACTAAATCGGCTCAGTCCTGGAAATACTCCACGGGTGGGCAGGCGCACACAATGTGGCGGTCGCCGTACACATTGTCGATTCGACGCACCGGAGGGAAGTACTTGTCCCGGCGCAAGCCTGGTGCGGGGAAAGCCGCCTGTTCACGCGAGTACGGCGCGGTCCACTCGTCCACAAGGAGCGACTCCGCTGTGTGCGGTGCGTGCCGCAAAGCCGACGCATCAGCGTCGACCTCCCCGCGCTCAACCGCGGCGATTTCCTCCCGAATCGAGATCATCGCATCGATGAAGCGATCGAGCTCTGCGAGATCCTCGGATTCGGTTGGCTCCACCATGAGCGTGCCCGCAACAGGCCACGACATCGTGGGCGCGTGGAAGCCGTAGTCGATGAGTCGCTTTGCGACATCCTCAGCGGTGATGCCGGTCGCCTTGGTGAGGTCACGCATGTCGAGGATGCACTCGTGAGCAACAAGCCCGCCGGGGCCTCGATACAACACCGGGTAGTGCTCCGCGAGTCGGGTCGCGACGTAGTTGGCCGCGAGCACCGCCACCTGGGTGGCCTGCTGGAGGCCGTCGGGTCCAAGCATCGCGATGTACGACCACGAAATTGGCAAGATTCCAGCCGAGCCATACGGCGCTCCGGACACTGCGGCGCCCTGACGCTTGAGATCATGCGGTCGCTGAATCGACTGGCGCGTGCGGGGCAGGAACGGCACGAGGTGCTCGGCCACTGCGACCGGGCCGACGCCGGGGCCGCCACCACCGTGAGGGATAGCGAAGGTCTTGTGCAGGTTGAGGTGTGAGACGTCGCCGCCAAAGTGGCCGGGCTTGGCGAGGCCCACGAGAGCGTTGAGGTTGGCGCCATCGATGTACACCTGACCGCCAGCGTCGTGCACTGCCGCGCACACCTCGCTCACGTGAGGCTCGTAGACCCCGTGCGTCGAGGGGTAGGTGATCATGATCGCAGCCACCTTGCCCTCGTGCTTCGCGAGAACGGCCTTCAAATCGTCAAGATCAATCTCGCCGTCCGCGCCCGTCTTGACAACAGCCACTCGCATTCCGGCCAAGGCGGCCGACGCTGCATTGGTGCCGTGAGCAGAGGCGGGGATGAGGCACACATCGCGGTCGACGCTGCCCTGTGCGCGGTGGTACTCGCGGATCGTGAGGAGACCCGCATACTCGCCACGCGAGCCAGCATTGGGCTGAACCGAGACGGCTGCGTAGCCGGTGATCTCGGCAAGCCAGTCCTCGAGCTGCTCGATCATTTGGCGGTAACCCGCCGTCTGGGTGGACGGCGCAAAGGGGTGGATGTTGGCGAAACCCGGCCAGAGCATCGGCTCAAGCGACGCCGCCGCGTTGAGCTTCATCGTGCAGGACCCGAGCGGGATCATCGTCCGGTCGAGCGCCAAGTCACGATCCGCAAGCCGGCGCATGTAGCGCGTGAGTGCGGCCTCTGAGTGATGACTGTTGAACACGGGGTGCGTGAGGTACTCGGATGTCCGGCGCACCGTCCGAGGGATGGCGACGCGAGGCGCCGTGTAAACCGGGTGGCGAGGGCGCGCAATGACGGCTTCAACGAGGTGGTCGAGAGTGGCGAGTTCGGTCTTTTCGTCACAGGCGATTGCCACGTGGTCCTCGTCGACCTTGCGGATGTTGATGCCCGCCGCGGCGGCGCGTGCGACAACAGAATCGGCACCGCCCGGCACATTCAGCATGAGGGTGTCGAAGAAGTCCTCGTGCACCGGGTTCACGCCCATCGCGGACAGCGCATCGGCAAGGGTGACGGCCTTCGAGTGGACATCAAGGGCGATATCGCGAAGGCCATCGGGCCCGTGATACACGGCGTACATCGACGCCACGACAGCGAGCAGAGACTGCGCGGTGCAAATGTTTGACGTCGCCTTCTCGCGGCGAATGTGCTGCTCACGGGTTTGGAGCGTCAGACGGTATGCGGGCTTGCCGTCCTCATCGCGTGACACCCCAACAAGGCGGCCCGGCAACTGCCGTTCCAGGCCCTCACGTACCGCCATGAAAGCCGCGTGCGGTCCGCCGTAGAACAGCGGCACACCAAAACGTTGAGATGAGCCCACGGCGATGTCGGCGCCCATTTCGCCGGGAGGCGTGACGATGGTGAGTGAGAGGAGGTCGCACGCAACAGTGGCCAGAGCGTCGGCCTCATGAACCGCCGCAAGTTGCGGTCGCAGATCCCTAAGCCGTCCCGACTGGCCCGGGTTCTGGAAGACGACGCCGACGACGTCTCGCGCTGGCCGCCAGGCTTCTTCGATGTCTTCAACTCGCGCGGTGATGCCGAGAGCGCTGCACTGGGCGAGGACCACCTCGAGGGTCTGCGGGAAGCACTCAGCGTCAATGACGATCGCGCCTTCACGGTTGGCGGCGCGTTCCATGAGGAGCACGGCCTCGGCGACCGCCGTTGCTTCATCGAGCAGCGACGCGTTCGCGATGGGCAACGCGGTGAGATCCGCAACCATCGTCTGGAAGTTCAGCAGTGCCTCGAGGCGACCTTGAGAGATCTCCGCCTGATACGGCGTGTACGCCGAATACCAGGCAGGGTTGGTGAGAATGCCGCGGCGAATTGCAGCGGGAGTCACCGTGTCGTAGTACCCCTGTCCGATCATCTGGACGGCGGTCTCGTTGCTGTGGGCGAACTGCTCAAGGCGCGCAAGCGCCTCGGCTTCTGTCAGCGCATCGGGCAGGACGAGGACGTCGTCTTGCCGAATCGACTCCGGCACAGCAGCGTCGATCAGCGCTTCCAACGACGCGAATCCCACGGTGCCCAGCATCGTGTGAATGGCGTCGTCGTTGGGGCCCACGTGGCGGTCAGCGAAGGAGGTCACCCGCCCATTCTGTCCTACTCGGCGATAGCGCAACAGGGAACCTGCCGGTACGTGGCTAATCCGTCACGTGAGAGCCTCCTCTAGAACACCCCTGGGGAGTCGCAACAGGCCACATCCGCGAGCACCCATTAGGTTCATGCCATGGAGTTGCTCGTGGGTGTTGTCGCCGGTGCCCTCGTGGGCTCCGGAGCCGCGCACACCCACGCGCGCGTCGACAACGGCTGGTGGCTCAACCTTCTCGCTGGCGCGCTGGGCGGGCTCTTAGGCCGGGCGCTGTGGACCGAGTCCCTCCTCTCCGCCGTCTCTGAGAACCTGCTCGCGGCCACGGCGGTCGCTGGCTCGATCGGCGGCGTCGTCATTGCCGTTGGGGCTGGCATTGCCCGCCACGTGGTGGCCTGGTACCTGCGCACCAAGGCATCGGCAACCACCTCCGACTGACAGCGGGCCGCGCGCTGCGCCACTACGCTGTGGAGCGTCGGAAGGTCATTGTGAAGCTCATCGTCCAGATCCCATGTCTTAACGAAGAAGCCACCTTGCCGTTGGTGCTCGAATCGATTCCCAAGAAGATCGACGGCATCGACGAGATTGAGGTGCTCGTTATTGACGACGGCTCAACGGATCGCACCGTGGAGATTGCGCGTGAACTCGGGGTCCATCACGTCATCTCCCACACCACACGGATGGGTCTCGCACGGTCGTTCCGCGACGGGGTGGACTTTGCTCTCGCTCACGGCGCCGACATCGTGGTCAACACCGATGGCGACAACCAGTACCCGCAAGCGCGCATCCCCGACCTCGTTGCGCCCATCCTTGCCGGCCGCGCTGACATCGTCATTGGTGATCGCCAGACCCACACCATCGAGCACTTCTCCGCTTTCAAGAAGGTGATGCAACGGTTCGGCTCGTGGGTGGTCAATCGCGCCGCCGGGACCAAATTGCCCGACGCTGCCTCGGGATTTCGCGCTTACTCGCGTTATTCGCTCTACCGCCTCAACATCGTCACGCAATTCAGTTACACGATGGAGACGATCATTCAGGCTGGGAACAAGAGCCTCGCCATCGCGTCCGTCGAGATCGACACCAATCCCAAGACGCGTGAATCCCGCCTGTTCTCCAACATGTTCGAGCACATGGCGCGGTCAGGCCAGGCGATCCTCCGTTCGTACATCATGTTCAAGCCGTGGTCGCTCTTCCTCACGATGATGGTGTTCTTTGGGGTGCTTGGCCTCGTCCCGTTTGTGCGGTACGCGATCTTGCTCGCTCAAGGCGACCAGGGCAATCACTATCAGTCCCTCATGTTGGGGACTCTGCTCCTCATTGGCTCTGGGCTGTCGCTCGCGATCGGCGTGTTGTCCGACCTTGCGAAGTCCAACCGCATCCTCAACGAGGACCAGCTCTACCGCATCAAGGAGCAGCAGTACGGCCCGGCTGTGCCCGCCGCAACCGCTGCACGCCAACGCCAAGAGCAAGCCCCAAAGCGTCGGCGAGCGTCATCGCAAAGCGGCTGAGCAACGCCAAAGCGAGTGCCTGAGGTTCAGTAGCGGTCCCTGCGAGCAACGCGACGAGCGCGATCTCACGCGGCCCCACTCCTGCAGGGGCGATGACGATGACGAAGCCAACCAGCCACGCCACCGCGAACGCCCCCGTCGCGATGCCGAGGTTCGCGTCATCGCTGCCAAGAGCACGGAGTAGCACCCACGCGTGAACTCCGAGGGCGGCCCAGTTCAGCGCCGACCACAGCGCCGACGCGAAGAGAGCCCTGCCCGCGATGCGTGGCGGCTCGCCACTGCGGCGCAGGACGCGAAGTGCAATGGCAAGGAGCCGCTCAAGCACGGCTGGGATGAGCGTGACCGCGAGCGCCACGGCGAGGGCAAGCGCCCACCAGTAGTCGAGCAGCGTGCCGGGGGCAAAGACCGCGAGCGCGATCATGCCGACAACGGCGGCCATCACCACACCCACCGCCATCGCGACGAGCGATCCCGTCATCGCGCGTGACCGGCTCACTCCGTGAGCGCGAGCGAATTCGGCTTGGGCGACAACGGGCCAGATCGCTCCGGGCACGTATTTGCCCGCCTGAGACACAAGAAAGACGGCCGACGCGTCCGACAGGGGCGCTTCAAGACCCACCGACCGCATGACGGAGCGCCAGGACAGCGTGTTGAACGCGAGGGCGAGAACGGTAAGAGCGGTGGCCGCGACGAGCGGCCATACGCCCAGTCCACGGGCAGCGTCGGCGACGCCGTCCCACTGTGAGACAACCGCCCACGTGAGAACCGCGACGGCAACGCCAAAGAGCACCCATCGGATCACCGCTCCCTTATTGAGGGTGAGAAGTCTCATTGCGCGGCCCGCCAACGCCATTGCCGCGCGACTCCTTCGGCAAGGGGAACTTGGGCCTGCCAACCGAGCGCCTCACGAGCAAGAGACGCATCAAGGGTCGAGTGCGCCGTGTCGGTGTCGCGGGCGTGGTGGCGGACCACGCGGAGAACGTGGGGCGCGACAACCGGCTCAAGGACGTGGAGAAGATCGTCAAGGGACGTCGCGACACCCGAGCCAATATTGACGACGGGCGGTACGGTCTCGGCGCGGTGGGCCGCAACGACCGCCTGCGCGATGTCATCGACGTACACGTAGTCACGCGTGGCCGTCGGATCGCCGTAGACGTGTACTTCGGCACCATTGAGCGCCGCCTCGATCCAATGCGCGAGCACGCCCTGGCCCGGCGCGGGCCACTGTCCGGGGCCGTATGCATTCGCCACGCGCAGCGCGACAGATTCAAGCCCTGAACGAGTCACGTGCTGTTCGATCTCAAGCTTTGCTGCGCCATAAGTGTTGACTGGATGCGGCTCATCGCTCTCACGAAACGGCGGCACCGCAGGCGGCCCATAAAGAGTGCCCCCAGAGGAGAAGGTGACGATGCGCGGGGGCCGCTCCTCACGGGAAAACAGCGAGATCGCCTCGTCGAGATCGCGCTTGTCAGCCTCGATCAGGGCCGGCTCCTCGACGGCAAGCCGGGGGTTGATGCGCGACGCACACCACACGAGCGTGCGTACTCCGCGCGCATCGGGATGAAGTTCACCGTCCTCCACGAGGGGCCGGTCGAGAGTGAATCCCGCAGCCGGAGCGTCGGCCGCATTGAAGGCGTCCACCACCGCGCTAC